>JAFTDR010000134.1 GCA_017454105.1 Desulfovibrionaceae bacterium | reverse complement strand
TCAATCTGAGCCAGAATCAAACTCTCCAGTTCAAATCTGTGTCAGATTCCTGCTATGCAGAAATCAGAATTTCTCTTTTAGAAACTCAATGTTTCTGTTCTTCCACTCGCTATTCACTTGTCAATGGACAAAAACCAATACGCTTTTGTCTCAGTCACGTTTTGTTAACGCGACACGAAGAGGCAATATACTCTCATCAATCTTGCGTGTCAAGAAGAAAAAATGATTTTTTCTTCTCTCTGTGTCCACAAAGGACAACAAGAGGGAGAAACATGTCTACCTGAAGTGGCATGTGACTCGCAATATCGAATAACTTGGAGAAGATATGCCATATACGGCAAACTGCCAAACAAAAATATGTCTTTGGCTCCAAGCAATCTTTTTTATCCGAATTTTCTGAAATTGATTTTCTTTTTTTGCGCTATGGGCATTCACGCCTCATAAAAACACCAATAAAAGGAGGAATCTTTCAGTCACTCGCGACAGGAATGCCTTATCCGCTTTTTTCTTCACATAGTCAAGCACTTTTTTTACCGTACTCAATTTTTCTTGCCTTTGCGCTGTAGCCTCTATTGGACAAAAACGAACGAGTACGCGTATCATAAGCGCAGTTCATGACACTGTGAAACAGGACTTCTTGCTCATAAGGCTGCAATGCTTCCTGTACCCTTGATATTTCGAGCGAGGGCAAAAACAGCGCAAAGCAAGAAGGAAGTCTTTGGTGTCGTATGTACCTAAAATCCGCACTATTTTTTTAACCTACGACAGCTTTCTATAGCTTTTTATAATGCAAAAATAGTACCAAGAGAATTTTTTGTCTGACATAGCAATTTGGCATGGAAATTGCTATGTCAGGTATTTTTTTTGCAATGATATGTACACTTTCCGACATGCTGCTGGGTAATCAGGTTATGACTCACTCCTGTTCTTTTACCCTACAAAAAAAGGTTGCCAAGAGTTTTTCTTCCGCTATTCTAGAGGAATGCAAAAAATTCTGTAGGTTACATTTTATGATGCGGATTTTAGGGTATGTATGTACCGGTACATGCGCCCTTCCGGCCACCGAGAACCACATACTGTGAGCCCTATCTTTTGTTCGGCTCACGACAGAGAGGTCTTTTTGCTATGGATATCATGGAACATATGCGTCACCGCAGAAGTGTCAGACAGTACACTGGCGCAGCCATTGATGATTTGCTGCTCAAGCAGGTACTGGAAGCTGGAATTATTGCACCAACAGGAAGAAATCTGCAATCGGTTGAATGTATTGTCATCAAGGACAGACACCGTCTTCAGGAACTGGCCCATTCCCGCAAATCGGGTGCGGGGATGCTGGAAAAGGCGGGTGCTGCCATATTGGTGCTGGCCGATGCAGACAAAACGGACACATGGCTTGAAGACGCGTCAATCGCAGCGGCCTACATGCATCTTACAGCAGACGCGCTTGGGCTTGGCAGTTGTTGGATTCAGATGCGCGCACGAGAATCTACTGACGAAAGGCCAATGGAAGATTGGCTGAGAGAACGTTTTCTCTTCCCCACAAATCTGCGGGCAGTGTCAATCATTTCTCTTGGAGTCATCGACAGCCATCCAGATCCTCACGCAGCTCATGCGATCCAATGGAAAAAAGTGCATACTGAGCGCTATTGAAAGGAGAATACACTATGGCAAAAAAGGTTTTGATTCTTTCCGCAAGTCCTCGCAAAAAAAGCAATTCAGACGCAATGGCTCAAGCCTTCATGGAAGGAGCAGAAAAGGCTGGCCACAGCGTGGAAAAAATCTCGCTACGCGACAAGACCATCAATTTCTGCAAGGGCTGTATGGCCTGCCAGAAAACAAAGCATTGCGTCCAGCATGATGACGCAGAAGGCATTGCGGAAAAAATGCGCACAGCCGATGTGATCTGTTTTGCCACGCCGATCTACTACTACGCCGTTTCTGGCCAATTGAAGACAATGCTCGATCGCTCAAATCCTCTCTACCCTGCCGAGTACTCTTTCCGTGATATCTATCTGCTCGCTTCATCCGCTGACAAAAGCCCGAAAGCCATTGAGGGAGCGATCAAGGATATTGAAGGCTGGGTTGCCTGTTTTAAGAAAAGCAGACTGGCAGGCGTTGTGCATGGAGCGGGTGTCACCAACGAAGACGACATAAAAAATCGCCCCGATATCGTACAGAAAAGCCGTTCGCTTGGCGGACAATGCTAAACAAGGTGCCTTCGAGTAGGTGCCCTCAAAGAGACGTCTTTGTGGGCACCGATAAAAAAACAAGTGCATCCTGACTTCTGCGCGGCCCTCGTCTCAAGAAAAGAAAGCCTTGGTCGGGGGGAAAGAACATCTGCAAGAAAATATTGTTGTCGAAACTGGCAAAATGTTTCAACAACGGAAATGAATATCACTCTTAATAAACTTTCCCCCTGTGACTGCCCTTACAATCCTACTATTTTTGCTAAAGCAGGTAGGCCGTTTCGGCAATAATAAACGTCATTTTTAATAAAAAAAAGTATCAGTGTATACTTCTGCAAAAAGCTTGCTTGCACGCTTGTTTCAGATGTCGACGCAAAGCTCGCGAGGGAAACAGTTTCTCAGCCCCGCGCAGCGGTACGCACTAGCCCCACTCATTGAGCTACACGGGAGACGCATTCCATCGGCTCTCTCTGAACAAAAAAAGCCTTTGTAGCTAAACGATCCGCGTATACTCAGGCCAGTAAAAAGGGACTCTGCCAGATGTATGAGAGTACTGGAACAAGGGACTTCGCAACCAAACTGGTGCAACGTTATTTCTTGTCTGGAAAAAAACTGCCTCTTGGAGTTGAAAATGCCATATCCCGTGCTGAGTCACTCTCGCAAATGAGTCAGTTTATTTCCGGCTCGAGTAGAGCTACAAAGGGTCCTAAAAACGTGTACACCCTCGGAAAATAGGCCTTTCGTAGCTTAAGCTACGTGAAATGCCAAGAACAGACAAGGACAGAACGACGCGTCACTCTTGCGTCTCCTTCTTTTTGCCGAAGCGCCCTTCCTGTCGCTCAGGAGCCATTCGCACAATACGTGGAATAAAACGAGCGAGAATTTCCACAAGTTCACTTTGCAAAGCCATGACCTCGTCAATATCCTTATACGCTTCTGGCGATTCATCAAGTGCCCAACCTAGTAGCTCAACCTGATGCTTGCGAAGATAGTCCTGCATACTCTCATGCGAAAGACTTCTGAAAGCTTCCGCGCGGCTCATGCGGCGACCGGCTCCGTGTGAACACGAAGCAAGAGATTTTTCGTTGCCAAGACCCTGAACAACAAAGCCTGAACTCGCCATAGAGCCTGGAATGATTCCTTGCACGCCATATCCTGCTGGCGTTGCGCCCTTGCGGTGTACTATCACCTTTTTGCCATCATGCTCCTCAAGCCAGGCAAAATTATGGTGATTTTCCACATAAGTCAGAGCCAAAGCGCCAAGGTGATCGAGTATATGCCTGTGAATTAACTCGTGATTCGCCGCAGCATACCGACCCATAAGTTCCATACACATCCAATATTCCTGACCAGGAGAGCTATCAATCGGAAGCCAAGCCAGATGCCGCATCGCTTTCGGGAGATACGAAAGACGACTTATGGCCAAGGAACTGTAGTGCTTAGCCACAGCCTCGCCTGACCCGCGACTGCCTGAGTGACTGAGCAATGCGAGATACACTCCAGGGTCAAGTGCTACACCGCCAAGGCAGGCTTTCTTTGCCAGGTGGAGTTCGCCAAATTCCACAAAGTGATTCCCTCCGCCGCTTGTTCCTAATTGAGACCAGGCCTTGTCCTTGCGCAGACCTGGCAAAAAAGCCTCGTAGCACGTCCAGTCTTCATCGATAACCGCATGTTCGCGTCTCATATTCTTTTCAAAGGAGGCGCCCAAGCCAAAACGGGTCTCTTTCTTTACTGCTGTGACAAGTTCTGCACGACGCTCAGAAAGAGCTGAGACTGGCATGTCCAGAACTGTCAGACGCATGCGACAGGCAATATCGACCCCAACTGCGTATGGTATAACCGCACCCTCTACAGCAAGGACGCCACCGATAGGCAGGCCATAGCCGAGATGGGCATCGGGCAAAAGAGCTCCGCGCACTGCATTGGGTAAAAGACAGGCCTGCTTTATTTGCTCAATGGCCGCAGGATCGATATCCTGCAGACCAAAATGTTCCCACGGGACGGGAGATAATCGCGGGGCCAAATAACCGCTCTCTTGCAGACAGGGAATAAGAGCCTTGGCTATTTCACCTAAGATTGGGTCATTACGCAATGATGAGGGATTATCGACAAGCGTCTCTAGTTTCTCACGCAGATTCTTTTCATCGGCTCCCCGCCCTATGGCCACATTCACAAGGCGCATGGCCAAAGGCATAACTTCTGGAATATTAGGGATTCCCAAGTCATTCAACTCGTTACGTGTGATCATCGTACTTCCTGCACTGTGGCACGGTAATGGCAATAGTTTTGCCGCACTGTTTCACAAGACACTTCTTGCCAGAAAATAGATGGATGATCTCCATGCAGGTGGCGGCATGGCTTGTCAGTCTTTTTGTGCAAAGGTGCCGCCACCTGCTAAAGCCAATGGCACAAGCAGCTGATCGGAAAGACAAGCTTCCACTGGGGCGCCGCTTGTGAGAAATTCTATAGCTCTTTTGCAGACCTCCCTCGCAACAACCTCAGCGCTTCGCCCAAGCCACCCACATTCACCAATGACTGAATGCCATCGGCCGCAAGGAAGACAGAGTTCAACCATATTCCCGACTCCTTCGTACGGTACAGGCCATGGCTGATCCCATGTGCCATCGCGTATGGCTATGCGCTCTTCACTAAGACCAAGCTCCTCTCCCTTTTCAGGCAAAACCTTGATTTCACGCTCAATAACACCATCAGGAAGATTTGGCCGTAGAGGATCGCCCGCGCTTCTCTGCGCACCTCTGTCCATTCAAGAAGGAGAGGCTGCGGCTTTGCTGTGGGTGTAATCGAAACATGCACTATGCCCCCGCCTACAACCATATAGCCAACACGCTCAAGAGATGTCTCAAGACGCGGACCGAGAAGCTCAAGGCAGGGAAACAGTGTAGCGCAGAGAAATTCAAAGGGAGGTGCCCCCGGCACGTGCGTACCCCCGCATACCACAAGATGCGATCTGCCGCTGGCAAAGCAAAGTGGTGGAAGTATTGCCTGAAGCACAAGGGAGACGCTTCCCCCTGTACCTATCGCAAAGTCATAGTTTCCCGCCTTGACGCTGCCAGGGGCAAAGACTATTTCGCTGGCATTAAGCTCTGCTCCTTCAATCTGTGCGTCACAGATTCTTTGTGCCGCTAAAAGACAGGTTATATGCTGCCTCTTGAGTCCTGGTCGCTTTCTTTTGGCTCGTATTGATCCCATGCGAAAAGGCTTCCCAAGCGCCATAGAGAGCGCAAGCGCAGCACGCAGCACTTGCCCACCGCCCTCTCCGAGACTTCCGTCCACATACAGATAGCCGTCCTCAACCATGTACGCCCCCCTGGGCCACAGACCCCGCCATCTCGACTCAAAGAAAATTCTCCGCCAGAACTCGACATGAGCACCGTCTATGCTCTCCTTCTGTCAGAAAAAAATTGCCACTTGGAGTTGAAAATACCAGACTCTGTGCTGACTCCTTTTTGCAAAACTGTTATTTTTCTTCTGGCTGGAGTATACACCGAGGCACACAGCTCATGCCCTCTTACTCAATCAACGTTCACCACAGGCTATAAAGCACGTATTGTGCCAAATCTGTGATCGGCTCAATACCGCTCTCCATGCCGACTTTTTTTCTCTTGTGCCCAAGAAAAAAAAAGTAGCGATACATGATTCTATACTTTTATCTCGTAGGATAGGTATGCAGAAAAAAACAGTCGTCATAGGCTTTCTCGGAACCACTCTGGACAATCTTGGCGGATCTGGACCTCAACGCTGGAAAAAGTGGCGGCCGACTGTAGCTCTCGGCGCCCAGGACGATTTGCTCATCGATCGTCTTGAGCTATTGTACAGCTCAAAGTACGAGAAGCTCGCACTGGCAATCAGCGAAGACTTTGCTCTGGTCTCGCCTGAGACGACAATCTCCCGCACAATCGTTGATCTCAACGATCCCTGGGATTTTGAGGAGGTCTACAGCGTTCTCTATGATTTTCTCAAGTCTACCCTTTTGATACGGACAAAGAAGACTATCTCATCCATATTAGCACAGGCACCCATGTGCTGCAGATCTGTCTCTTCCTCCTCACAGAGTCACGCCATTTTCCTGGACGCCTCATTCAGACAGGCATCACACACAATACGCACGATCTTCAGGGTTCCTACACAATTATTGACCTCAACCTTTCTCGCTATGAGAAGCTTGCCGAGCGTTTTTCACAAAAAAGTAAAAATGATACGTCATTTTTAAAGTCTGGAATTGAAACAAAAAATCGTGACTTCAACGCCATGATCGAGCAGATGGAACAGGTCGGCTCTGAATCCAAAGAGCCGATACTGCTCATGGGGCCAACAGGTTCAGGGAAATCGCGATTGGCCAGGCTCATCTATGAGCTGCGCAAACAAAAACATCTTGTTGCGGGCGACTTTGTGACCGTCAACTGTGCCACTCTCCGTGGAGACATGGCAATGAGTAGTCTCTTTGGGCATCACAAAGGGGCCTATTCAGGCGCATCGACCGCCCGAACAGGGCTTTTACGCCAGGCTGACGGCGGCCTTCTCTTTCTTGACGAAATTGGAGAACTTGGCCTTGACGAGCAGGCCATGCTGCTTCGGGCGATAGAGGAAAAGCGCTTCTATCCCCTCGGCTCGGACAAAGAAACGGCCAGTGACTTTCAGCTCATCTGCGGAACCAATCGGGAATTAGAAGAGCAAGCAGCCTGCGGTCGATTCAGAGAAGACCTTTTGGCCAAAATCAACACATGGACCTTTCATCTGCCTGGTCTTGCGCAAAGAACTGAGGATATCGAGCCCAATCTCGACTACGAAATTGAGCAAACTTCGGCTAGAATCGGTCGATGCATACGCTTCACTAAGGAAGCGAGAGAATCTTTCTCTCCCTTGCCAAGAGCAAGGAGGCGCTATGGCGCGGGAATTTCCGCGATTTGTCAGCTGCTGTTCTTAGGCTCGGCGTCCTTTCGGGAGACAAGCGCGTCAGCACAGAGCTTGTGAAGGAGGAATGGAAGCGCCTAACGAATAGTTGGAGCAAACTTGCAGGCAAAGGCACGAAGGAAGAAAGCGATCAAAAGCTGCTGCAAAGTCTCCTCGGAGACGCAGCGGCGGATCTGGATCTTTTTGACGTACCGCAACTGGCTTTTGTAATACGTACCTGTCGCACAGCACGCACCCTTTCAGAAGCAGGAAGACAACTGTTCGCGCAATCTCGTAAAACAAAGCAAAAACCCAATGATGCGGACAGACTTCGCAAATACCTCGCCAGATTCAACCTCTCCTGGGAGCAAATTCAAGAAAGCTATACTCGCAACTATCCTGACGCATAGGGTTCTCTAGGTTTTTTGTGTCCGAAATTCGGCAGCAAAAAAGGGCCTCCAAAGAAGCCCTCTAAAATCATTTGCTGTTTAACAAAAAAATTTTGAATGCACAAAAACGACTGCGACCATAATTACGACGCAAAAGAAATACCATTCCATGGTCTTCTCCACCTGTTAAAGAGAACGGCCAGCGAGATACACTAAAAAGGAGATAACTACGGCTATTATGCGTAGCCCGATTTCCATCTCGCTCTGGAAACCACCAACCGCTATGAGGCTTGCGCTAATAGTGAGAAGCCAAAGTTTATCGTACTGCCTATTATCCATATCATCTCACTCTACACGCATTTGCATGTATTTTCAAGTTCCCTGTATCCCAACATCATTTACAGCACTGTTCCTCACGCGCGGACTTCGGTGTGTTGCCAATTGTCAAATTTTCCGCGTGTACGGATTGGCATAGTATCGGTCAAGCACCAGGGCCCCCAGAAACCGCCAGTTTCTTGGCTTCATCGGCTGTTGGGCGAAGTGACCTTGCACATCCACTATAGGCCTCCTGTTTATCGCTGTTTGAGTGGTCCTCAAGGATCGTCCAATGTTCAGAAGATCATCGGGAGGCCATCTCAAGGCGTCAAAATGCTATCTGTCACTGGCATCAGTGGTCCTTAGGCAACACTTGTCATTCCTTCACTCAGCAGCATTCGCAGCCAAAGTGGGTATGGACGAGTGAAGGAGATGTGGCGCTCAGAAAGCATTCGCCACGTAAAAAGCAGATGTCTCGCGAGCAATATCCAATCTGCTATGGAGAGACAGAAGTGACAGGGTAGACTTTGTTCAGCGGAGTTCGACACCTTCTAGGGGCTACTAAGCGTTGACCAACTCCTATACATCCCATGAAAATGCGTATCATATGATTCGCAGAGATGTCAGCTACCTGGGTGTGACTGTTAAAACTGGGAATTGAAATAGAATATCAATTTCATGAGCGCCGTTCCATTTTTTTACATATAAACAGGTTTTACTTCTAAAAATAGAGGTTAATACTACAATACAACTACATTAATTGTCTATTTAATACTGACATTTTTCTATCAAAAAAATCTAACAGCATTGTTTCTACTACATTCCATTGCTCACTGTAAAATTTTGCTGATAGTGAAAGTATATATTGAGCTCTTATTCTATCCCATTTAGCTCCAGGAAGTTTTAATCTAGCCTGAACTACACGCTTATTTGAGCTTTCGATTCCTCCACTACCTATGAAGTATTATACTCCGGCCAGAAAAAAAATTGCACTTTTTAGAATGCTGCAGAGGCCGTTATCACACTCGCCCCTCCCCACTCATTAAGCGGCTTTATGGGGCTGCTCAAATGAATTGGGACTCTTAAGGATCATCCCGTCAAACAGCTGCACCTTCTCGCCGATTAGAGTGTCCATTTCAGCCTTGAGATCAGTGTGAGTGGTGCTGCAAAGCAGATCAATGTTCTTGCAAAAATCTGAGAAATTACTG
>JAFTDR010000011.1 GCA_017454105.1 Desulfovibrionaceae bacterium | reverse complement strand
AGTCTCCCTGTTCTTGATTATTGGGCGAATCAGAAGCCTGGGAATCATTCGCGTTCTGGTTGTTATTATCCGAGGCTTGCTGCTCGTCTTGGGACTTATTCGGATCTCCCTGTTCTTGGTCCTGAGGTCTGTTTGAGTCTCCTTGGTCTTGATTCTCATGTGAGTCAGAAGCCTGGGAATCATTCGCGTTCTGGTTGTTATTATCCGAGGCTTGCTGCTCGTCTTGGGACTTGTTCGGATCTCCCTGTTCTTGGTCCTGAGGCCTGTTTGAATCTTCCTGTTCTTGATTCTCATGTGAGTCAGAAGCCTGAGAATCGTTATCGTTCTGGTTGTTCTTGTCCGAGGCTTGCTGTTCGTCCCTGCTTTTGTTTGAATCTCCCTGTTCCTGCTCCTTAGTCGAGTCAGAAGTCTGTGAATCGTTATCGTTTTGGTTGTTTTTGTCTGAAGCTTGCTGTTCGTTCTTGTTTCTGTTTGAATCTCCCTGTTCCTGCTCCTTAGTCGAGTCAGAAGTCTGTGAATCGTTATCGTTTTTGTTGTTTTTGTCCGAGGCTTGTTGTTCGTCCGTGTTTTTATTTGAATCTTTCTGGTCTTGCTCCTTAGTCGAGTCCGAAGCCTGAGAATCGTTATCGTTTTGGTTGTTTTTGTCAGAAGCTTGCTGTTCGTCCTTTGCGTTTTGATTGGTATTTTCTTTTGAATCTCCCGTATTGGTATCTTGTGACTCTTTGTTTTTATCGTTTGTTTCCGTAGAAGCAGAAGTTTTTTCGTCGACAGTTGTTTTACTGCTTTCGTGCCCGTCCTTATCTTTTACTGTTGTCGTTGTTGTGGAACGAGTCGTTTCATTGCCTGATTCGTCAGTCTGTGTTTCGATTTTCTGATGGGTTGTCACACTTGATCCGTCGGCATAAGAAGATTCGTTCACGGTTGTTGAGACGCTCGATCCGTCGGCATAAACCGTAATGGTTTTTGTGAGTACTTCGACGGAGAGTAGGTCGCCTGCTTGATCGCGAATTTCGCTGTTGCCGTTGATTATCGTTGTGATTGAACCATCTGGATTGCGGAATGCAATGGATGTGCTTTCAAATGTTGTTTTTTCGCCAAGAGCGTTGGTATTTTCGCCCTTGGAAACGGTGAGAGTTTGTCCGTCGGCAGTTTTTGAGATTGTATCGAGGACAGAGCTTGTTTCCAGAACATTGCCCTGCGCATCCTTGGTGACAGATTGTGTGCGGATGCACGTTGAGCCGTCATTACTGATACTTGTTATTTTTGTCCTGTTGGTAGTTTCGATGATACTGCCGTCTTTATCGTAGTGGATTGTCGTTGTCTCTTCCGTCATTTTACCGTTTGCATCGGAAGAAATCTGAGACGCAATAGTATAGGCGTCTCCGTCCTGCTCTGTAATGGTGGCGGTGCTTGTCGTTCCGCCCCGGAACGATGTACTTGTTGCGCTAAATGTTGAACCGTCGCGCAATGTGCCAACTGTTTTTATACGGATAAAACTTTGGCTTTCAGTGATTGTCTGCGTGAAGTGTCCGTCAGAATCGGCAATATCGATTGTTGTAACCTTGCTTTGGTAGGCGTTGTAGCGCACCTCCATGATGACTTTTTCAAGGATGTCTCCGCTTTTTGCGTCTACTGCGTGGACGACTGTTCTTTCATCTTCAAACGTCGCCACGCCGTACTGGGATATGACCACATCATGTCCCTGGGCATCCTGTATTACGATGCTGACAAGTTGTACTGGATTTTCGTTTGTGTCGACTATACCGTCGTTCGGGAGGGCAACAAAATTAATGTCAACAGGTGTCGGGACAGGATCTTCTGGACGCGTGACAAGCGGAGAGATGTCGGTATTTGTCAGTCCGCCCATGTCGGCAGGTTTTAAAACAGCCCGTCCCGTATAGACATCTTGTGGCGCTGGTGAAGAGGCATTGTAGTTTGCAGGTACGTTTTCACCCATGAGATCGCGCAAGGGATCATTGGGTACGCGGTCAATAACGGGCACTGTCTGTACCATGGCTATGCCCGAATTGTTTGCCTCTGTGCAGCCGTATTTCTCAAAATGCGAGACTGGGGTGAGATTGGCGTCTGTGATGGCGTTAAGAACGTCAATCCCGTTTTTGTTGCCCCATACCATTGGATTGTCGAGCTGGAGCTGGAGGAGCTTTGCCGCGATATAGGCATTCGCGTCAAAGGCGTTGGACGGATTGATGAGATTGCCGTCCTTGTCCATCTCTTTGCACCCGTATCTGAGATAATGATCTTCGGGTGTAAGACCGGCCTGACGCAGAGTTTCAGCGACATCCTGGACTGTTTTTCCGGCCCATTCCGCAGCTATTTCTGGGTCGCTATTGTTTTGCAGCTGAGCGAGCTTCGCGTGCAGATATTCGCATGTGTTGAAGTAGGGATTGGCAGATGTCCCTTCAGAGATACTGTATTTCTGAAAGTGTTCCTCCACAGTCAGACCAAAATTCTTTATTGCGGTGATCAGCCCTTCTTTCGAGTAGAAATGGCCCCGAACCTGGAGTTCGGCGAGCTTTGATCGCAGATAATAGTCTTCGTCAAAGAAAAAATGGGTGTAGGCTGATGTTCCTTCCGTGCTGCTGAACTCCTCGTAATGTTCGGCAAGCGTTCGGCCGGAGGCTTTTATGGCGGAGGCAATACTTTCCTTTGTGAACGCTTTGCCTGCCTCGTCAGTCCGTCCGAGCGCGGCATATTGGCGGACAAGTGAGTCAAGGTACCAGTCCTCGTGAAAATCTAGAGCCATGGATCCTCCATACGTAAAAAGTAAACTAAAATCGTAGCAAACAGGGTAGGCAAAATCCCCAGCTATTTCAGGCGTTACGCTACGCCTATGGCAAGCACTGTGTCCCTGTTCTCTTGGCCGCACCAAGTGGCACACACAATATGCTCGGCGTCACAAAGTGATCCCTGTGGGTGCAACTAACTTGAAGTTGCTTCCTTTTGGCTGACAGGGAAAATCATTATGCGGTCGGGTATACTTGCGTCTGTACTCTGCCTCCAAAGGAGTTGGAGAGCGCCAATCTCCTGGAATTTGTCCGCTCTTGGGAGACGTGCAGACAGGGTTTTGTGCCCTATGTGTCTTACGGGAATCAGTTAACCGCCCCTCAGGAAAGACCGGCTTAAAGCCAGTCCTTACGACGGAGCCCAAAGTAGTACATTGGTAAAAAAATGTCAAACCATTTTTTGGGAAACTTATGTTTTTTTTTTAGAGTGGCTCTAGATACGGACTTTCTCTGTTTTTTCCTGCCTTTCCCGTAGGCAAGGTTTGGGGATAGTCCAGAACTGACGGGACTTTTCGGGAAAAAATTACCAAAAGACCATATTTGAAAAAAAATCTGGATATTATTTTTTAAGGTGTATAATTTAATTTCTATATATCATATTTAATAAAAACTATGAGACAAAACAATGCCGTCTGCGCATTTTGTGGTTTTGTTTCTTTGTTGGGTTTCGCGGGTGACTTGACGTTCCTTCGTCTTTCCACCTGTATACTCGTAAGCGGTAGTTTTAACCCACTAGATTTAGTTTCTCGCATATGAGAATCTGCCCCAGTGAGATATTTTATTCCCGAGGCCCAGGCCCACACGCCTTGCGTCTGGCTTTCTGCGCCTCACGGAAGGCTGATTCCGCAACGTACGTCCGCATACTTCGCTAAAGCGGCCTATTAGTTTGACGTATCCGCTCACGGCTCAACGTACTTGCGGGTTTTAAATCTCATCGAACCGTAGTAGCGTCACGAGATTTCGCTTTCGATCGTCAGAGAAATAGCATAAAATCGTCTGAAAGGCGCGATTTCATCGTGCCCCTGGGAGTGGATACTTCCAAGGGTATCCTTGTTTCCTTTTCGCAGGTCGCTGACTGACATACGTCAAGATGCTCTGTATCGCTAGGATTTCAGTATCCACTGCAGGGATTGAACGAATGAGGTATTTTTATGAACCGGGCATTGCCTGCGCTTGATAGAAGGCCTCCATTTGCACTTGCAATTTAAGGTTTTGCCACTCTTCAGCATATGTGCCGTCCAAAACAAGACGCAAAAGCTCCTTTCTCGTTACGGTGAGCAGAGTACGTGGTTCTGCGAGAAGAGTCTGGAACTTGCCCTTATACAACCGTCTCTTTGTGAGGTCTACGCCGTAGTTGTCAATATGCAGGATACGTAGCGTTTTCCGATTTGCGGTTGTGAAGATCGCGTATCGCTTGTTTCACCACAGACCTCGACGCCGAATGTACCGGCAAGCAATCTGCCATAAAGGCTGGGTATTCCGCAATTTCCATTCAACGGCGTCAGAATGAGGTAGATTGTGCCGGACGAAAAGAGATTGTACATCATAGCTTCCCCCCGAAAACCGTCGTACACGCATTCAAAATACAGCATACGCTCTCAACCTGACGCTTAGGATCACTTTCCTCGCATTGAAAAGTGAAGCCGTTGTACTGCAACGTGAACTTTCTTTGCGAGACTTAAGGGGGTGTTGGAACAACAGTCTTTTCTCGCATTGCGCTTTTCCATGTACTTTGGGTTCTTTTTTGCCTGTCGGCTTATGTCAGCTCTCTCTGCTGCGCGTTGTGTGCAATTGTTTGGGGGGACTATGAGCTTTTCTCTGCCCGAGTTGTGGTTTCTCGTCTTCAGATATCCCCTAGGCAAGTATCGTTGTACGACTTGATAGACACGACAAGTTGAAATTCCCTGTTGCTCGGCAATTTCTTTCACGCTGAGATCCGTCGCTTTCGGCGTTATGGATCTCTCGGTCGCGGTTACGTATGCCTTTGTTTTCAATGCCCGCGAGCCTTAACATGGCAGCACCTCCTGCGAGTGAGGGCCCAAGAAAAAAGCCCCTGTTTTGATAGGGGCTCTATTCTCACAGAAGATCCGGGTTAGTACGTGTGAGAAACCGACCGCTTACATACGCTTTTGTCTTGGATTAGATGACTTGCTCACTCCTTCTGTGGGCCGAATGTCTTTGTATGCTTCTTAAGCTCTTGGCAGCGTATCGCAAGAGGGGAAGGCTCCGCTTGGGGCTCAATGCCCTTTGAAAGCCGTAACTAGCTTCAGATTCCCCGAAAAAAGAAAAGACCTCACAGTAAGCAAGGTCTTCTGCGGTGATTTGACGTGGTTTGCCAGTCAGGGCTCCCTCACTTGTCATGCCATCATAATGAGATCGTACTCCGCGCGTATCTTGTGGTCATTTCTGTTCCCTGCGCATACTTGCTCTACAGCATGCTTTTTAAGCTTTTGGCAGCTCATCGCAAGAGGGGAAGGCTCCGCTTGGGGCTCAATGCCCTTTGGTTTACCGTTCTGGCATGCTAATGGAGTAGATGTGCCAGCGAGGGCGTACCGCGCTTTCCTGCGCCTGCGTACTTGCGGGTCATTCTTCCCCCTGGGGAAAAGTGATTTTTTTCACAAGCCCTGTATCTGCGTATTAGCGACCAAGTTCCCGCATACAGATTCCTTTTGTAGCCATCTTTACCGACGATACACGAAAGAGCCAATGTATCCCCTATGAACGGGAAAGGGCGACAAAATTTCCTTACCTCCCCCTTCTCTCAAGTGGGAGATGTGCGCGAAACATTTTTACTCTCCCTACGGAGAAACGCGGCTCTGCGATTTGCCCATGCCAGTGAAATACTATATAAGATCCTCTTGCGGAGGTGCTTTATGCAAAATCAGTGTGAGATGGCGAGGATAGTCGTAACAGAAGACCTCATCCGTCGGGCTAACCAAGCGGCGATCGACGGAAAAAAGTTTTCTCGTGAGATCGAAGATGCAGCGGCTAGTAGACCGCGCTTAACCATGGACCAAATAAACGAAGTTTGGGCGCATGTTAATGGGAAGAAAGACAACAGATAAACAGAAAAACATAGAACCAACCACTAGGTACAGCTTTATTTATAACAATTTAGTGAGTAATTCGGGTGATTTTATAGGCTTGGTCGCCTACAGCATTTATAAGCAGGAAAAAATCGAATACATAAAAAAATTTGAAGACGCGCATCAGAGATCTCCCAACCCTGATGAATTAAAGTTTCTGGCTGGAGTATACCAAAGACTTCATAAATTAGACTGTCAACTTCGTGAAAATAATCACAAAATTGACAGTCTGATTTCTCAGAAAAAGCGGCTTACTTCTGGCCCACAAAACGGTCACCAATCAAACTCATTCGTCACTAATCTCTTCTGTAGCAAATATTTGATATTCGGCAAAGCCTTCGTACTTCGTGTATGAGGAGGGGCATAGTCTATCGACAGCATTTTTAGATGATGTCTAGGTAGTGACAGAAGAAATTTTATTTTTTTATGCTCATCCCCTAGATTTCTTTAAAACTGATCGCTTGCGATGCATTCGCCACAGACAACTTTGATGTACACTGTTCAACCCGACTTGGGAAGGATGGAGCAAGGTTAGCTCAAGGAAGTTATTCTTTGCTTCAAAACAAAAAAAGACTAGGCGGAGAGGAAAAATATACCATTGATCTTCGAGAGTAAAACTATGTCAATCTGTACACGTGAAAAATATAGTCTATACTAAAAAATAATTTTTTTATCTGGTTCAAAGCCAATTTTTTTCATTCGTGTAAGATCCTTAGTGCGGAGGTTACACACATGCCAGGATCCTTTATTTAGATGAATTTTCATAAATCTCGCCATTGTCAGAGCATCAAAAACCGATGTAGTATTATCATTTAGTTTTTTCACTGCTTTTTCAAGATAATGTTGAATCTGTCCAGTTATCAACATAATAAATGAGAAACCTAATTTTTTGTAATAATCGTCAATTTCAAGATTATTAAAATTGGAACTATTCTTAAGAAAATAATAAAATGTTTCGATTGGTAGTCTTTGTTTATAGTTCTCAAAAATATCTTGAGGTTCAAGTGTTGCATTTGTCAGCAACACATGTACTCCAAAAAAATCCTTATTTTTCTCGTAGTTTTCTTGCGTATACTCAGCTTTTCCTTGATCGATACTTCTTAGGTAATCATAGCGCGTTTTTTCGTTCTCATCGATATCTCGATATACAACTATCCTTCTACCATTGGCGAGAACTCGTTCCATATACTCAACTCTGGTATGTTTCTTTCCTGCTCGATAGTAAAAATCTCCTGTATACTCGATTGACGACATAGCGTCATTAAAAATTTCTGTGTTGGCAGGCAGTGGAATAATGAAAGAATTTTCATTTTTTGAAAAGAGTTGAAGATTATCTTCGCTATAAAATTCACGATCAACAATAAACAAAATATTTTTGAATCTATAAAGATTTGTAGTATCTACTACAGTAGATTGGTCCTCAGCTGTACCTCTGAAAAACCTAGCAAACAGTGGAAAGCCACGTTCGGCGTCATATCCCATGAGAAGATTGACCTGATCTGCATTTAACTGACTGTGCTTGTAAACGCTTTCTGCTAAATCATTATCATCCGAGTATGATCGTAGCGCATGGCAACAGATAGCAATTTTAGCTTTACCATTTGCACAATCATCAATTACTGCCTGTTCATAGTTGTGAACTCGGTTGCCCCGTACAGCCAGAGTATACAGCAGGTTCTCCAATGCTGTTTTCCCCATATCAAATCCAAATTTTTTGTTGATTAGGGAAAGCCAGCTCTGTTCATACAGTGACTTAATTGTATCCATGTTGATAAAACCGTTAACACACATGATCACTGCATAACTGAATATTTGAGATGCCGTATCAGCGTGAAAGTGTTGCTCAAGCTTTATAAGGATATCTTGAGCAAGCTTGTAAACCATGGCATACTGACTGTACTCAAGGATTGTGATCTCATCCAGCGAGTTGTTATTGCTGGACTCAATATCCTCTTCTGAATTCACATCTGTGATTTTGTCGCGTGTGCCACGCATGCTGTCAGCGCCCGCTCCTGTACCACGATCAGAGTCTGCGCCGTTCTCTGACGTGACACCACAACTTTTACAATAGTTTTTGTTGGGGATAAAACCTTGCCTTCCACAATTTTGCCAATGCACTGGGTTGAGACCTTGCGCCAGCGCCCGTTTGGGAGCTTTTTGCTCAAATAACGATAGACATAAAAGTGTCCCTTGATGACTTTGATTTCTGTGCATTTTTCAGGAAGATAGTGTTTGAGAGAGGCAGTGGAGGAAGTGGTCATAGGCAAGCTCCTTTTTTCCTAACTCACTCCCTAAAATCTGTAACATATCTAGAGATATATGTCAAGCAATTTTAGTGGCTTGTTTCAAGGTATTATACTTAAACCAGAAACAAATTTATATTTTTTCGAAATGGAGTCTGTACTCAAGCCTGGTATTTTCAACTCCAAGTGGTATCTTTTTTTCCGACAAGAGTATAAAAAAATTTTTGATGACCGTTTGGTTTAAGGTCTCTATTTCCTAAAAACCTGCATGATCGTGACTAGCAGAAATCGCCTAGGAGTCATAGTGTAGAGGGAAGTCTCCCAAAGAACTTGTCGTACTGCACTATGTAGAGGCGGGGATTACGTGAGAGACAAGAACGGAGACATACTTGAGGAGTTCTGTCTGAAGAGGACTTGTAAAGACAGGGAATCTCCGCTTAGTACCCTTCGTCGGTTGTAATCGCGCATCCAAATAGACGAATCAATTTCAAAGAAAGATGCCACACTATAATGCATAGCTTTATGGGAATCTTGGCAAAAGCCTACTATGCAAAGTATACCATCACCAATTACGCAATAGACAAGCAATGGGTTTGGACGAATATCTCAGACATAGTCAAGAATATCTTCATCCAGTTTAGAATAGCAACTTTTAAGTAGTTGAAATTCTTCTGTAAGACCATATTGTTCTGCAAATTGTTGGACATTTTTGTGTACAATTCTATGCATATCAATCAAAACTTTCTCAGCTTCGTCATCTGATAGACCAAACGAAGCCGGGTGAGATAAGAGACTTCGTACATTTGAAAATGCATTCCCATCTGGTAATATTGTAGCATGAAACGAGGCTTCTTTTTCAATAAGGATACACTGCACATCGAAAAGTGGTGAAAGTTGCCATTTTTCACCATCAAAGAGAAATCCATGATTACGCAAGTGATCATCGTAATTTCCGACAAGCGCATTAAAAACCATTCTCTTGAATATTTCTATGCGAGACTTTTTCTCACAAAGAGTTGCAATTTCAATATATGATCCTTCATCGGCGTCTAACAGCGTTCTTGCAGAAGCATAATGAATTCTTTTCTCTCCCTTTCTGTCAAATCTTTTAATGTACAAAAGATTCAAGGAGGGATCATAATGAAATTCTGGAACATTAAGTCCAATAAGTTTTGCAAGTGACAAATTCACCGCTTCCCATCCGGGTTCATGAAACATATCCTCAGAACTGCCACATTTGCATAACCAAAGCTCTTCTGCGATTCGGACGTTAAATTTTGGTCGCGCACCTCCAGAACTAACACCTCTTCTCATGATATCCACAATAATTTTTGCATTTTTATTTAAATCCGAAATATTTTCAAAATTATAACAGAGTTTAACTTGCCTGTCAATGTCTGATATTCCATCTTCATACGTCCGAAAAGACAAGACTTCTGTCGTATCAAATCCTGTCAATTGAATTGCGCCCATTCTTGTTGCATCATCTGCGCGAAAGAATATGTCAAAATCGTCAAGCGTAACAGGATTACGTTTTGCTAACATGGCAGAAAGAAATTCTGCCTTCTGTAAAATACGTTTTCCCCAGGCATCTGGAGATGCATCTAGAAAAATTGAAGGTAATTTCTCTGATTCAAAAACTTTTTGTGTAAGAGGCATTGATCGACATAAAGAAAAACCAGAATTCAACCATTCATCAGAATAAGAAAATCTAAATGTCTTGCCTAGTTTTTCCAGTTTACCAAGGTAATGTCCGTTTAGTTTTAATCCACACGATCGTTTTCTGTACGATGCATAGGCGTCAGACATCTGAAAAATGCCTCACAATATATTTTATAAATAATAAAATGTTAGTTTGGAAATTTACCATAATTATTTGTATTTGTCAAGCATAAACGATACTTTATTCCACTCGTATCACGGCAGTTAGATTGCAAGAAATATGTATATGCTCTCAGTGCTTCACATATTACAATTCGAAAAATTAATTGCAATGAGTGGCGATCCCGCACTGTGAGACTATCTGGCCTCTCTGCGATAAACTCCCCCAGTCTATTGCAATCAACCAGTAGAACCGTAATACTCTCTCCTACGGCAGACGGATATCAGTCGATCGTGATGCGATTTGAAAGGCTATGGAACACGTATTGTATTGTTAACCCGTGAACGGATACAGAAATATTACCTTTCTAGAAGATGATTGCAATAGATATCTTGAACAACGTATTGGCAGTGGACTTCGCCGTATCTTCGGTCTCATCGATTGCAGTCAACTCTTCGAACTGTAATAGGAGAAGCTAATGGTTGAGAAGCCTGATACTCACACATGGGCTAGGGCTCACTGCAATCAACTTAAAGATATGGTAATACATACGTATGTGATTTTTTGTATTAGCTCACTGGTCAACGGTACTATGCAGTGTTTGTATATCTTCCAATAGAGTTATTGTCAAATTATCCGCATTCTTCCGTTGAAAGGATAGCTTGAGGGGCCACTGTCTCCCCGTGAGCGGATACATTGTAAGGGCTATACAACCTGCAAGTACCCTTGACCAACGAGTGGATGCTCAACTCAAAGTTTATGTTTACAGATGCATCATTTCTTTTAAAGCAGAAATGTGTTCAATCGTCATTTCTAAAGCTGTCCACAAGATTAATTATCTGTGATATGTGTGTTTTAGCTATATTCAGTATGGGAGATAGAATATATTCCGCAGTGTCTGGTGGGTATTCTTTTATTGCCTCTGTGCAGGCCTGAAGAAAATTTTGGGAAAGTATAACTATCCTATCATAAGTATATTCACAAGATATACCAATATCTTCAGCTAACAATTTGATGTCAGAAAGTAAAAGTTCATTTCTGTAAAAGTGTCTTCCTATAGACATGGCCATCTCGTTATCAAGTTCTGGGTACACTTCAGTACAAATTGTATCATACAAAGGTGCAAGTGATGTTGTTCCATTACTGTCATACAAAAGCGAAAAGTTTTTGGCGTGGGCGTCATTATTTCCAATTATAATATTAAATAGAATATAATCGATAAGTCGTTTTTCTACATTTATTCCAGCGTGGCGTGCTGTATCTGCAATATCATATATACCAGCGTAAATTCCCGAACGTTGATATTTTGCGGAACCAAAAATTCCCATTGCCTGGCAAAAATCTTCTTGATGAAGTCGTCGAATATAACCATTTTCAATTACGCGGTCGTATCTTTTTAAGGCAAGGTAGGGTTTTTCATTGAAAAACAAAATTGCATGCTCTACAGTTGCAATTCCCAGTCTTTCAGCAACGTCAAGACAAAAAGCCTCATTATAAACTATATTGGGAAAATGAAGTGAATCCGGCTTGAGTATATGCGTTGTCGGGGAATATCCTTGTGGAACAAGAACCCGACCGTTTTTTATGCTAACAGCAAGTTTATCTTGTGCCCCGGCAAGCGTAAGTCTTGCTTTTGTGCTAATTACCAGGGGAACGGTGTTTCGCACGGAATAGTTTTCAATAATATGCGTAACATCTCTATATTCTCCGTCATTAATAGGGATATTCTTACTATCAGTTACAACAATTGCGCCCGCAGTTTCCCTGCCAAACAATTCAAGATAACCCATCAAATCATGCGAAGAGATACGACATTGTTTCGTGATTTCACTTAGTAATCCTCTTTCTGGAAGAAGATTTTCAAAAAAAGCGTAGCTTATATCTTCATCAAATTCTTTACGTAGAGGTGGCAGAGAGAGTGACAGAGATGGCCCATTATAATTAGAATCGTAGCTGAAAAAAATTTTCAGTGGACGTTTCGCGTCAGGCATGCGAAGTTTACCAACTTTTTTATCAAAAAGAAAAACATTTAATTCGGTCGGCATATGAAAGACAAGCTTCTTTATAGAGTACAAAAAGTAATGGTATGCCTGGAAAATATATAACCGCTGGATACCATCATAAATCCTAGCGTCATGCTATACTGCGGTCGGGAAAAAAAGTTGCAACCCTTGGGCTACGAACCCGCTTTGTTCTCACATCTCAGACCACGCATGTGCACATTTTTTCCCGGCTTGAGTATATTGTAAGGACTCTCCCGGCAAATACCGTCACAAAATCCTGTCTCATACGCGGAACACCCCGTCACTTCGCTGCTGGCATGTAACTTGGCCGAACAATGAGTTATGTATCCGCTCACGGGTGTACGGAGATGGTAGAATGCGGACTTTGTCACTACTGATACGCTTTGAAGAGCTATAAACGCCGCGTAGCACCGTTGCCCCGTGAGCGGATACTGTGGCACCTCCTCGTGTACGGATTACAATACTATCGTTCAACGTGGACGCTGAACTTTTCGTGACACGGACCCTCATCTGCTTCTAAAGTCAGTGACTGCAAAAGAGAAGCAAGAATACCATGAGCACGAAAAGCTGGTCCTTTGGGACGTACCGAGCTTGACCGATAACTAGTACTCCGTACACGCGGAACTTTTTTGTCTAACCGAAGGTATACTCTCGACGGAAAATATCTTCCACATAGCTCTTACGCTCACGGCGGGCATGATGCTCTGGCTCCCCACACTTGCACCCGAAGATATTTCGGATAGAGAAGATTTCATCCGTCACGAGTATACCTGGGCCGCATACTGCTAAACGCAAGAGTACTCGGCACCCACAGGGCTTCTCGCGTTTTGGCTGATTAGCAGATCCTTGGCAGAAGCTCTCCTGTCGGTTTTGGGAGGCGCGTGATTGCGCCGAGGGGTGTTTCAACAAGCACGGCACCCTGGTTTTCCTCAAGAACCGTTCCGATGCGGGCTGCTTTGTCACCATGGGGGAGGGCGTGGAGTATGTCAAGGATTGTGTCCGCCTCTTCCTCAGGGGCAATGATCACAAGACAGCCCTCGCAGGCGAGATAGAGGGGGTCTAGGCCTAACATGGAGGTGAGACCGCGCACTGCGGGATCGATTGGCAGACTCTCTTCCCGTATGAGCATGCCTTTGTGGCTTTGGGCGGCTATCTCGTAGAGGACCGTGCCGACACCGCCCCGTGTGGCATCGCGGATGACATGCGGCTTTGTTTTGTCAAGCAGGTGGGAGACGAGATGCCAGAGAGGAGCGCAGTCGCTTTGAATGGTCGCCTCTATGCCAAACTGCTCGCGGGCAAGGAGAATGGATGCGCCGTGACGGCCTATGTCGCCGCTTACGAGTATGGCGTCGCGGGCCTTGGCGTTTTTCCCTGAGAGCGTAGCGTTTGGCAGAACCTGGCCTACGCCGCTTGTGGTGATAAAGATCTGATCGACCTGCCCCTTGCTTGCGACCTTTGTGTCCCCAGCAACGATTGCGACACAGGCTTTCTCTGCGGCCTCTTTCATGGCCGCGGCCACTTCATGAAGGGCCGCGACCGGGAAGCCTTCCTCAAGGACAAAAGCGCAGGTGAGCCAGAGGGGACGCGCGCCCATGCAGGCGAGATCATTGACAGTTCCACAGATGCTCAGTTTTCCGATATTGCCCCCAGGAAATTTCCAGGGCTGGACGATAAAACCATCGGTTGAAAAGGCGAGCCTTTGATCGTGAAGGGGGAGGATAGCCGCATCGTCCGCCGTCAAGAGAGGGTTTGCGAAATAGGAGGAAAAGACGTCCTCTATAAGTTCCTGTGTCTTCGCGCCGCCTCCTCCGTGGGCGAGAAGGATGTGGGTGTCTTGTGGCATGTCACTCTCCATACTGAAAATAGGCCGCGCATGTCCCTTCGCTTGAGACCATGCAGGCTCCTGCTGGATGATCTGGAGTACACGCCCGCCCGTAGAGCGTGCAGTCTGTCGGTTTGGCCAAGCCGCGCAGAATGTCTCCGCAGCGGCAGCGCGGATGCGCGCGGCCTGTATGCTTGGGAATTGAGAAACGGACGCGGGCATCCATAGACGCAAAATCCTGCGCAAGTGTAAGGCCCGATCCTGGGATTACGCCAAGACCGCGCCATTCACTGTCGCAGGGCCGCATACATCGGGCAATAAGCTCTTGTGCTGAGCGGTTGCCTTCCCGGGTCACGACCCTTGGGTAGCAGTTTATGAAGAAAGGACTTCCCTTGGCTGTCGAAACAACAATGGCCGCAAGGGCAGTCACAATTTCAAGCGCCGTAAAGCCAGCCACAACACCCGAAATCCCCTGCGAAGCAAGACGCTCGCCTGTTTCAGTGCCTGTTATGGCCATAACGTGTCCTGGATAGAGAAACGCATCGCAGGAGCCGGCAAGCGCCTCATAGGCTTTAGGCATGGTTTTGTTGGCTGTCAGAAGCGAAAAATTCTCTATACCTTCTTCCTTTGCCTGTATAAGAGCGAGACATTCACCGGGGACTGTTGTCTCAAAGCCGACTGACAGAAAGACCACTTCGCCTTTGTCCCTGCGCGCGATTTCGAGAGCATCCAGCGGCGAATAGACGATTTCTATTCTCGCGCCTTTTTGCCGCGCGTGCCCAAGGCTCATTTGAGAGCCTGGGACGCGGATAAGATCCCCAAAAGTTGCGATGCAGACTTTTTTTTCCAGAGCAAGATAGATCGCCTCGTCGATAAAGGAGACTGGCGAAACGCAGACCGGGCAGCCAGGGCCTGAGACAAGAGTGATTGTTTCCGGCAGAAGACTGCGGACGCCTAGGCGGAAGATTTCATGGGTGTGGGTGCCGCACACTTCCATGATGCGGAGTGGCCGGGTCGCGTGGCTTTTGATCAAAGACCAGGCGTTTACGAGAGCGTCCTCGTTCATACGCGTTCATTGGCCGTCTTCGTAGACGTAGTGGGAAGCCCAGAGAGAAGCGCCTTGCTCTCCTCCTCGTCGCTTGCGGTAATTTTGGCTATCGCGATCCCCGCATGCACCATGACGTATTCGCCAGGTTCCAGATCGTCAAGCAGCGTGGCTGAGACCGCCCTGCGCGCACCCTGGGCATCGACAATGGCCATGCCCTTGTCAAGAGAGACAACTTTTGCTGAAAGACCGACACACATAGAGAATGCTCCTTAAGAAAAAGACGTGAGAGCGAGATCAGTGCGGCGCACTGCCCGTAGAGATCGCCTGGAGAGCAAAGAGCGCCTGACCGAGAGAGAGGCCGCCGTCGTTTGCCGGGACGTTTGTGTGGGTTAGGACTGTGAAGTGTTCGTCCGTAAGCGCGCGCACGCAAAGAGAGAGAAAGAGACTGTTTTGGAAGACGCCGCCGCTAAGAGCGACATGATTGAGTCCGCTCTCCTTGCGCGCCAAAAGCGCGCATTCAAGAACCATGGCCGCAAGGGCTGTGTGAAAGGTGCGCGCAAGCTCGCCCGCACAGGCTCCGGCAAGCCGCTCTTGTGCGAGAGCTATGATAAGCTCTGTTGTCGGCATATAGTAGCGCGGCGCGTGCGGCCCTCGGTCCTTGTTTGGCAGAGGCGTGCAGGAAAAAGGCAAAGATGACAAAGCGAGAGGGTATGCACTCTTCGCTTGTTCCGCAGAAAACTCAAGGGCGCACGCAGCCTCTCCCTCAAAGGTTGAGGCGCGGCACAGGCCTAAGAGAGCCGCAAGGGCATCAAAGAGACGGCCTGCGCTTGTCGACTGGACTGTATTGATGCCCCGGCGGGTGATCACGCTTTGCGCGGAAATGGCTTGGGAATCGGCAAGATTCAAACGCTCGGCCATGTCTTGCGCGTCAAGAGGCTTGGCCATAGTGAGCAGGGAGACCGCGATGCGCCAGCCTTCACGGCTTGCCGCATCGCCTCCCGCATGGGGGAAGGGCTGGATGCTTGCAAAGCGTGTGAAGCCACTGAGTGAGGCAAGAAGTATTTCTCCACCCCAAATTGTTCCGTCACTTCCGTAGCCTGTGCCGTCAAAGGCTATGCCGATGACCGGCTGAAAGACATCGTTTTCCGCCATACAGGAGAGGATATGGGCGTGATGGTGCTGCACAGGGATAACTGGCAGGCCTAGCTCCTGGGCTAAGGCTTTGCTTGCATAGAGCGGATGGGGATCGCAGGCAACGTGGCTCGGTGTAATCTCAAGAAGGCTTGTAAGACGTTTCAGCGTCTCTTTGAGTGCGGCAAAAGTCCGTATATCGGAGAGATCCCCGACATGCGGCGAGAGGTAGAGAAGCTCGTTTCTGGCAAGGCAGAAGGTGTTTTTCAGTTCTCCGCCAATCCCAAGCACAGCGCCTGTGTAGTTTTTTGAGAGAACAATTGGGAGAGGCGCATAGCCCCGCGACCGGCGAATCATTGAATGGCTGCCTTCGTGTTCAAGCACAACGGAGTCGTCGCAGCGCACAGTAATTGGACGGTCGTGCGTTAGGATGGCATCGCAGACACCGTTAAGTTCCCGCAAAACAAGCTCATCTGTGTGACAGATCGGGGCACCTGAGACATTGCCGCTTGTCATGACAAGGGCTTGGGGCATCTCTCTTCCGTCTGGATAGGCAAAAAGAAGATGGTGCAGCGGCGTGTAGGGGAGAAAGAGACCTATGCGCGGATTGCCGGGCGCAAGATGCTCTGAGAGCCCGCTGCCCTTTTTTTGGCTGAGTAGGAGGATTGGCCGCTGCCAGCCTGTGAGTAGGGCTGAACTCTCCTTGTCCACAAAGGCGCAGCGCTCAGCCATTGCCAGATCGCGCACCATGACGGCAAAGGGCTTGGTCGGCCTTCTTTTCCGCTCCCGTAAGAGCAAAACCGCCGCATCGCTTGTCGCATCACAAGCAAGATGAAAGCCGCCGATCCCCTTGATTGCGACAATGCGCCCAGATGCCAGTGCCTCCCGCGTCTTTTGTATTACCGCATCGCCAAGGGCGAGTTTTTTGCCCAGAGGATCCATCAATGTTAGCGTGGGCCCGCATTTGGGACAACAGACAGGCTGGGCGTCGTAGCGCCGCGTTGAGGGTTCTGTATACTCAAATGCGCAGTCTGGACACATGGGAAAGGATTTCATGCTTGTCCGTTCCCTGTCGTAGGGCATGCTGTCGAGAATGGAGAGACGCGGGCCGCAGGCAGTGCAGTTGATAAAGGGATGGAGATAGCGTCTGTCTTTTGGATCAAAGAGTTCCTGTTCGCAGAGCGGACAGGTCGCGATATCTGGCGAGACAAAGATTGGCCCGTCTTCCCTCGCACTGTCAATGATGGCAAAGCTGTCCAGAACTGGCAGATCGCAGGGCTCCTGTGTCATTTTCATAATGAGCGAGCGTTCCGGGGCGCGGTCGCAAATGTCCTTTAAGAAGGATTTGAGATTGGCCCTAGTGCCCTGCGCAAAGACTTCGACAAGCGAGCCCTTGTTCGCGACAGTCCCAAGGATAGAATGCTCAAGAGCGAGCCTGTGGACAAAGGGGCGGAAGCCGACTCCCTGCACAATGCCAAAGATCCGCACATGGAGGCTTTGCATGCTGTTCTCCGTTTCAGTCGCGGCTTGAGACCGCGAAGTGGGGGATATCAATCCATGCGGCGCTTCTGTGCGCAACTGCGCGCGCAAGCGCCGCATCCCCGATGACGCAGTCATAGGCGCCCTTTTCGACACAGCGCACGAAAGACTCCTCATCAGAGAGTGCTAGGCCATCCGTACCTGGGAGAAGAGAGAAAAACGTCGCGCAGGTGACGGACGTTTCAGGAGTATCCGCGAGGATTTTGGCCTTAAGGCTCTCTGCCAGCACATGCTGATGAATGAGCAAAATGTTTTTGGGCCTAAGCGTTCGGACGCGCTCAAGCGCTTCGAGAAGGGGAGGTGTCATCGGGTAGCCTATTGTGTAGGGTGTGCCGTAGACCGATTCAAGATAGCGGGCCGCAGGAAGACCTGAGGGCGCAAGCACAAGAACGCGCTCACAGTGCGGGGCAGCTTTAAGAGCGTCAAGACCGCTCCCAAGTCCGATGAGTTTGATTTGCTCACTCTTTGTCTCGCGCGCAAGACTGTGCAGAAGATCGTCTGTGTGCGATCCGACATCTAGAGGATTTGCCCCAAAGACCGCAAGCGAGCCTCTAACAGGTTTGCGCGGACCGCTTGTGAAGGTTTTGCAGAGACTCAGATAGGCCGCTGCGGCTCCTTTGTCATAGAGTGCTGTGCCTGTTGTGTCGAAAGGCAGGACCGGGCAATGAAGACGCTTTTCTGCCATGCGGGCAATGCCCGTAAAGTCCGTTCCTATGACACAGGGGACAGGGGTTCCGATAAGTGCGACAAAGGCAGGATTTAGGTCCTTGGCCGCAGCGACGGTTCGCTCAACAAGACGGTCGTCCCGGCCAAGAATTGCGTCCATATCGCGCAGCCCGGCGCTAAAGAGCGCACAGGCCTTGGTCTTCCAGCGCGGCTCGTCAAAACCGCAGATATTGCCCGTGCAGCCGCCGGCATCGCAGACAACGAGCAGGCCGCCCATCTCGTAGAGGACCGAGACTACGCCTGACTGATCGGGCGCAAAGGGGGAGAGGTGCAAGAATAGTCCACGCATACAAACTCGCTTTTTAGGCCGCAGCGTGTTCAATAGCCGTGATCAGGGATTTTATGCCTTGATAGCCAAAAGGTTGAGCCTCATCGCAGAAGGCAATGCCTGGGCATTCTGGATGGTAGAAACAGGCGTCGCGGCCGATCGCAAAGGTCACTTTCTTCTGGTTTGGCCTATAGGCGAGCATTGAGGGATCGGTATTGCTCGCAATATTTGTCTCTGGACTTATTTCCGCAATGCGCCGAATAAGCGGCCTCATGCTGGGATCGGGGCTTGCGAAGATTTCAGCAACGTGCGCGCCTAAGCGCAGAAGGGCGAGGGCCAGGGCAAAGGGCTCGGCATTGCTTGTTTCCCCAAGGGCAAAGTGCGTTTTCGCAAGAAGCGGCCGTACACGCTCACAGTGCGCCTGGGTATCCGCCAAGTAGGCGCTGTCATCGATTGGCTGCTCGAGAATGTGGCCTAAGGCCATATACTGGCGATGGACTTTTTCGACTTCAAAGGTCCGTGTGAGTTCGATTGAGGGAATGCCGAGATTCTCTTCAAAATGCTGCGCGGCAAGGCGCGCTTCTGGATGCAGGACAAGGGTGAAATTGGCCTGGGCCATCTTTTGATAGGCCGCCATATCCGGCATGCGGCCAAGCTCATAGATGTGCCGAAGACCGATTTTTTGAAGCAGCTCGTAGAGTTCGCAGCTGTCGGCTAAATGCGTAAAGAAGCCAAGGAGGGTCACTGTGTCCGCGTGTTTTTTTTGTTTTGTGAGCAGGGAATAGATTGTTTTGCGCACAGCGACCATGGGCGGCACCTGCCCCTCGCGGGTTAAGGCATACATTGTGGCGGCAAGGGCCGGGATGCCTGTTTGTTCGCGCACCCGCGCGCAGAGCCGAGCCATATCCGTGCCGAGCAGGGCGTCGACACAGGTGCTGCAAAGCACAAGGACCTCGGGTTTTTTGGCGAGGGACAAAACTAGGGTCTCGCAGGCCAAAACGATTTTTGGCAGATAGCGGCCTGTCACAATATCGGTTTCGTCCAGGAGAAGATAGGCTGTGCGGCGCGCATAGTCGCTGTCGTTTCCGCCAAGAGCCCAGGTATTTCGGCCGCAGCATCCAGGAGAAAAGAGCAGCATGACGGAATTGGGCAGAGAGAGGGCTGCGCGTTTCACACCAATGCCCTCGGCGCCCGGTGAATTAAAAGAGAGGGTTGCCGGGGAACTGTAGATTAGGTGGGAGGCATTGCGGAATGCGGCTGGCCATGTGGCCGGGTCACGGGCTGCGAGTTCTTGGGCTGTAAGAAAAAAATGCTTCATAGGGGTGATTTTGGCGAACACTGCGCAAGCAGTTTTTCTGCGAGGGAGAGAAATTGGCGCGCAAGATCCGATGTTGGGGCGCCTTCTAGGACAGTCATCCCTTTCTCCTCGCACTCGGTTATGATGTCGCTTCTTGGAATGTGGGCAAGCACTGGGAGATTTCTCGCGTTGGCAAAGGCTGCGACTTTTTCCTGCTCATTTTTGACATTGCGGGCGTTCACAAGGATGCCTAAGACGCGGGCATAGGATCTGTCCGCGAAGTTGGCAACAGCGCGCTCGATATTGCCCGCGGCGTAGAGGGCCATTTTTTCGCCAGAGGTCACGATGATCACATGATCCGCATAGCCTTCCCTGATTGGGGCGGCAAAGCCCCCGCAGACCACATCGCCTAAAACATCATAGAGAACAATGTCCGGTTTGACCTCTGCGAAGAGGGAGAGACGCTCAAGCAGCTGAAAGGTTGTGATAATGCCGCGACCTGCGCAGCCAAGCCCTGGTGTCGGCCCGCCTGTCTCAATGCAGACAATTCCCTGGTAGCCGGTCGCTGTGATCGCTTTGAGGTCTTCGGGCTCACAGTCGTGTTCGCGCAGATAGTCCATGACAGACGTCACGGTTTTTCCACCAAGAAGGGTGATGGTTGAGTCCGCCTTGGGATCGCAGCCTATCTGGATGACTTTGTGGCCGAGACTGGCGAAAGCCGCGGAGAGGTTGGAGGTCATGGTGGATTTGCCAATGCCCCCCTTTCCGTAGAGCGCTATTTTCAGCATGGAGAGTCTCCCAAAAGAAGGTCTACGATGTTGCGGGATCCAAGGTACACACGGCCAGAAAATGCCGTATGCGGGCAGGGAAAAAACTGCGCTGTGGGCGGCGAGAGGACCGTATAGAAGGGATCGGCATAGATACGCGAAGCCTCTTGCGCGAGTTTTTGAGCAAGCACCTCGTCTTCCTCTCCCCCAAAATCATTTGGTCCGAGCAGACCTTCTGGTGTTTCAAGCGGACAGTAGATGCGGCAGGCCTGACCCTGCGCTTCAAGGGATAAGGCGAGCGATACCGCAAAGACGCTCTCGCCAATGACTAGGGTCTTTGGATGCTCACAGTCTTGGTGGCACAAGAGAAAATTCTCCCTCTGTTCACTTGCGCGGGTGAGTCTTAACGCAAGCTCTTCTGCAAAGTCACCGAAGGGGAGGCCCACGACATAGGGTTGGCCAAAACGCGTGTTTAGATCGCGCGCAATAGCGAGAGCCGATGAGGAGATCACAAGATTGACGGAAGCCTCAGGGAGGCGGGCAAGATCGCCTAGCGAAAAGCCCCGCGCAAGCGAGACACCGAGAGTAAAGCCCTTTTGTGCAAGCCAGGTTTTGATTTTCGCAAGGGCTTGGTCTGTGCAATCAAGAGGGCAGGCGCCTAGGATATTGACACGCGATTTGTCAAATTGTGCTGGCTGCACAGGGAAGTGTTCAAGCAGGGCCTGCCAGGCCCTGCTTGCCCCGACAAGGTAGGAGTGAATCCCATTTGTCCGCACAGAAAAAACAGGGAGAGCAAGTTTTTGTTCGATCTCGTAGGCTATGGCCTGCATGTCTGTGCCGATCAAAACCGGCATGGGGGATGTGCAGAGGGCAAGAAAGGCTGGGGAGAGTTCTTTTGCGCACCGCACGCAGTCGTCAATAAACCTTTGCTCATTGCCTGAAATCGCCTCCATCTCTGTGAGACCTGAGATGAAAATAAGGCTTTCCATATCCCACCATCTGGGCTCGTCAAAGGGGGAATAGGTTGAATTGCAGCCTGAGGCATCGTGGATAACAATCATCCCCCCACATTCGTAGAGCGCAGAACACACGCCCGAGGTGTCGGATGCGTAGGAGGGGAGAAGGGCTGCCGCGTTAAGAAAGGGGGTTAGGGGCATAGAGAATCCTTATCCGCCGCAACATCCTGTAAGACATGTGGGGAGCCCCAGGCCTTTTTGCTGCAGGACTGTGCGCGGATCCTTTGGTGTTTGCGCAGAAAGACGCATGGCCTGCGCGAGATTTTCAAGGCCTGTGAAATCATAATAGCCCCCGTCTGCAATGCGGTTGACAAAGAAGGGGGTTTCGGAAAAATAGGCGGCTTTTTGCCCTAAGGCCAGAATATCGCTTTCTCTGCATTTCTTGGGGCGCAAGGCATGCAGGCGGAGATTTGGATGAATGGTTGGGTAGAGCATGATATCGCCATGATGCGCCGCAATCCAGGCATGATCGTCTTTTTCGTCTGGCTGAAAGGCGTCAAGATAGAGAGCTGTGACGTGCAAGCCGTGACGCAAAAGAGAGCGCGCAAGCGAGAGGGGCCGCGCGGTCATTGTGTAGTCGATGGCAATCTCCCAAGCAGCAAGCTCTTGTCTTGCAAGAGCGAGGGCCCTGTCCGCTTTTTCTTTGGCTTCGCTTAGGTCTGGCAGGGGAAGATCGAGTGCGTCCGCCATGGTCTGTAGGGCGCTCTCAATTTCCTCCTCCCCAAAGCTTAGCGGAAGATCCAATACGGGGCGCCCAAGGCGCTTTGCGAGGGCTTTGGCTGCAAAGCGCGCTTGCGGATGGGTTGTGAAAAAAAGACCGCTCTGTCCAAGGCGCATATACTCGTCAAACGTTTTGCAGGTGGGCAGTTCCCTAAGTGTTCGGCCGGCGCTGCGGATGAGCCTTGCGAGCAGACTTGTCGGATCGAGAGCGTGGTCATTGCCAATAAGGGTCAGTCCGCTGTCAGATGGGATGGGGAGGAGGGGCTCATAGATCGCTTTGCGCGTGCGCTCTTCATCCGTTGGGCCGCTTTTGCGCATGGTCGGCATCATAGCGCAGGAGATAAAGCGTATGTTTGGGAAGGTGCGCGTAAGCGTTTCGAGTAAGGCCTCTTGATCCATGCCGCAAAATACATGGATGCAGCTTGTATAGACAAAGACAATGGGCGGGCTTTTTGGGAGACGGCGCAGGACAGAGCAGGCGCTTTTGGCTGTCGCCTCGTCGAGCGTCCCTGTTGCGAGAGCCTCCTCGCGGACGCCAACCCAGCTTATGCGATCCATGGCCCCCATTTCCGCCGCAGTCATAAGCACACCGCGCAGACAGCCTCGGGCGCAGATATAGAGGAGATGGGCATCTGGGACGGCGAGGGCCATATGGACAATGTTCCACGGCCCCCGCACAGGGGCATTGAATTCCAGGCCAGAGGTGAAGGGTTCAGGAAAAGCGGACTCTGCAAAGCGGATACCGAAATCAGCTGGCATTTGCAGTCCCTAGTGGATGCAGTCGAGGATGTTTTGGGTTAAGGTCATATAGTCGCGGGCGAGATCGCTTGTTGGATATTCCTTCATAACGCAGGTCTTCTTGGCCGCGGCCTCTGAAACAAGGGGGCTTTTGTGGATTTGGCCAAGAATTGAGGTGCGCAGGGAGAGAGCCATGTCATGCACGCCTTGCTCCTCGTTTTCCAGCTCTTTTTCCATCATAACGAGCCCGCCCAGTTTCGCGTAGCCCCTGCCCTGGAAATTCGCAATGGCGTTTGCGATGCACTGGGTTGCGTAGAGCGACATGGGCTCGCCTGAAGTGACCATAAGCACATGGCGCGCAAAGCCTTTGCGCATAGGCACAGCAAAGCCACCGCAGACAACATCCCCAAGCACGTCGTAGAGGACGCAGTCGATATTATAGTGTTTGGTCGCATTGTGATCTTTTAGGAATTCAAGCGCCATAGTGATGCCGCGGCCAGCACAGCCAAGACCTGGTGTCGGCCCCCCGGCCTCAGCACAGAAAATGCCGTCTTCTGTTTCAAGGATGACATCTTGCAGACGCGTGCTTTGCGGGTTGCGCAGCAGATGGTAGAGAATGGGTTTAAGCGGCGTGTCTGGATGCAGGGCAAGGGTTGAATCCTCCTTGGGATCGCAGCCAATCTGCAGCACCCTGTGCCCCTCCTTGGCCAGAATCATGGCGATATTGGTACAGGTTGTCGATTTGCCTATGCCGCCTTTGCCGTAGAACGCTATTTTACGCATGGTCTTCCCTTTGGGCTACAATGTTGGCTTCTTTGAGCATGGCCGTGCTGCGGGCGAGAATGCCCTTCATGCTCGCAATGCACAGACCATAATTTGTCACCGGAACCCCTTGCGACCGGGCCAATTGTAGGCGGTACTGCATTTCTCTGGCATTGAGCATACAGCCGCCGCAGAGGATGACAAGAGCGAAGTCTGTGAGATCTAAGGGAAAGCTCTTGCCTGAGCAGGTCTCAAAGCGGAGGTTTTTCCCTGTATGGGCTTTGAGCCAGCGGGGTATTTTGACTGTGCCGATATCGTCGCACTGGCGGTGGTGGGTGCAGCCCTCGGCCATGAGAATGCAATCATTGTCAGTCAGGTTGCGGATGGCCGCAACGCCTTCAAGCTGATTTTTGAGCGTCCCCTTGTACCGCGCCATAAGGATAGAGAAGGAGGTGAGTGGAATATCTTCCGGCACAGTTTCCGCGACAAAAGAAAAGATTTGGCTGTCACAGACGACAAGGGCTGGTGTGTGGGCAGTAAGCGCCGCTGACAGTTCCTCTGGGGCCACGCAGAGAGCCTGGGCGTGGCCCTCGAGCAGATCGCGCAGGACCTGCTGCTGGGGAAGGATGAGTCGGCCTTTTGGGGCCGCGCTATCGATTGGAATCACAAGGATGCAGACAGAACCCCTTGGGACAAGATCCCGGATGAGCGGCCGGTCACTTTCGCCTTGTCTTGCGACAAGATCCTTGGCTATCAGTTCGCGAAGACGCGCGATATGTGTGCCCTTTTTTGCGCTGACAGGAAAGGGCGTGTCTGGATCAGTCGGTATGTCCTCTCCCTCCTGTACTTCGTCGCATTTGTTTAGGACAAGGCGGTAGGGGATCTCGGCTTTGCGGATAGACTTTAGAAGTTCTGCCTCTTCTGCTGAGAGTTCACTTCTTTCAAGGACAAGGATGGCTAAATCCGTGTGCCCTAAGACGCGGTGCGCGCGCAAGACGCGCTGGGCGCCAAGGGATGTTGTGTCATCAAGGCCTGGGGTGTCGATAAGGAGAACCGGTCCAAAGGGCAGGATCTCCATGGCTTTTTCAACCGGATCCGTTGTCGTGCCTCGCACATCTGAGACCAGGGCGAGATCCTGGCCTGTGAGCGCATTGACAAGAGAGGATTTGCCCACATTGGTCCGGCCAAAAAAGGCAATGTGCGGGCGTTCGCTTTTTGGCGTGTCATTCATCGGCTGTTCAGCACTCCGTATGTTGAGTCCCGCGCATCCCCCCGCACGAAGGAGAGGTGCGCGCCAAGGGATGAGAGTTCCTGCGCGTAGGAGTCCAGCGTTTCTGTGAGGGAGTGTGCAAGGGCACATTTGCGATCATAGAGGGAGTAGTGCGCTTTTTCGGCATCTGGGGTCAGAGACGGCATGACAACATTGCAGCCGTGCTGGACGCCAAGGCGTAGGCCCATGGGCGAGAGGCTGCGCAGGGCGGTTGTTGCGGGCATAAGGATTTCAGGCTTAAGAAGCCGGCAGAGACTTGCGACATAGAGTGTCATCCGAAGATCCCCAGGAGGGGCTTCTCTGTGGACTGTTGCATGGTGCGGGAGAAAGGGCCCTATGCCGATCATGGCCGGGGAGAATTCCTGGATAAAGGCCATGTCCTCCGCGAGATCTTCTATGCTCTGCCCAGGAACACCGATCATCATGCCGCAGCCTGTCTGGTAGCCGAGATCGCGCAATGTGTAGAGAGCCTCGATGCGCCGCCAGAAAGCCTGGTGTTTTCCGTGAAGGGCCCGGTAGAGGATGGGGCTTGCGCATTCATGGCGGAGAAGATATCTGTCTGCGCCCGCCTCTCGCAGGTTTTGATAGCTTTCCCGGCTGCGCTCGCCAAAGGAGAGGGTGATTGCGCAGTCGGGAAAGTCTTTTTTTATCTGCGCGATAAGTGTTGTGAGCCACTCATCGGTCATATACGGGTCTTCGCCGCCCTGAAGGACAAGGGTGCGGAGCCCCGCGGCATAAGCCGTTTTCCATGTTTCAACAATGCGCTCTTGAGGTAAGCGGTAGCGGGGGAGTGCGCGGTTTTCAACTTGAAGCCCGCAGTAGGAGCAGGAGTTGACACAGTGATTGGTGCATTCAATGATCCCGCGCACATAGACGGCGTTTTTGAAGATCTCCTGCGTGCACTTGCGCGCACGCAGCATTGTGAGCGAAAAGGCCTCTGTGTTGACTAGTGAGAGGAGATCTTTCCAGGAGGAAAAGTCGAGGCGCCTTGTTGCACAAAGCCTGTCGATGAGTGCGCGCATTATTTGGAGTAGAGGGTCTGCGCGGTCACGCCTGAGAGTTTGCCAATTTTGCCTGCGAGGGAACTTACGCTGTCCTGGGGGGCGTCAAGAACAACGGAGATAATGTTGATTTTTTTCTGCCTGTAGGGAAGTCCCATCCGGCCTATGATGCACTCACTGTATTGGTGCAAAAGGTCGTTTATGGCACCGACGCTTTCAGGCTGGCTGACAATGATCGCAATGATCGCAACACGGTTTTCCATAGGCGTACACTCCAAAAAAAAAGGACACTCTTAGGAAGAGTGTCCTGCAAAAAAAATTTGCACGGCATCTTCCATCGCAATACTATTTTGATGTCAGAGGCTGCAAGCAACTAATTCTCATAGGGATAGGGCATTTTTGAGAACATGGCGAAGCGTGGGTTGGGATAGATGCCCTTTGCGCGGAGTTCATTGATAGACGCTGAGCGGTCAAACCACTTGGTGTGCAGCTCATGCTCTGCTTTCTCGCTCAAGGGCTTTGTGTAGTAGAGCTTGTACATCTGCTGCACTTGGACATTGTCCTGGCTTGCTTTTTTAAGGAAACGGTCGTCTGCCGCGTAGACCGATTTGATGCGGGTGTTCATGCAGTCCTTAATTTGCATGACAGCGGCGTACGCCTTGCTTGTCATGCGCACACCAAGCAGGATGCCCCCTGTGAGGACACAGGCTCCCTTGAGAAACAGGCGGCGGGTTTGTGACATAAGGCTCATGGTATCCTCCTAGCCTTGGTTCAGGGATTCGCGAAGGCGTTTGCGCAGACCGGCAAAGAGATGGGTTGCTTTGCGCTCCGCATATTCAAGAAGGCTCGGCATGAGGGGCTGTCCGCCGCCGCACACGCAGCCGCCTGGACAGGCCATAAATTCGATAAATTGGTAGGGGCTTGTTCCGGCACGTACCTCGTCAAGCACCTTGGCAAAGCGTTTTGCGCCATGAACCACAGCCACGCGGACAGGTATGCCCTTGATGGTGACTGTGTATTCCTTAAAGCCCTTTAAGCCGCGCACCTGTTTGAAATCCCAGGAGTCCGGCCGCTCGCCTGTCACCGCCTGGTAGGCGTAGCGCAGAGCCGCCTCCATGACACCGCCTGTGACACCGAAGATTGTCGCGCCGCCAGTCGACTCTCCCATGAGCGTATCGCGGCCGCCGTTTGGCAGGGTCTTAAAGTCAATGCCCGCCTCGCGGATCAGATAGGCGAGTTCGCGGGTATTGATTGTCGCGTCAATGTCGCGCAGGCCTTTTTCTTCGTATTCTGGGCGGAGTCCTTCGTATTTTTTTGCCACACAGGGCATGATGGACACTGTGTACATTTTTGCCGGATCGTAATTTGCCCGCTGCGCTCCGTAGGTTTTCGCCATGCGCCCGTTCATACCGACGGGCGATTTACAGGAGGAGAAATGGGGCAAAAGATCGGGACAGAAATGCTCGGCGTACGACTGCCAGCCTGGGCAGCAGGATGTGAACTGCGGCAGATCTTGTTTGTTTAAGAGACGATGCACGAATTCAGAGGCTTCCTCCCAGATCGTCACATCAGCCGCAAATTCCGTGTCCCAGCAGTGGGCGAAGCCGAGCTTTTTGAGCGCTGCGAGCATTTTGCCGGTTGTCACTGTTCCAGGAGCAAGGCCAAAGGCCTCACCAAGCGCGTAGCGCACAGCCGGGGCGGGCATGGCTATGCATTTCACGGATTTGTCCGCGAGTTTTTGCTTAAGTTCCGGAACCCAGCTCTGCTTCTCATAGATTGCCGTTTCAGGACAATGCACAAGGCACTGGCCGCAGTGGATGCAGAGTTCTGGATGGAGAAGTTCGTGCGGCTCGCCCACTTTGCCGAAAATGGCTCCTGTCGGGCAGTATTCCTGACAGGTGTCGCAGCCAACACATTTGTTCTTGTCGATCTGGACAAAGAAAAGCTTTTCGCCGTTTGCTCCGCGCATTGGAACATTGAGTTCGTAGTCAATGTGTTCCATGGTTACTCGTGCCATTACAACCTCGCAGGTAAGAAACTGAAAAAAAACCGTGCGTCGGGACCGCCAGCAGATAGTAGTGAACTCTTAGTGTAACCGAATCACTGGCTCTTGTAAACCGGGGCTTTCCCGTACAGGCGTCTATGCATCGCCCGCACCTTTGGCCGGTGCAGGTACGTGTCGCGGCCGCATACTCGTTTTCCCAGTGCGGCCATAAGGAAGCAAACTCGATTCGCGGGAAGAACCATTGTGACGAGGAGTATCTGCTGCGTAGGTGCATTCAAGTCTTGCTCGGTCAAAGCCTAACAATGCCAGAAAGTCACAGAACGCTTCTTGCCATAGCCTGCGAGGTTAGGGCTTCGCCTGTGCGAAAGCGCGCAGTGCTCGCTCCGTACGTGTACGTTGCTTGTGGGGGATATGAAGCAGGCAGCAATCGGGACGGTCGAATACATCATGATGAGATATCTATGCGAAACCAACGAGAGGTTCCGTCGGGGTCTCTCGAGCGCGAAGCTTGCCATGGCGAGTACACATAGGGATGCAGACCTGGGTGGTATTCTCTGGTAATAGGACCAAAATTCGCACACCACTCGATGAGCGGCGGCCACATGGCCATTATCCAAAGCGAGCCAGTCAGAACAGTAGGGGAGCTGAAAAGTGAAAACTTGAGGTGACACAGTGTCATCGTCGCGTCGATCGTGGGTCATGCCAGACAACAAATACACGCTGCATGCATGAAAACATTTGCTCGTGAGGCAGGTATACTCGTGACGGATACAATCTTCCAGCGCATTTCTTCCTGCTCTACCCAATACATCGACCGTCCAAGAGGAGAAGAAGATCGTTTGCGTCGAAAGTATACGATGTCAACGAAATATGGCGTAACCAAAAGGTGTATTTGGAGAGCCGCGAGCGCGCAGCGTACGCCTTAAGTAGGATACGTCCGGCGACCTGAGACTTGAGTGCTGACTGCCGTTCGCAAAAAGGTCAGTTTGTTTTTGGCTGGAGTACGTTTGGATATTGTACTTGATGGAGCGCAATGCTCGCAATTTGAGGATCTGCATAAGCAGTCGGGCGAGGTATACTGCGGTCAGAAAAAAAGTTGCCACTTGGAGTTGAAAAGAGCAGACTCGGTGCGTCAGTTTGTTTCTGGCTTGAGTATAACAATCTCTGCTGTACGCTCCATGCAATGCGTGACGAAAAAGAGGCTGCCGACGAACTTGATCGCTGGATAGACAGAGCTTTGTTGAGCTTGCAGACAAAGGCACAGACAGAATATATCAAGTATCATGCAAACAGCTCTCAAAGCGAGAGCTGCAATGCTTTGATCCAAGCTCTTATCCGCATTGGGAAAGGATTCAGAAATTTGGCTACCCTAACTGCTTTGATTCTCCTCAAATGCTCACGCTTGTTATCCCCCTTGCCAATAGATTCCAGCGCACATCCGAGCAGAAACTTGAGCTGAGAAATAGAGCAAGGCGGGCAGCCCAAGAGAGCCAGGGAATGCTGCCGCCTGCCCATAGCTGGCTTACCCACGAAACCTATCGAAGATCCCCTTTTTCTACCTTGCGAGCTTTGGAAGTCCAAGGGCTGCGTAGCTCACGCGCCCTGACTGTCCCCTGACTGTCTGACTGTCCGCCGATCTCGCGTCGGACGATGGGCTTTTTTTGGCTCCCTAGGACGCGGAAAGCGTGAAACAGATCTCACAATGAAATGACTTTCGAAGGCGCGCCAAACCCGTCATTTGCGGCACAGGCGGAGAGGAGGGTACTTTAGTGAGCACGGGTGACCACCAAAGAACCTCACTGCGCGCAGTCGATTCACCCACAAAACCAAACGAAGAACCGAAAAAGGCGTTCGATGCGGCCCCAAGGAAGCTTCGCAGGTTTCGCTTAAGCAGGTTT
>JAFTDR010000133.1 GCA_017454105.1 Desulfovibrionaceae bacterium | reverse complement strand
CACACTCCTTATGTTGTCACACATGGGGCTTCAGGCCCAACCTTACGATCTGACCTGCAAAAGGCTAGTTTTTAATTGAACGGCTCATCCAATTAAGTGGCTGTTCCATCCACATGAGGTATAGCCCTCGTGTCGCACCGAGGCACATACGCATTCTTGGCTGCGGGGGCACCGTTCACGCTGCCTCGCAAGGCACATGGGAAGCAGATTTTTGCCGTTGATAACCGTCCTCCGTCACAAGCATGAACGAAACTGGAAGAATACCGCATGCTAGTCTATGCGGATAAATGGGATACAGCCCGCCCTTTGGAACTACGCTCAATTTTAGATAGACGGTATGGGGGGCAAGAACCCGAGCTGGTTAAGCTGGATATATACTCTGGGCAGAAAAAAAGTTTCACTTTTTACGAGTATGTCACCTCTTGTGTGTACTTCGGCAAAGATTAGGCAATCCTGTTGGGGCTCTTCGACACAAAAAATGCCGCGTGTACGGATTGGCATACTATCGCTCAAGCTCTCGAACCACAAAGAACCAAGCTTTTCTGTCGCTGTACAGTTCTCTGGACTCCTCGCATCCTTTTTGTACGTCGCTCATCTGGCATAAGCCAAGAAGATCTGTAACGCGAGGATTTCTGCTTGAACTAGCAGGGATTGGCCGATAGTATTGTAATCCGCACACGAGAACAAAATATACATATGTGTGGTCTGCGATTCCAAAACAAAGTGAGGTCGTAGCTCAATGGTTGCAATTTTTCTTCTAACCGTAGTATAGCTACTCTCATTATACTCGGCGTCGCAATGATTTTTCCCATGCCGAACAATTGAGAGCGTTTTCCTAGCGTGTTCGAGGAAAACCAGTGTGCGGCTGGGTATAGTCTATATATCCCACAGAACTACTCCAATATACTTGGCAACCATCTCAAGCTCTTGCACCGATGAGCCTTCCAAGATAACTGTGTACGCTCCAAAATTCACTGACAGCCGACATACGTCGCAGTGGACGCTTTGCTCAGATTGCATTGGCTTGTTTATGCTAAAAACCTGCGTCTTGCACGGCGATGACGACTTGCTCAATCGTTGCGATTCCTCGTTGTCAATGATTTGTGGGTAGCCATCTCACGCTTCAACATCTTCAATGCGTGATGGGAAGAAGTTGTACTGGCTTTTTGCGTACACCATGATATCGGCTGTCGAGGGAAGAGCTTCTCTGTTTTTCTGTGACTCGACGAGCTTGGTTATGATACACAGGACTTTTTTCACCCGTGAGAGTCCTTTTTAGGATTGTGTGATCAGAGGACATCGCGCATTCTGCCTTGCTCCACTTTTCCCTTGGTGCTTTGCTTTCCCGAAAGATGAAGAGGGCTTCAACTCGAAACCTGTGTCATGGACTGTACGCAGCGGTCTTTCTTTTGGAAGTGTCAGACCGCATGCTCTCTTCTGTAGATGACGATAATGGACCTCTGCCAGGGGTAATTGTACAGGGCATAAAAAAAACCTCCTATCCGTTTGAATAGAGGTCTACTATGCCATTGAATGTGCGTCCTGTTTAGTAGGACAGAGTTGTCGCTTACGGAGATTCGGAGCAAAACTGGTTGCAACTGTATTTTTGCCCGCAGCATATTCGAACTCGTACATAGGGAACGTTTTTGACTTCCCAAGGGAATATGCGAGCTGCGCGCTTGGATGAATCTGCTGTTCACACAAGAGCAACAACGTGGCCAAGGGATTCTTAAAAAGGCTCACGGATGTATTCTTTCCTTCTTTTTTTCCTCTATTACTAACGGAGTACACGCAATGTGGAAAAAAATCCTCTGTCTGTTTGCGCTCATATGCATGCTAGCCGCGCCCGCACAAGCTCGCGCTGGAGAAAAACCCAAGATTACAATTTATACGTCAATGTATGAAGACGTAATTGAGGCCATGAGCAATGTGCTGAAAAAGAAATTTCCGGCGTATGACATAGAGTTCTTTTACGGCGGCACTGGAACATTGCAGGCAAAAATCGCTGCGGAGCGCGACGCAAAAAAGCTTGGTTGCGATATGCTCATGCTTGCAGATCCCTCCTATGCCCTTGAGCTAAAAAAAGACGGTATTTTGCACGCCTATCTGTCCAAGGAAGCAAAGAATCTAGCCTTGGAATATGATACGGAAGGCTACTGGTATCCGGTGCGTATCTGCAACATGGTTCTAGCCTACAATCCCAGGAAATACAAAAAAGCTGCCCTTCCTCAGTCCTTTCAGGAGTTTGCCCAAAGCGCCACCCTCAAAAGTGCCTGCTCCATGCCCAATCCACTCACCGCTGGGACTGCACTTGTGAGTGTATCGGCCTTAAAAGACAAGTATGGCTATGCCTATTTTGACCAGCTCGCAGCGAACAAAATTATGGTCGAATCGGGTTCTGTGGCACTCACGAAGCTGGAAACAGGTGAATGCAAAGAAATCATGATCCTTGAGGAATCTGTACTCAAAAAAAGGGAAGAGGAAAAAAGTCCCCTTGAGGTGATTTATCCAAAAGACGGTTGCATCATCATTTCCTCACCGATTATGACTGTCAAAGACAGTTTGAGTGCCCACGGCAACACAAAGATCTGCGAGGAATTGACAGACTGGTTTTTGTCAGAGGAAGGCCAGCGATACATTGTCAAAGGGTGGATGCACTCTGTCTTGCAAAAGGAACCAGCCATACCCTTTGATTCTATGCCGACAAGACAAATCATTGAAAAGGCCATACCGGTTAACTGGGAACACTGTTTGCAAGAACGCGCCGACCTGCGCAAGAATTTTGAAGAGCGGGTGAAGAAAAGCCGCTAAAAACAAAAGGCGCAGCCAAAAACAAACTGACATTTTTGTGAATGGGAGACAAAATAGGTACGCTTTTCGTTTCAACTCCAAGTGGCAACTTTTTTTTCTGACCGCGAGTATATCCCCTGTGTACAAAGATTTTGGGAGACTCCTACGCGTCAAGAAAGTTCTTCGGTACAGATTCCCCATCACAAGGATACAAAGAGCCCCGACGGCTGCGCACAGCATCCGTCAGGGCTCTTCGACCATAAACAGGAAAGGATACGAGCGTGAAGTACGCTGCGATAAAAAAAGAGTTCTTCGATGGCAAAACACTGCTCATCACCGCCATTGTCGCCTTTCTCGTGATCTTCCACGTGCTGCCCATGGGCTATTTACTGTTCAAAGCGTTTTACAACGGGCAAGAATTCAGTCTGGAAGCATTCACGCGCATCTACACATCGTCTCTCAATTGGAATGCCCTGTACAATACACTTGTCTCTGCCGGCCTTGCGATGATCTTCGGCGTCTTGCTTGCTTTCCCGCTCGCTTGGCTTTTAGTGCGCACAAATTTGTACGGACGGACTTTTTTCCGCACGATCTTTGTCATGACCTATATGGTGCCCCCGTACGTCGGTGCCATGGCCTGGCTACGCTTGCTCAATCCCCGTGTCGGCACACTCAATGTTTTTCTCACAGATCTCTTCGGTCTTGCAGAATCACCGTTTTCTATCTACAGCATCGCAGGGCTTGTCTGGGTCTTAACGACCTTCTACTACCCCTATGCGTTTATCACAATCTCGCGGGCCCTTGAAAAAATGGATCCCTCACTCGAAGAGGCCGCACGAATCAGCGGGGCATCGCCGCTCAAAACGCTCTTTACCGTAACAATCCCGCTCCTCTCGCCCTCCCTTGTCGCTGCAGGGCTTCTTGTATTTATTGCGGCGGCTTCCTGTTACGGTATTCCCTCAATCATCGGCGCCCCTGGACAAATCGATACCATATCAACCCGAATCATCGATTATGTCTATGTGGGCTCACCTGAGAGTCTGACAGAGGCGACATCGCTTGCTGTCTCGCTTATGCTTATAGCCAATCTGGTCCTTTTTGTCTCAAGCTTTGTCTGCGGCCGCAAAGAGTACACAACCGTGTCCGGCAAATCCACCCGTCCCATGCTCGTTGAACTTGGCTCCTGGCGCGTACCCCTGACTGTCATTGTGAGTCTTTTTGCGATCATCGTTGTCGTCATTCCCTTTGTGACAGTCGCGACAACGTCAATAACCCTCAATCTCGGAGAACCTCTGTCCCTGGAAAACTGCACAACTCGGTACTGGGAGATTGTCTGCACAAGGAAAGGCATTCTTGCAACAGCCCTAAACAGTCTGATTGCTGCGTCTGCTGCGGCAACAGCCGGAATGCTCATTTCCTGCATCATGGCCTGGCTGCTCACACGCTCAGAGTCCAAGGCCCGACACATCCCTGATTTTTTAATCACCCTTGGCAGCGGAACGCCAAGTGTCGTCATTGCCCTGGCTTTGATTATGACCATGTCGGGACGCTTTGGCATTAACATATACAACACACTGACTATCTTGATTATCGCCTATCTGATCAAATATCTTATGATGGGCATGCGCACAGTGGTTTCAGCCATACGCCAGATTCATCCCTCTCTGGAAGAGGCTGCGCTTATTTCAGGAGCCCAAAAGTTGCGCTGTTTCTGGGATATCACCCTTCCCCTCATCGCCCCATCCGTTGTTGCAGGCTGGTTTCTCATTTTTATGCCGAGTTTCTATGAACTCACCATGTCCACCCTGCTCTACTCAACTGACACGAAGACAATAGGCTATGAGCTATTTACCTACCAAACATACCACAGCCAGCAGACCGCGTCGGCCATAGCGACAGCCATCCTTCTCCTCGTCATCCTCGTCAATTGCATTCTGCACAAGCTCACAAAAGGTTCTTTTTCCATCTGACCGACAAAAAATGAGCAATGGAAAACCACTATGTCCTCGATCACACTCACAGCGGTCTACAAATCATTTGGCAAAAACACTGTTGTCAGCGATTTCAGCGCCGTTTTCCAGGATCATGAATTCGTAACGCTCCTTGGGCCCTCTGGTTGCGGAAAGACCACCCTCCTGCGCCTCATTGCCGGTTTTGAAAAGCCAAGCAGCGGCGAAATAAAAATAGACGATCGTGTGGTCAGTAGCTCAAAACACTTTGTCCCGGCAAACAGACGCGGTATCGGGATGGTCTTCCAGTCCTACGCTGTCTGGCCGCACATGACTGTCTTTGAAAACGTGGCCTATCCTCTCACAATCGAGGGCAGGCCAAAAGCAGAAATTAGTCAACGCGTCGCGGATATTCTTGACGCTGTCCATCTTGGGCAATTGGGAGAGCGCTTTCCCCATGAGCTTTCAGGCGGCCAGCAGCAGCGCGTAGCTCTCGGCCGCGCCCTGGTTTCAAACCCCCACCTGCTTCTACTCGATGAACCCTTAAGCAATCTCGACGCCAAACTGCGCGAGTCCATGCGCTACGAAATTTTAGATGTGCAGAAAAAAAGCGGCATCACTGTCGTCTATGTCACCCATGACCAGATGGAAGCAATGGCTATGAGCGACCGCGTAATCATACTCAATAAAGGAAAAATACAGCAGGTCGATACGCCGATAGGCATGTACCGCCATCCAGCAAACCAGTTTGTGGCTGATTTTGTCGGCAAGAGCAATTTTCTGCATGGCGTAGCCGAAAAAGGCAGAATATATCTGAACAACGGTCAGATGCTCGCCTATTCCGGAGAAAAACAGGGGCCGGTTATTGTCGCCGTGCGGCCTGAACATATCAGCATACGCAACGATCATGGAACGTATGGCACACTCCAAGGCCAGGTAAAGCACAGCTGCTATCTTGGCGATATCGTTGACTACAGCATTCTCTTACAGACAAAAAGCACACAAGACCTGGTACGGGTCACAGCGCCAGGCCATACCTATGGGCAAATTCATGACGGAGCAAGTGTCTCACTGGACATTGCCGAATACCTTGTTTTCTGTGAGGAAAAAGAAGAAAGGGAAGGAGTGGCGTAAAAAAACGCGCATCAAAGACAATCCCCTGTGCAAGAGGCCATGACAGAATGCGCTCCCCCCCCCTATGTACATACTCTACACAAACACATACAATACGCATCCATAACCAGACCGCCACCCTATCGGACAGACGAGGGGCTTATACGCCAGATCATAAGGAGGATGTATGACTATACACGAAATTCGCAATATACTTGCCAAGGATAAGCCGACCATCGGAACATGGCTCCAGTTCCCCTCCGCCGATGTTGCTGAAATTATGGCAAAGTCCGGCTATGACTGGGTTGCCTGCGATATGGAACATGGTTCTTTCGGACCGAGCATACTTCCCAATATTTTTCGGGCTATCGAAGTTGGCGGGGCCGTTCCCTTTGCAAGACTCCCCATAGCAAATAAAGTTGCCATCAAAGCGGCGCTTGAAGCCGGGGCGCAAGGCTTGATTTTCCCAATGATTGAGAGCGGCGCACAGCTCGAAGAGGCAATTGATCTTGCGACCTATCCAGGACAGGATTCATGGCGCGTTGCGGGAAAACACGCCCAGGAATACCGCGGTGTCGGCTACTGCAGAGCAAATGACTTCGGCAAACATTTCGATGAATACCGAAAAAGAATAACACCAGAAATCTTTCTTGTGGCCCAGGTGGAACACATTCGCGCAGTAGAAAATATCGATAAAATTATCGCCCACCCGCGTCTTGACGCGATAATGGTCGGCCCCTACGATCTCTCGGGCAGCATGGGAATTACCGGGAACTTTGAGAGCAAGGAATTCACAGAGGCAATTGCGACCATCCGCAAAGCCTGCTTACGAAGAAAAGTTCCCATGGGCACACACATCGTTTTGCCAAACCCAGACGAACTGGCTGCTCAAATTAAAGCCGGCGCTCGGTTTATCGCGTACGGGATAGACACAGTCTTCCTCTGGAAGAGTGCGGAACGCCCTGAGATCTAAAACGACAAGGAGACAGTCGTGAATATAACTGTTTTTGGCGGTTCCGGCTTTCTTGGCTCGCATATCTGCGACAAATTAACCGAGCATGGGCATACTGTCACAATTGTTGATATACAACCGTCCCCGTGGCGCACTGAGACGCAACGTATGCTCACAGGCTCAATCCTGGATGAAGATCTCGTGCGCAAGGCCGTACACGGCGCAGATATTGTCTTTAATTACGCCGGCATAGCCGACATAGGCGAGGCCAATGCCCGCCCTGTTGATACCGCACGTATCAATGTCCTCGGCAATGTCATAATTCTAGAGAGCTGCCGCATAGAAAAAGTCCAACGCTATATCTTCGCCTCATCCCTCTATGTCTACGGAAAGTCGGGCGGTTTTTACCGCTGCAGCAAGCAAGCCTGCGAACTCTATATCGAAAATTATCAAAGCATGCACGGCCTGCCCTACACAATTCTCCGCTACGGCTCCCTCTATGGTCCTAGGGCCGACAACAGAAATGCCATCCACCGCTTTGTCCACGAAGCCTTAACAACTGGCACAATCACCTACTACGGCCCGCCCACAGCGCTGCGTGAATACGTGCATGTCGATGACGCAAGCACAGCCACCCTCGCAGTTCTTGATCCAGAATTCATCAATCAGAACATCATCATTTCAGGCAATCAGCCGATGCGCGTGGGCGACCTCTTCCAAATGATCGGCGAAATGCTCGACAAAAAACTAGATATCAAATTCCAAAACGATCCCAATAGCGGCCACTATCAGATTACCCCCTATACCTTCATGCCCAAGATAGGAAGAAAGCTTGTTCCGCCGCTAACCGTTGATCTGGGACAGGGCATCCTCCGTGTCATGGAGGAGGAGCATAAACGACTGCATGAATCCTCCTATGTGCAGGAAGGCGGCTATCTTGTCACAACGTAAGTTCGTCCAGCCCAAGATGACCGCAAAGGTGATATGCGCCCTGCGCGCAAGACAAAACAAATTCTACACAAAAATCTTTCCTCGTGTACTGAGAACAATACTATCGTTCAATCTCAACTGCGGAAGCTGATTTGCGTATGTCAACAGCGACTAAAACACCTAATTCTTTGCGACTTAGGTGATTGAGCGATAGTATACCGAACCGTACACGCGAAACATCGTACTTTCCGGCTGATTCTCACGATATTGCGCTTTTGCTGTCCTTCGTACCCGGCTCCGCGTCCGGTCAATAGAAACAAGAGGATATCCAATGAACATATTGGCCATTATTCCAGCACGCATGGGCTCAAGTCGTTTTCCAGGAAAACCCCTCGCTCTTATCCACGATGTCCCCATGGTAGGCCATGTGGCTTTTCGGACTGCCATGTGTGACATCTTAACGGAAACCTATGTCGCAACCTGCGACACAATTATTGAAAACTACTGCGCAAGCGCAGGGCTTAAGTGTGTCATGACAAGCGATACCCACGTGCGCTGCTCAACGCGCACAGCCGAAGCGCTCCTGACAATAGAAGAAAAAAGTGGCATGCGCGCGGATATCGTTGTTATGGTGCAGGGTGATGAGCCTATGATCGTACCCGACATGATTCGCCAGGCTGTCCAGCCTATGCTTGACGATCCGAACATTCAAGTTGTGAACCTCATGGCTGAGATGGAGACACTTGAAGAATTTGAGGATCCAAACGAAGTCAAAGTGGTTGTCGACAAAAACTATGACGCCCTCTATTTCTCCCGTGAGCCCATCCCATCCCGCAAAAAGGGCGCAGATAAGGTGCCCATGCGCAAACAGGTCTGCATCATCCCCTTTAGGCGAGACTACCTTCTGCGCTTCAATGAAATGGATGAAACCCCCCTTGAGATCTACGAATCCGTCGACATGATGCGCATTCTTGAACACGGCGAAAAAGTCCGCATGGTTCCGACGTCCTTCAAAACATGGAGCGTGGATACGCCAGAAGACCTGGCCAGAGTCTCTCGTCTTATGCAGGGCGATCCCCTCATCGAACAGTATAAAAAGAGAGGACACGCATGAGCGCTTTGGCCAGGCCAACGCTTGCAAGGCGTCTTGTCCGTGCGCTCGAAGAACTCTGGATAGCCGTGTGGGGCTGGATTCCGACCCCGCTCGGCCTTTTTTTACGCCTCTGCGCCTGGAAACCCTTTTTCCGCGCCTGCGGCTCTGTTCGCTTTGGAACATCGATGACCATAACCGGCATGGCCTCCATACAGCTTGGCAACGGCGTGCGGCTTGGCCGGGGCGTTTTTCTTACGGCGCAAAACGGCACATTGACAATGAAAGACCGCGTCGCCCTCTCGGCAAATGTTCATGTCGCAGCGGATGACGGCACAATCACAATTGGCGAGGCGACAGCCATAGGACCTGGGAGCGTACTACGCGCAGCAAACCACACCTTTGACCGCACAGATATCCCAATCATGGACCAGGGACATACCCCAGGTTTCATTCACATCGACGAGGATGTGTGGATTGGAGCCAATTGTGTGATCACAGCCGATGTCCACATTGGGCGCGGAGCCATTGTCGGTGCAGGCGCTGTTGTCACGCACAACGTGGCACCCTATGCCATTGTCGCAGGCGTCCCAGCCCATGTCATCGGCATGCGGCAGGAACGGCCAAGTTGAAATAAAGGAGAGACCATGCCCCTTCGCTGTATTGTTTTTGATTGCGACGGCGTCCTCCTCGACAGTGTGGGCGTCAAAACTCTAGCCTTCGCGCGTCTTGCCGAACCCTACGGAAGCGAGGCCGCAAGCCGCTTTGTGGCCTTTCACGAGGCCCATGGCGGCGTAAGCCGCTATGAAAAATTCGCCTGGTTCTTCAAAACAATTTTAAAACGCCCAATCCGAGAGGAAGAGTCTAAGGCCTGGGGAGAGAAGTTTGCCGCGCTCTGCGCGGAGGCACTCAGACAATGCCCGCTTATTCCAGGAGCGCGCGAGGTTTTGATGCGCTGGCACGGTGTCCTGCCTCTTTTTGTCTGTTCTGGAGCCCCGGGCAAAGAGCAAGAGGCAATCCTTCAAAACCACGGCCTAGCCCAATATTTTGACGCCATATACGGCGCGCCCCCTGCGAAAACAGAACTCTTGGCCGCCCTCTTAGCAGAGCGCAATATTCATCCCTCATGCGCTCTTATGGTCGGCGATGCCACAACAGACAGAGACGCGGCCTTTGCCACAGGGACACATTTCTACGGTGTGGGCTCCGCCATAGCCGATGAGCGCTATCCCTGGGGCCTTGATCTGACAAATTTGTCAGCCCACATAGAAAGCCTGCTTAAGCCAAACGTATGAGCCGATTCGTTGTCTTTCTTCTCTGTATTCTCTTTGCAGGCCTAGTCTTAGTGCGCATGCAAAACAATGCGCCACCGGAAAACAAAACCCTTGAAAAGCCAAAGAAACAGGATGCGCCACGTCCTCTTGTCCCAGAGGTGCGGCTTGAGAAGAGTCTGGAAGATACTCTTAAAGACAGGCAGAAGGCAGAACAGATCATCGACTTCTGTAATCGAGCGGAACAAAACACAGCCGAAGACTGGTTCACACAAGCCGATCGTCTGGCCTTCTTTGTGCGCATCTACCTTGGGGAATGGCAGCTTCCCAAGTACAACAAAGCGCTCACCGAAAAGAAGGTCTTTCTAGAAAAACTTCTGCCACCAGACGATCTCTTTGAAGTGTCTGAAAAAAAAGCTCTGCGGGATGCGCTTCTTGCAATGCACGCAGCCTTAGCCACAATGCACGCAAACTACCGTGAACTTGAACGCTATGTGCGCGATCCGTCCATTCAGGACGACGGCGTACTAGGGAAGCGTCTTAGCCGGAAAATAACAGAGGCGTACGCGCAATTTGGCCTGGCCAAAAAAGACTATTTCGCTCTCCTTGAGAAAAAGGCCGTCCCGGCTGAAAATATTTTTCTTGTGGACAATCCTCTAAAACGCCAAATTCTTGAAGCCCGCATCCTTTTCTCGCTTTTGCGCGCAATCTCTTTTGAACTTTCAAAAGACACAGTTGATTTAGCCAAAACGCGGGCCCTCGAAGAGGAAGTGCGCACGCACATTGCAGAAGCCGAACGCCCGCCCTTTAAGGGCAAACCCCTCTCTGAGCGGCGCTACCGCGCTTTTCTTAAAGAAATCAAGATCTATGCGGACGATCTTGCCCAAGGCAATCAGGAGGGCTTTTACCCGCATGTGCGCAAGGCGCTCAATCTCGATCTCGCAAACATTCGCACGGCCTACAATGATTTTGCGAAAAACGTAAATGACCAATAAAAAAAACAGCTATCCCGTCCAGAATCTGGACGGGATAGCTGTTTTTTCACACATTGATATTAATCCCGGTTTTGCGCGTAACGAGACCCTGCGCATAGGATGTGAAAAAAGAGGAATCATTTTGTCTTGATGTGTCCCACCATGCCGCAATGGATTCTATCTGGAGACGCGTGCGGCTCTCAGAAGGCGATATTGACAGGGACTTGCGAGCCTGATCCAATGTGGACAAGGCTTCTGTGCGCTTGTAATCCGCAACTATTGCCGGATTTTCCGCGAAAAAGGCCCGTAACACTGGATCGTATCGACTATCGTCCGCATGGACACTCAATGTGTCCTCATCGGTGATTTCAAGAGTGAAATGAATCTTCGGATCGATATGCACGGCGGCCAAATTTCCCGCGAGTGCAGGAAGACTCAAGTCATTTGTGTCAAGAACGTCTTGCCAGGAGGCACTCTCACCTGTTGCCGTAACTGTGCCGCCCTCTGAGAGGGTAAAGGTGAAGGGCTCACTTAAGTCAACACCATACGAGGAGAGACTGGCAGAGAGAGCGGCAGTCTCTTCTGCAGATGAGTCAATGGCCAGATTGGCGAGGGCACCTTGCACCTGGGATTTACTGTGGGCGACAAGCTTGCCATTGCTTAAGGAGAAGGTCAGCTCACTTGAGTCGACAGCGGCTTTTTCCAGCCCTTCGCGCACTGCAGTCGAAAAGCGCTCTTCAATACTGTCGCGGTAGGCTTGCAGTTTGGCAAATGTCACCCGCTCATCCTTACCCAAGCCCATGGAGTCCATCGCATAGCGCGTTAAGCGAATCAGACCGCCAAGCTGTTCTGACAGACTCTGAACACGGGACGCTGAATCAGATGAATTTGTGCCGCTTTTCGCCTTATACCTCGTGTTTGCCTGCGAATCCGCTGATGAATCATGCAATTGATTTAAGAAATACTTTGTATTGGAATAGCTACTTATACTTGAAATATTCACGGCACACCCACCTTACCCAGCTTCTTGCAAAAGCTAGCACAGACTTGATACGACAGTATCTGCGTGCTAAGTCGACACATACTTCTCTTTTGAACTGCGGTCAGAAAAAATATATCAGACGTACGTGCAGTTTGTTTCCTAGACTATGAATGCAATTTAACCTATTGTATTGTTGTGCGCGGAGCATTTTTAAAACGCTGCATCATAAACGGAAGAGATTCGGCCGCTGTGGGATCATAATCAAACATAACAGCTGTCCCATAACAGGTGAAATACTTGCTGCCGTCAGGGTGGAAAGCGACGTTCTCATTATAGCCAATGATAGCCTGAGCGCCCTTGCTCATTGCGCGGCTGGCCATCCCAAAAAAGGTCTCCTCAGAATCGTATCCGCGGCAACAGACAAGTCCCAAAACCTTCACTATACGGCGACCTTCTATCTGATCGGTTGTAACGACTGGAAACTTGCCGGATAAAAACACTTCACGGGCTTCTTCCATATTCTGATTCTGCCGGCTATCTTCCTTCCGATTCTTTTTATCGCTTCCAAGTAAGAAAAACATAGGAGACTCCCCCGAGATTTTGAATGGTATATGTGTTTTTTTTGTCACCTATTTGTCAACATACACTCTTTATTGCAACTTGTGTGCCACTCGCGAAAAACAGCTTTGCGATGAGCGATCGCTTGCAATACGTACGGCAGACGCCAGCCCTGCCACAGTTGCTCCCACCATACATCCGACGCACAAGAGCCCTTTTTTTCGTATGCAATGTCCACACTTTGACGATCGCACAAAAGCGGGCAGGGACACTCTGGCCGATTGTGTTTTTTCTTCCCCGAAAAACCTGTGCAGAACAAGGCGCCGCAGACTCGGTTGTACGTCAAAACAAGGAAAGCAATGTGCCGCAGTATACGCTTTTGTATACTGCGGGCAAAGAGAGCGCTGACTTAAGAACGCTCATCGTCCGCAATCGTACGATATGCGGCACTATACAGCCAACGAACCTGGGCTGCGGGCCCCTCGTGTGCGTCATAGTCTCAGAATATTCTCTGGACCGTTATAGCCGTGCAAAAGCCTCCTAGTCGGATGTTTGACAGCGCATCTCCATTCGTTCAAACGCTCGTGCGTGCCTTTTGTACAGTCGTAGTGCATCAGTACATCAGGGCTTTCGCGGACAAATCTTCTGCGGTCAAAAAAAAGTTGCCACTTGGACTTGTCTCGCACAATATGCTGGCTTTTGTTTGCAAAAATGTCCGTTTGTTTTTGGCGTACGAACTATGGCTCAATGCCTGCAAATTGTGGCAAGACGAGACAAAAAAAAGGATTCACCGGGAAAGTGAATCCTTCATAGCCATGACTTAGAATGGCCAAATATTATCCATGAGACGTGTAAACCAACCAGGCTTCTGCTTGTCAGCCAAAACGCCCTTGCCATAGTATTCAATTGTCGCGTTGGCGAGCTGGGTTGAGAGGATCGTATTGTCCGCATCCACATCTTTTGCTCGAGCCATGCCGCGCACAACCATATATTCTGTCTCATTATTGACACGAATCTCTCTTGCGCCCTCAATCTCAAGAAGACCGCCTGGAAGAACGCGGAGGACGCGTGCCGCAAGCGATGTCAGCACATAGTTTTCACGCTTTGTCTTGCCCGTAGCACTCAAATCTCCCTGAGACTGTGTCTTTAAGATCGTGCCGTCCGCTGCATTGACTGTTCCCTGGGGACCGAGATTGATAAACGGCAGAAAGCCGACTTGGCCCATTGTGAAAAAGGCGTTCACGCCGTAATTGTTGCTGCTGTCCTTATTCGATGTTGTCTCGGCCTTATTCTGGGCTTTTGTATTCTCTACCAGTTTGACAACAACAATATCGCCAACCCGCCGCGCCCTTGCGTCATCAAAAAGGGTGTCCTGGTCACTCATCGCAAAGATGGACCCAGGATTGTTCTGGCTTAATTCCTCTCTATTGTAGGATTGCGCCTGATTGACGGGCTGCTGCAGTGCGGGACGCTTATGAGTGCCGCCAACACCGCAACCAAAACAGAAAACATACAAGAGACTCATGCAAAAAAGTAGTGTGCCGCGCTGCATACATCCCCCCCACTGCGATTGTCATTGTATTATCACTGTCTTACTGTCTCGTACTGTAGCAAAGACTTGTTTCTTAGTTTGCAAATTCCGTACCGCAATCGTTGCTCCTGGTTCCCCGTCGCCCAAAGCCTCGGCCCTCGTTTCAAGACGGAGATTGCCGCGCGCAAACACAAGGGTGACGATATCGCCGCGGCGAATCATGTATTGCGTCCCAAGATCACTTCGAAGGATCGGTTCCCCTGCAGAGACACTGCGCATCATCTGCCAGGGCCCGCCCCGGCCGTCCCAAGCGGGTTCACGGAGGCGCCGCGCATTGATGCGCGTAAATGTCACAGATTCAGGCGTAAGCTTCTCTCCCTTGCTCAGCGATTTCGCGGCTGTTGGCACTGTGACCCACTGTGTGAGGGTGATACTTCCCGACACACGGCGAAGGACAGAGCCATCAGCCTCAAGAATCGCAAAACGCAACGCAACGCGTCCAGCCCCCATTCTCGGCTGCTCAAGCTGCACACGCTGCCCTGTATGAGCGAGAAAGATATAGTCTGGCAGGTGAAAATCAGTGAATTCAAATTCACCGGGCATACTTCTCAGTAAGGGAGTCAGACTTTTGACCACATAGGCCCGTAAATCGTCTTCCCTGACAAGAAGGCCCCCTTTCTGAATGACAAGGGATGTGGGCAGGATGCAGCGCGCAAGAAAATCGCGTCCAAGACGCTCTTGCAGTGCCTGAGCCAGATTGCTGCGGTTAATCTGCAGAGGTTTCCCCTCTTCGGGCGGGGCGGCCCAGAGTTCAGCGTATTTGAGGGTGTCCCAGTTGGCCATTGGGGTGAGCGGCTGGGCAATCTCGCCTAGAAGGACAACGTCTCCGTGCGTGATCGCGCTCCCATTGATCTTAATGCGCCATTCAGAACTCTGACGCCCGTTTTGATCTGCCAAGGGAATGTCCCCTTTGGCAAGACCAGCCTGCGTGTGGGCTGCCCGTCTATCCTGGGCTGAAGGGGGAAAGACAAGATCTGCGGCTAACGCGTCCAGAGCCTGCGACAAAAAAAGCATAAAAAACACCGAAAGCCAGACGAGAGACGGCTTTCGGTGAAAAATTCGCAGAGAAAAGACAAAAAAAGGCATCTTGTCACATCTCTTAACTGCGCTTAAGCTGCACCGCAATTCCAAGCATGGAATCGGATGTCTGTATCGATTTAGAATTCACCTCATACGCTCTTTGGCCGACGATCATATTGACCATTTCATCGACGACTTCCACATTCGACATCTCAAGAAAGCCCTGGGCAAGTGTTCCGACATTGTCCTCGCCAGGCTGCCCTTCTGTCGCATCCCCAGAAGCCTGTGTCGGGGTGAAGAGATTGCGGCCGCGTGAGTCGAGACCCGCAGGATTGATAAATGTGTAGAGAGGAATATCGGCTCCAGCCACTTCTTCACCTGTGCTGTCCAGGGCCGCGATATGGCCGCTTGCGGAAACAGAGATTGTCTTTGTCTCCGCCGGCACAGCAAACTCGGGCTGCAGAATGTAGCCGTTTGCCGTCACAACCGTTCCATCCTGGTTCAGCTTAAAGGATCCTGCGCGCGTGTACATAAGTTCGCCGTTGACATCAACCTGGAAGAAGCCATCGCCTTCAATGGCGACATCGAGGGAATTTCCTGTATTCTGGAAATCGCCCTGGGTGAAGAATTTATGCACCGCAGTGGGCCGAACTCCCATGCCGACCTGAATGCCGACAGGCAAGCGGTTGTCCCCTTCTGTGATTGCACCGGCGATTTTATGCGTCTGGTACATGAGATCTTCGAATTCAGCACGACTTTTCTTAAAGCTTGTCGTGTTCACGTTTGCCAGGTTGTGCGAGATAACATCGATATTGAGTTGCTGGGCGATCATACCGGTCGCGCCGACATAGAGTGAACGCATCATACGAAAAGCACTCCTTGCTGTTCTGCCGTTGTCACATTTTTCAGCTCGTTTCTAAAGGCTACAAAAAAATCCTGATCCATTTCTTTTTTCACGAAGGAGCAAAAAATTAGCCTATGCGCTTGCCTATTCTTTCGTTCGCAGCGCGGTCAAGTGAGTCGGCAGTTTGCATAACTTTCTGATATGCCTCAAACTGGCGATTGGTTTCAATCATACTCACCATCTCAGTCACAACCTCAACATTGGCGGCCTCAATAAAGCCCTGCTCCAAACGGGCTCCTGAGGCATAGGCATTCCCCTCGGTCACATCGACATTTTCTTTCGCTTTATACAGATTCTGCCCCAACTTCTGCACCTTTGCTAAATTATCAACACTGACGAGGGAAATACGGCCGATGAGTTCACCGTCAGCGAGTACCTGCCCATCGCCGCTAATGTTGATTGTCCGGGTTCTCGGGGGAATCTGTATAGCGCCCCCGTCGCCCTGAACCGCGTAGCCCTGCGGTGTCATAATGGTCCCGTCATTTGAGAGGACAAAATGACCATCGCGGGTCAAATACGTGCCATTCGGCGTTTCCACGCGGAAAAACGCGTTCTCGCCCGATATGGCCACATCAAGAGGATCCCCTGTGACCTTCATCGCGCCTTGCGCAAAATCAATCTTGTTTGCGGCAAGGCGTGGCCGCGCTACATTCTTCTGCTCAGGGAATATGCCCTTTGAGCGAACATTCATAAGCGGTTCGCGAATCTCGTCATGGGCGTAATAGGCCATAGTGTCGCTAAACGCCAAGGCGTCGCGCTTGTACCCGCTTGTGTTTACGTTCGCCAGATTATTGGCAATATAGGTCATCCGGTGTTCTGCCGTGAGTGCTCCGAAAAGACCACTAAAAAGCGCATCTTGCATAGAGACCTCCTTATCCCGTTCCCCTCCGAACTATCCACAAGGAGGGTCTGCAAAGTAGCACAAGACATTGACTCACTTTGTTTTATTTATGCAAGATACATACCAAAAAAAACCCGCCATACTTGGCGGGGTGAGCGCTTTCCCCTTTTGCGCCCATGATTCCCTGCCAGACACGCGAAGGTCAAAAGGCTCTTGTCCAGCGGACGTCGTCGACGCTGGCTCTTTAGGAAGCGAGAAGCGCGGATGCTCTACCTCCTGTGTTTTGCTCCGAGAGAAGGCTAACGCCCTCGCTTCGGCTCTAGACGAAGCAATCACGACCGTACCCCCACGATTTCTCCAAACGGTACAATCGGACTCGCAAGGATGGGGGACGATGCCACGAAACCATGGGAAGCGGGGTACGATGCAAGAGTCGAAGTTTGGGGTTAGCGCGGTCTTCACTTGAGTATTCTCCAACGGCGAGAATAAGCCTTTGGCGACCGTGAGGTACTGCAGAGCAGCACAT
>JAFTDR010000132.1 GCA_017454105.1 Desulfovibrionaceae bacterium | reverse complement strand
GTAGAGCAAGCTACTGGTGACTTACGCGGGCGGGCCTTGGGCCTTGGGGCGCCCAAGTGCCCAGAAAAGTGCGAAACTGGCTGTCAAAAAAAGAGGCTAGACTTTTTTGACACTTTCTGCAAGTTATTTCTTCGCAATTCCCAAGCAGATCTGCGTTGCCAAGGAAGATTGCTACCCTCGTGGGATTGTAATGAAAGTCATTGACCACCCACAGTATGACTTAAAGCAAATATCGAAGTACATCTCAGAAAAAAGAGAGCAAAACGTGAGGCCAGAAAAGGACGAGAAACAGGCCGCTTAATCCCAACTTTTTTGGGTACCGTACTTACCTTTTTAGAGGTCAAAAAACGGCACCCTCTCTAGCTGAGCCCCAAAAAAAGCTGAAGCTTTATCAGAGGGCTAAATTATTGTTTTTTGATACTACGCACTCGCTATGGTGAGGATTGCCACTAAGCGAGTGCTGAGGTACTCCGCAAAGGGAAAATCGTTCTGACGCCCAAGTATAAGCGTAAAAACCCAAATGCGCAGGCGGTTTTTTTGCTGACTCCAGCACTCGTGCATGAGTGAATTCAAGTCTCCTCGCATAACCGGCGACGCAGAGTCTGCGTGGACGCGATGCGTTGAGTCATTGTTCCTGTATTCAGTAGAACTCTTGGCCAGCGTGGATGCCGAGAAGCCTTTGCCGTCATGCTTCTTTCGGGATGCATGCTCAGCCGGTGCAGTCGGTCGCGCTGCGCCCAGGCGTTCATTTTCAGTTTTTTAAATTGAGTATGTGTAGAGTTGTCTCATCTGGTAGATCGTCTTCCTCTGATCCGAGCGCAATCGCCGCCTGATGAGTGTTGACAGCCTTAATGAAGATGGTGCGCCCGAAATTATCTTTGCCCCAGTTGATTTTGTGTTCGCGGCATTGCGTGCGTGCGATTTTATTTTCCATTGCGAGAGGAGAGTCCGAATACCCAAGGAGTGTCCAGCCGTTGCGAAACACCTTGCTAAGAATAAGCCACTCTCCATAGTTGGCATTGCGGGGGAGCGTCGGTTCGAGAAAATCATTTTTGAAGGTGCCGACCGTGAAAAGGAATGGTGATTCATCCTGTATGTTTCGTTCCACAATGCCGGTGGACTCTCCCGGTATGAGGCGGAGCAAGCCCAGAGCAACGCCGGATTTGAGTGTTGGGCTGCTGATATCCCGGCTTTTTTCTTTATCCTCTACAAGCATTTCGTAGTGAACAGAGACTTTTTCGCTTTTGTTTAGTTTAGGTTCATTGGAAATGACATCTTCAAACATTTCCCGCACGAGGGGGGATTTACAGGAATTTCCAGCTAGGAGGATATGGAGTTCTTGTGGCTGGATCACGTTTATTTTGAATGCCTGCTTGAAGGTTACGAAGAAAGCCTGCACGCCTTTCCGAATACGCTGTCTGAGGCAGTCGAGGAGCCGGTCTTCGTCAACATCAAATGTCACATTGTTTGTTTTGCCCTCGCTTGTGCTCATTGTCACACTAATTTGATTGGTTTGATCATCGGCAAGAGTTCCCTCCTCCCAGAGCGGGCGGAGTTTTTCTCGGAGATTGACGGTGTTTGCGTGTGCTTCCAGTGTGTCGGCGAAAACAAGCTCCGAATTGGGGAAGGGGTGCAGTCCTGTTGGGCATTGAACGTTTATATCCGTAGACAGGCGTTTTTCAGGCGCGGGGTTTTCACATTTCGCCCGGACGACTTCGTAGGCAAGCAGATCGAGCAGATGTTCTCCTCCGAGGTTTTCGTCGCCCGATACATCCAGAATGTCCAGGACCCGCTCCCAGCCTTCGGTGGCATTTTCTTCAGGGGTAGCTGTGCGATAGAGACCGAAGGCAAAGTCT
>JAFTDR010000131.1 GCA_017454105.1 Desulfovibrionaceae bacterium | reverse complement strand
GAGGAAATAAACCAGCTACAAAAAAACAGATGCAATTAATATCGAATCTTTGTGATTCAAAGAATATTGATATGAACAGTTATATAGCAAGCAAAGGTTATGATCCTAATAATTTAACTGGAAGTGATTCAGATAAGCTTATCAGAAATTTAAAATCTAAGAATTAGTATCCCCTTGAATTGTATATGATAAAGAGTGCATTGAAGATCGAAACTTATCTGTATTACCCAATAGTTCACTATTACGCCTAATACACATGCCATTTATAATAAATTTTTAGAAGGAGTTGTTTATGAATTCACCTTGTTCTCCTTGGATGTTCGCAAATAATAATGACATTCGCGAGGCGCTAGAGAAGACTCTTCCTGAAATAGTAACTAGGAAGCAAGCATGTGAATTAACTGGCGGTTTCTTTCATCCTAAAACTCTAGCAAATAAAGATGCTTTAGGCATTGGTCCTAGAAATAAATTTACAATAGGACGACAAGTAGGATATTATAAACAGGATTTTATTGACTTCTTTATGCAGCAGATTAAATAATATTTATGCGCTTTTTTGTATAAACAATAAAAAGGGAGCCTCGTTAAGAAGCCCCCTTTTTCATTTTGTTTTAAGCGTTAGCATTTTTTGTTTTTAATGCAAGTATATCTTGTTCAGAAAGTCCGGTAAATTGCATTATCTTTTCTATCGCTTCATTAAAATCAAGCATCTTTTTTGCTATTTCTTTCATATTCATTTTTCTTTCGTCTCTTCTGATTTTTTCTTCCCAATCTGGTAGTACATTCTCTAACATAGCACCAAACTCCTCCAGTTCGCGAACAGCTTCAAATTGTTTATCATCTATTTTAAGGCGTTTAAGCCCAACTCGTTTGACCCATCCGCACAAAATGCGTGCTAATTCTTGATGACCATCTTCATTTCTGAAGAGATTGGCTATCTCTTTGACAGTAGCTATCAGCTCTCTCTCGTTCTTGACTCGCTCGAGCCTGAACAACCTTGTTGGAAGGCTGTCCTGCTCAAGCACTTTTGGGTCAAGCCGTCCGATATCCACGACAAAGTATTTAAAGTGAACTTGAAAGCCACCTTCCAAATCTTCTTCTATTGGGTCGTGAATCTCATTCATCGACCTGGCCGCTGACCAAGGCTTATCACCATTGTAGATGACTATAGGAAGGATCAGCGTCGAGCCTTCACTTGTTTTTAAGCTTCCCTCTTCAGAAAGTGCCCGATAGACGATGAACACATACTCCCCAAAGCGATACAGGAACTCCTTGGGATCTGTACTCTGAAATTCCAGAGGACAGTAGATCTCTCGCTCGACGGTCTTTAGCGTTTGAGCATACCAAATCAGATCCTCTCGGCTGTCCGTCCAGTGCCGCGTGATATTTTGCGAGTCGTAGCGGCGTAGAGACGCATACTTCACTGTTCCCCGCAATTTTTCTGGCACATACTGGCTGAGGAACTGCTCCATCACTTCTTTATAGCTGAAGTATCGTCTGTAGCTAGCATCAGAGGCGTTAATTTTTTGCTCTTTGTCAGCCGACTCATGCGCCTGATCGCTCTGTTTTTCTGTGCTTGCCTTCTGTGGGGCATTTTTCTTTTGTGCCATGTGTTCTCTCGCGTACTTTTTTGTTTTGCTGAACAGCTACCTTTTTATGCGAGCGTGCGCTGAGCAGTCAAGTGTCTGTGTCGTTTAGGAAACTCAACATGCAAATAACATGCCATATCGCTTTACCCCCAATAATTCTCAACTTAGAACGTGATTTTATGCGATATTCTGGGCTTTGTGCCTTACGATGCCTGCTTGGGCATTCACCAATCGTATCTTGTCTTGAGCATCCTGTCAGCCGGCCTGATTCACTCAGGCCGGTTGACGTGTACCTTCTCCATACTGCTTGTAATTGCATTTCCAACGGAAATTCTTAGCAGCTGCTCGACTGAGATAGCGAAAAAAATTGTTTTTTTCGGATGAAGATTCCGTAAAATGGAAAGTTCATGCCTTAAGTATTGTTTTAGACAGGGGTGCCAGGACAGAATTCATCAGTGATAGTGCGTGACATGCTAGCGTGCCATTCCGCCGAAGATAAGGCAAAGAGAGAGTGACTGAAACGATGAACTGCCAGGAGAAGCAGGGTTACTTGTAGGGCGTCGAGATTGCCATTTAACTTTCTCGTACTCTGCCTCTGCCCTCCAGCAGGCCGTCTTTTAGCAAATGCGCAATACATAAAAAACGTGTCAAGGGGGTTGACATCATTTTTTTTTTCGAGGACGAAAACTTTATCCCGCGCACTAAGCGGACACACCTATTGCTGGCCGCATTCTCCTCCGTCTGCTTCCTGAGCTTGGTACCGACGTGCTAACTCATTGAAGAACTGAGCAACGTCACAGCCGATAGCGCACACAAGTTTCAATGCGGTAGATATTTTGGGATTCTGCTTGCCGTTCTCAACGATGATGAGATTGCGGGTGGTATACCCAGCTGCTTTGCAGATGGCATTCTGGGATTTCTGGTATGCTTTGCGAGTCTCACGGAGCAGCTTGCCAAGAGGTTCAAGACCCTTTTCCGGCGTGGTACTCAGCACTGGCACCAGAGAATCACGCTGAGTTGATTTTGACGGCAACAGATTTTCTTTGACCGCCATTTCTTCCATAAATGCGCCGACATCGACTTCAAGGACAGTAAGGAGCCGCATCGCAAGTCTAACACGCGGCTCGACCATTCCTCGTTCTATCCGCTGAATATTAGCTTGTCGGTACGGGATTGCTACTGAGAATTTCCACAGCGAGAGCCCCTTGGCCTTCCGGTGTTCCCGAAGAAGTGTACCAAAAATAGGCGAATTTTCCATCCTTCCATTTTGGAGGAAAAATTCGCGCAGAAACATGATGACCGCTTTACAAACCTCATTTTTATAACTATATTAAATCTAAAATCAGAGACGGAAAATGGCACTCCGTGCGCAAGCATGGTGCCTGTTTGCCAGATGGTGGCCGCATCTGTGAAAGACACGCCCCATGTGGCTCGTTG
>JAFTDR010000130.1 GCA_017454105.1 Desulfovibrionaceae bacterium | reverse complement strand
CTTTTGGCCTTATGTTCCATGGTTTCGATTACCCAGATGAAACTGGAAAAGGGCGTTTCGGAGCGCGTTTTTGGCATCCCACTATGCGCCACGGCATTATCACATATCCTCAACCGAATGATCTTACTTTGCTGTATAAGGACATTAGAGCCATGAAAGCAAAGTCATTTCATATGGGTACTAATTGCATCGGCTGCGATGAGGAAGGATTTAAGAATCTTATTGAAGAACCGAACAGCGTAGCCTACCCGAACGCTCATGACCTGCTGCGTCAAGGTTAGGAGGATAAACAATGAGCTGGATGCAAAAATTGTATGAGACATACGAGGCTTGCTATGGCAACGATAATGTGCCGAATGCCGGGGAAATCATGCCGATAAGCCACACGAGTCTGCAGGCGCATATCCAAGTGACCATTGACCAGGACGGCAATTTCGTTCGAGCAGAACTGCTACCGAATAAAGAATCTGTTATCATTCCCGCCACAGAAGATTCAGCAGGGCGCACAGGGAAAAAACCACCGCCTCATCCCTTGGACGATAAAATACGTTACTGTGCTAAGGACTATGAAGGATCGAACACGGAATTTGAACAATATCTCGCATTGCTGAAAGATTGGTGTGCATCCCCTCAGTCGCACCCCATGGTTGAGGCTGTTTTAAAATATGTGGAAAAGGGCACTTTGGTACACGACTTAGTAAAGTGCGGGATATTGCTTGCTGACGACAAAGGAAAATTGCTGACTAGTTCTCCTCCTTCTGCGAGGGGCGCTGAAAAAAAAGATACTATATTTGATCGTTTACCAGCAAAAAAACTACAGGGTGAGGCTGTAGTCGCTTGGAGTGTGCTGTCACCGGGTGAATTGGAACCTAAAACATGGCTCAATACCCAAGTGCAGAGAGCTTGGGTAGACTATGATGTAACAAAAATGCAAAAAAAAGCTCTCTGCATGGTAAATGGATTCGAGAGTGGAATTACGACAAAGCATCCTCGCAACATTAGGCATCCTGGCGACGGAGCAAAACTTATTTCTTCCAACGATGATAAGAATTACACCTTTAGAGGTCGTTTCGTTAAGCCGGAAGAGGCGTGTACAGTTAGTTATGAGGCCAGTCAGAAGGCGCATAATGCACTCCGTTGGCTCATTCAGCGGCAGGGGTATCGCAACGGAGAACAGGTTGTTTTGGCTTGGGCAGTGAGTGGCGTTCCTTTGCCAAATCCCTGTGATAATTTTTTTGACCCGAGCGATGACAAATCGTTGGCTGACGAATTTTCAGATGATGCGGCGGAAGCCGAATCGGGAAACAGTGTATCACTGGACATGGGACAGTCATTTGCTTTGCGTCTTGACAAGGCCATCAGAGGATATCGTGCTGAATTATCGGATACTGAAGGTATTGTCATCATGGCTATGGATGCTGCAAGTCCCGGACGCCTTTCCATAACTTTTTACCGCGAGCAGTACTGCAAAGAATACTTGACCAATCTGATAGCTTGGCAGGAACATTGTGCATGGCCTCAGCCAATTGTGGCAACAAAGGTGAGCGGGAAAAAAAGTGGACATACGGTGTGGATTCCCTTTGCGCCTCTTCCAAAAAATATAGCCCTTGCTGCTTATGGCAAACGCTGTGATGACAAACTGCTTAAAGCAACAGTGGAGCGTCTACTTCCCTGCATTGTGGACGCTCTTACCCCGCCACGAGACTTGGTGGAAAGCTGTGTTCGAAGAGCCTGCAACCGAGCGGCACTAGATGGTTGGGAATGGAACAATGTGTTGTGTGTAGCATGCGCCCTGTATAAGTGCTTTCGCTTCAGAAAAGATAAGACGGAGTACGATATGGCATTGGATGAAAGTTCTACTTCTCGAGACTATCTGTACGGGCGTCTTTTGGCTGTTGCGGAATATATTGAGCGAACGGCTCTGAACGAGGCAGAAGAGAAACGTCCTACAAATGCAGAGCGTCTAATGCAGCGATTTGCCGATCATCCTTATGCAACATGGCGTCAGCTAGAATTAGCTCTTCAACCCTATATGCAGCGGCTGCAATCTTCTAAAAGCTCGGGTTTATTGTTTCGCGCAAAGAAAACGATTGACACAATTATGGACTTGTTTGAAAGCGGCGATTTTGTTTCATCTGCTCCACTCAGCGGCGAATTTTTGCTCGGTTTTCACTGCCAATGTACGGCCATGTACGCCAAAAAAGAAAAATAAGAGATATAAACCTCAACTTTTGCCATATTATAGGAGAATTATATGACTCTGGAACACAAAATTGATTTTGCTGTCATCCTTACTGTTAACCACGCCAATCCTAATGGCGATCCTTTGAACGGCAATCGCCCTCGAATCGACTACGAGGGCTACGGAGAAATCAGCGATGTTTGCATCAAGCGTAAAATACGGGATCGCCTCATGGAGCAGGGACAGGCAATTTTCGTACAGTCAGATGATCGTAAGATAGACGGTATGTCATCTCTTAAAGAGAGAGCAGAGTCGGCTGAATACGGTTTAGGCAAAGAGGCTTTCAATCCCAAAAAAACATCAAGGGAGCAGACTGCTCAGAAAGCTTGCGCGAAATGGTATGATGTTCGGGCCTTCGGTCAGCTTTTTGCCTTCAAAGAGGGTTCAGATGCATCAGGTGTTTCCATCGCTATACGGGGACCTGTGAGCATACACTCGGCATTTAGTGTGGAGCCTGTGAGCTTGTCAAGTATACAGATTACCAAGAGTGTTAGTGGTGAAGGAGACGGAAGCAAGAAAAGTTCCGATACAATGGGCATGAAACATCGCGTCGACAAGGGTATCTATGTTTTTTACGGAAGCATTAATCCACAATTGGCAGCGCATACTGGCTACAGTGACGAAGATGCTGCAGTGCTGAAGGGAATATTGCCTCGCCTTTTTGAAAACGATGCATCTTCTGCAAGACCTGAGGGAAGTATGGCCGTGAAAACAGTGTTTTGGTGGGAACACACTTGCGCGGCCGGTGACTTTTCATCTGCGAAGGTGCATGGCAGTTTGAAAATATTGCAAGATGGAACATACGAACTCGATAGTGAAGCTACCCCGGGAATTAAACCTGAAGTTATTCCTGGTTTCTAATATACTGCGGTCAGAAAAAAAGGTGCCGCTTGGCGTTGAAAAGAGTACACTCAGTGCGGACTTCCGTTTGCAAAGATGTCAGTTTGTTTCTGGCTGGAGTATACATGACTGACTACATACCTATCTCAGCCTTACAGCACTATTTGTACTGCCCTCGGCAGTGTGCACTTATTCATTTAGAGCAAATATGGTCGGAAAACGTCCACACTGCTGAAGGGCGTCACTTACACGAAAAAGCCCACGGCAATTCTGCGGAGAAACGCGGCGATTTTAAAGTTGTAACGGGCCTCCTGTTGAGTTCTGAATCTCTTGGCCTTTATGGACAGGCCGATGTCGTGGAATTCCACAAACAGAATGATCGGTGGCACCCATACCCTGTTGAGTACAAACGCGGTGGCCCAAAAGATATAATGGCAGACCAAGTGCAACTCTGTGCGCAGGCTATTTGTCTAGAGGAGATGCTAGGAGAGAATATAGACGAGGGGGCATTATTTTATGGGAAGAATCGCAGACGTCAAAAGGTGAAGATGGATGCTGTCCTACGGGAACGGACGCAACAGACGGTTGCCGCAGTTTGGGAGATGCTGCGGCAGGGGAGAACGCCGCCTAAACCGACTTTGGAGATTGCCAATGTCATCTGCCCGTCGTGTTCTCTTGTGGGTGACTGCATGGCTCTGACGCCCCGCACATCAGCAGCAAAATATATTCAATCCATAGTGAAAATGGTATGAAGCCTCTACTTAACACACTGTATGTCACTACCCAAGACAGCTATCTTCGCAAGGATGGTGAGTGCGTGGCACTCTATCATGAAGATAAGCTTAAAGGAAGGATTCCTATACATACCCTTGGAGGGCTAGTGCTGTTTGGGCAAGTGTCATGTAGTCCTTTTCTTCTGGGACACTGTGCTGAGCATGGAGTTACAGTATCTTGGTTGACACAGTACGGTCGTTTTTT
>JAFTDR010000129.1 GCA_017454105.1 Desulfovibrionaceae bacterium | reverse complement strand
CTGAGAACACATACCAGGTAGATGCCGCCTGAGTGCTAATCTGACCACATCTCGCCGATGGGGAAAAACCGGCTGCATTGTGGAAGATCTTTTCCGTCGCGAGTATAACACGGTGGGCGGGAATTCAAGATAATAAGAAACGGATAATAAGATGCAACAATACGAATTTGGACTGTGTCAAAATTTTGACACCCTAAAAAATCGTTTTTTTGTGCATTGCAATCAACCTCTCGAATTGTAATACCGGTTTGAAGCGCTTCACCAATTGCATTGTTCCGCTGACCTGTGAGTGGATACCTTGCGCCAATATCTCTACCGCTGACGAGGAGACGAACATCCTTGGCGTCATGAGGATGGCTTCCATCTCACAGTACGTCGGGTACATCGCAGCAAATCTCAGATTCCCCCGATGTACCCTTAGTCCACTCTTACATTCCCTATGCCATCAAAAATCCCCCGCGAAGCGCGTGATTAATCTCAGCCTTCTGTTCTGCGGCTACTTTTTCTGCCATGGCGCAAGCCGGGGTAAAATCGTTAAGCTGCCTGCGCCATACATCAAGCGTATCCACGAAGGATTGTAAACATGTGCAGAAACTCTTGAAGTCAGAAGCGCACGAGTGTGGGATGCGCTCAACAAGGATATAGGGACCGGTTTTCGATTCGCGTGTTACGGCAGCGGCTTTGGTCAGCATAAGCGCCAAAGTGCCTTCCAACGCAATGGAAGCGAAGATCTCACCTCCCTCAGATGGGGCGTCGCCTATACGTCCGCTGACGATAAAGTCATCACCGTCTGCCTCTTCTATCCGCACATACGCGCCATCAATTTCAACTTCCAGTATCCCATCCTTGCTTTCAAGATCCTTGACATTGAAGGCCTTGGCCATATTCTCTGCAATTTCTTTACTATTCATCGTGATATTCCAGTTCGTTTATCGTAAGACGGTGCTTATTGTATATCGAACGACTGGCCGAGCTTGGCATCGGTAATAACTGGCTTCTTTCCGCTTAAATCTACTTGAAGCGTGCAGGTATACGAAACCTTCCCGTAGTTTGTGAGCGGATTAGCGCCCGCACCGGTAGTCAAGCCGTTGTTCGACTCAAACGTCAGAGTAGCAGTATTGTCCTTCTTGATATCGACATGTATTTCAAAACTACCTTCATTTAAAGTTCCTGCCATATACCCGCCAGCATTCATATCACGGGAAACCATCTTCTCACAACCAGGTATTGTCCCACTGACAAGATTTGGATGGACAGACGTTTTTGGCAGGGCACCTTGCATCGAAAGGGATGTAAACATCAAAATGGACGTCTGATTGAGAAAACTTGAAATGCCTTGGCGCATAGCTGAATTGGGAAACATGTCTTTGAAGGTCGATACCACGGCATCGTTCGATAGAGGCATCTTCTGGCCATTAAAAACGAAATTTATCCTGTGAGCATCGACTGTCATGGACCTTGCAATATCCGGATCTTGTTTATATTCGTGAGATTGCGCACCTTTGGCGGCATCAGTTACGGAATCGTCAATGATTTCGTTAAAAAGACCCTTGATGGTCTCTTCAAGCTTGCCGACTCCCGCTTTCTCCCCTTCACCAACTTGAAACTCTGTCCATTTTGAAATATTTTTCGCCATATCGATAGCGCGTTTCATATCGCCTGTACTACTTTTCTCCGTAAGGTTTAGGCTCACAACGAAATTAGCGAAGAGATCAAGTTTCTTGTCTTTCAAGTCGTACGCGCGCCCAAGTTCGCCGATAAACTTGCTTGCTTTGGCCCTTTGCGCATCCGTCAGTTCAACTTGCATGCGGGTTTCGGCCTTTTTAAGACTTTCTGTAACCACTTGCGGGTCAAGGCTCTTCCTCTCAACGGTCATGGGCGTCTCCGTGACAACGCCGTTCACATCGACTGTGGCAGACCACTCGAAAGAGAAGGGGAGGGCTTCTGGGCTTGAATATTTGATTGTGACGCTGCCCGTCTCTTCGTTCTTTGTCAGGGTATAATCGACGGCAGAATGCTCATCGCTTTTACAGTTGATCTGATTTATACCGGCGCGTAGATTGCTTAAGCCAGATTGGGAGAGCATCATCATGACGGCATTGGCCTGTTTCGCGTGAACAGGGCCACACATGGCTATGACCTTATCGCCGACACGGTCTATATTCTTCACGCCCTGCTTAGAGCCATTGGTGTAGAATTTTTCTTCCCCAGGGAAGGTGAAACCAAAGCCTTCGCCAGTTTTCATAAGTGGGGTGTTGAGATCGTTTCTGAACGCGTAGCCGATATTCGGACGATCAAGATCGGCATGAATGAGTTTACGGCCTCCTTCGGTTGTGCCGTTCATTTTTTCAATGGGGACAGTGCCGGTTGTGAGGTATTTGGGAATAGAAAGTGTCTGGTGTTTCCGTAGTGCCTGCACAGCCTCATCAAACGTGCAGCCAAAATTTTGCATAGCTAAAGGCACGGCAGACCCAATGTCAGTATATTGCCCGCCTTCATCAACATCGAGCGCAAGTTGCATTGTTAGATCATTAAAATATGTATTTAATGTCTTATAATTATAATCGCCTTTGTCCGGGATCTCAGAGAAGAATTCATTGATGATATTTTTGGCTGTGAGTTTGCCTGAATCGTAGAGTTCGCATGCTCTGTCGAAGTTTTTGACTACGCGAGCAATAATTTCAGGTGTAAACGTCGTGTCAAGCCATGTCATTGTTTCAGTGCTCAATTTTTTATTATAGGCTTCCTCTGGAGAATTTGCGGGTTGTGTAAAGGCATTGAGGGCAGCATAGATCACGGCGCGCCGTTCTTTTGGGATATTTTCGATTGTCGAGTAGGTGCTTATGCCAAATCCGTGCCCCATGAAGTTCATGGCCTGATTGTTCTTGAAGCCAAAAAGCTTTTCCATGTCTGTTTCGGCAAGATTGGCTTTAGGATTTACCGAAAGTTCCTCGAAAGCGAATTTTTCAAGCCCTTTGAGATATTCCTCATTGACAAACTTTCCGGAGATATTGAGCTTTGTGAAGGTATCTGCCGGTGTGAAATCATAATTCGCCGTAAAACTCGTGCTATAGACCGGTTTCATCGTCGTGCAGATATCTTTGTGCCAGTCCGCGAAGGAATCTATAAGACGCAGGCCGTTTGCGAAGTTCTCGGCAGATTCCATAAAGCGACCGCCGTAATTCATGAGGCGATTGGCTTTTGAGCCGGGCGTGGACAGCTGCTCTATGGCCTCAAACTCATCGACACCTGTTGCCTGCGACAAAAAATGCGCCGCACGGGCAAGGTTGGGCAGTTCTGCCTTGTTCCAACCCTTACCGAGGGCCACAGTGGCTGAATCAGCGGATTTGAAGACCCGAAGCTTGGCTACACTATCCGTATCAATTGCCTGCTTGACCGCCAAAATACGCCGAGCTGTCAGAGGCTTACCCTTATCGTAATCACTGAGCTGCATGGCATCCTTGACGCTTTTTGGAATATTCTTCTCGCCGCCAAACATTTCGGCAATGGCATTTTTGAAGATGGTTCGAATCTCGTTGTTCACATCCTTCATCTCTTGCGAGCGGCGAAAGTACCCAACATGGTCCTGCGAGCTTGCTTTGATTGTGTGTTCGCCAAGAGCGCGTATTCCGTCCAACGTGGCGACAGACTTTTTGCCGCCGCCGCTCCCAATCTCTTGATTGGCGAAGGCTACGAAATTGTTGAACTGCGTGGAGTATCCCTGTACGTCGAGTGGCATGATCTCACTCCTTATTTATACGATATGTACGCAACATACAAAAATCATCGATTGTGCCAGCAAGAAATGAGGCAGAAGGCGCACGCAACGCCATCGTGCTGGAGGCGTATACTGCGGTCAGCAAAAAAAATGCCGCTTGGAGTTGAAAAGAGCGGATTCTGCGCTGGCTATGCTCGCAAATATGACAGTTTGTTTCTGGCTGGAGTATTACGATTCGAGAAGTTGATTGCAATAAAACTCCGCCCTCGTCTTCTTGGCGTCTGGCTTTTCGGCCACATCTTTTGCAATCAACCTGCAGAATTGTAATATAAAAAAGAGTATCTGCTCACGGAGGAACGGCTGAAGGCGTCTTGTATCCTACTTTCGGAGTATCTCTTCTACGGTACAATGCCGTCTTTGTCGATAGGTATCCGCGTACGGGTCGACAGGACAATGCAGGGTTTCACGCTTGGAACAGCGCAGCCAGTCTCTTGAATGGCCTGCATTTCACCGTCTGAAATGCAGGCCAAAAGGTGAGGACTTGTAAAAAGGTGTCTCGACAGTTTTGTCGAAACTGAAAAAGTGTTTCGACAGCAGAAATGAGGGCTGTTTTTAATAAAAAGCACATCTGTGACAGCCCTTAAAATCCTTGTGTACAAAAACATATCCTAACATTTTTTAGGAGCCTAGAAGGGGTATTTAACTACGAGAACAAGTGCCATTTTTAATAAACACTGCCAGCATAGGCTTCTTCAAAGGCTTGCTGACACAAAGTTGATGCGCAACGTCGAGTGCACGAGGGAAATGCTCAACTTATGAGTTTACAATTCCTGGCGGAAATGTGCATGCCGCCGCCAACCCAGGAGCGGAACATACAATCTTCCATCGTATTGCTTTTTGCGCCAATATCTCTACCGCTGACGAGGAGACAGAGAACATCCTTGGCGTCCTGAGGAGGGCTTCCATCTCACAGTACGTCGGGTACATCGCAGCAAATCTTAGATTGCCCCGATGTACCCATACTTCACTCTTGCATTCCCTATGCCATCAAAAATCCCCCGCGATGCGCGTGAGTATTCTCAGCCTTCTGTTCTGCGGCTACTTTGTCTGCCATGGCACAAGCCGGGGTACAATCGTTAGGAATTGTAAAAATGTATCTTGACAGTTTTGTCGAAACTGGAAAAGTATTTCGACAGCAGAAATGAAGGTTGTTTTTAATAAAAAGCGCGTCTGTGACAGCTCTTAAAATCCTTGTGAACTAAAAAAATATATCCTTACATTTTTTAGGAGTTTAGAAGAGCTTTTCAACAACGAGAACAGGTTCCATTTTTAATAAACACTGTCAGTATGGCTTCTTCAAAGGCTTGCGACGCGAAGTTTGGCAGATGCGCAATGTCGAGTTCACGAGGGAAATGCTCAACTTATGATTTTACAATTCCTTACGCTGCGTGCGCCATACATCAAGCGTATCCACGAAGGATTGTAAACAGGTGCAGAAAGTCTTGAAGTCAGAAGCGCACGAGTGTGGGATGCGCTCAACAAGAATATAGAGACCGGTTTTCGATTCGCGTGTTACGGCTGCGGCTTTGGTCAGCCGCCAAAGTGCCTTCCAACGCAATGGAAGCGAAGATCTCACCTCCCTCAGATGGGTCGTCGCCTATACGTCCGCTGACGATAAAGTCATCCCCGTCTGCCTCTTCTATCCGCACACGCGCCATCAATTTCAACTTCCAGTATCCCCATCCTTGCTTTCAAGATCCTTGACATTGAAGGCCTTGGTCATATCATCGTGACATTCCAGTTCGTTTATCGTATGACGGTGCTTATTGTAATTCGAACGACTGGCCAAGCTTGGCATCGGTAATAACTGGCTTCTCTCCGTTTAAATCGACTTGAAGCGTGCATGTATAGGAAACACTCCCATAGCTTGTACGCACATCGGCACCTGCACCGGAAGACAAGGTATGTTGCGACTCAAATGTTATAGTAGCCGTATTATTCTCTTTAACATCGAGGCGTATTGCAAAATCACCATTATCTAACGTCCCCATCCCATATCCGCCAGCTGCAATATCACGGGAGACCATTTTTTCACAACCGGGTATCGTGCCACTGTTAAGCGCCGGATGGGCAGATGATGCAGGAAGGGAAGCACGCATAGAAAGCCCTGTAAAAAGACCGAGAGATGTTTGATTGAGAAAACCTGAGAGGCCCTGGCGCATTGTGGGATTGGGAACTATATTTTTAAAGGTCGAAATGACGGCCTCTTTGTTTCCTTTGATGTTTTGGCCATTAAAAACAAAAGTCATCCTGTTCGCATCGATTGCCATGGCATTTGAGATATCCGGATCTCCTTGATTGAAATTGTGTGATTGCGCACCTTTGGCGGCATCAGTTACGGAATCGTCAATGATTTCGTTAAAAAGACCCTTGATGGTCTCTTCAAGCTTGCCGACTCCCGCTTTCTCCCCTTCACCGACCTGAAATTCCGTCCACTTTGAAATATTTTTCGCCATGTCGGTAGCAAGCTTCAAATCTTCCTCGCTGCCTTTCTCCGTGAGGTGTAGCCGTACAACAAAATTGGTGAAGAGATCGAGTTTCTTGCCTTGTAAGTCGTACGCACGCCCAAGTTCGCCGATCAATTTGCTCGCCTTGGTCTTCTGCTCATTTGTCAGCTCAACCTTCATGCGGCTCTCTGCCTTTTCAAGGCTTTCCGTAACCAGTTGCTTGTCAAGGCTCTTATTTACGACTGTCATGGGCGTTTCCGTGACAATGCCGTTCACATCGACTGTGGCAGACCACTCGAAGGAGAAGGGGAGGGCTTCCGGACTTGAATACTTGATTGTGACGCTGCCCGTCTCTTCGTTCTTTGTCAGTGTATAGTCGACGGCAGAATGTTCATCGCTTTTGCAATTGACCTGGCTTATACCGGCGCGTAAATTGCTTAGGCCAGACTGAGAGAGCATCATCATGACGGCGTTGGCCTGTTTGGCATGAACAGGGCCACACATGTCTATGACCTTTTCGCCGACACGGTCTATATTCTTCTTACCCTGCTCTGAGCCATTGGTGTAAAATTTTTCTTCCCCAGGGAAGGTAAAACCAAAACCTTGGCCGGTTTTCATGAGTTGGGTCTTGGGATCGTTCCAGAAACTGTAGCCGATATTCGGACGATCGAGATCGGCACGAAGCAGCATGAAGCCTCCTTCGGTTGTGCCGTTCATATGTTCGATAGGGACAGTACCGGTTGTGACGTATTTCGGGAGAGGAAGCGTCTTATGTTCACGCAAAGCCTGGACAGTCTCATCAAAAGGAAGACCTGAATTTTGCATGGCCAAGATTGCGGAGGCGCGTACGTCCTCATATTGCCCACCGTCATTGGCTTCAAGCTCAAGCTGGTCATCTAAATTATCAAGATAGTCGTTCAACGTCTTATAATTATAATCGCCTTTATCCGGGATTTCAGGGAAGAACTCATTGATGATATTTTTGGCTGTGAGTTTGCCAGAATCATAGAGTTCGCAGGCTCTGTTGAAGTTACTGAGGAGGCGAGCAACAACAATTGGTGAATCCCTAATTCTGAGCCATGTTATTGTATCACTATCTATCCTTTTGTCATGGGCTTCTTGTTGGGTCTTTGCTGGTTCTACAAAGGCATTGATGGCGGCATAGATCACAGCACGCCGCTCTTTTGGGATGTTTTCGATGGTTGAATACATGCTCTTGCCATAACCGCGCCCTATGAAGTTCATGGCCTGATTGTTCTTGAAGCCAAAGAGCTTTTCCATGTTCGTTTCGGCAAGATTGGCCTTGGGGTTTACCGAAAGTTCCTCAAAAGCAAATTTCTCAAGGCCCTCGAGATAGCCTTTATGGGTGAAATTTGGGGAGATATTGAGCTTGGTATAGGTATCCGCCGGTGAATAATCGTGATCCTCTGGATTTCGTGGGGCAAAGACCGGCTCCATTGAGGTGCGGATATCGTTGTACCAGTCCGCGAAGGAATCCATAAGACGCAGGCCGTTAGCGAAGTTCTCGGCAGACTCCATAAAGCGACCGCCGTAGTGCATGAGGCGATTGGCTTTTGAGCCGGGCGTGGACAGCTGCTCTATGGCCTCAAACTCATCGACACCTGTTGCCTGCGACAAGAAATGCGCCGCACGGGCAAGGTTGGGCAGTTCTGTCTTGTTCCAACCCTTATCGAGGGCCACATTGGCTGAATCAGCGTATTTGAAGACCCGGAGTTTGGCTACGCTATCCGCATCGATTGCCTGCTTGACCGCCAAAATACGCCGGGCTGTCAGCGGTTTACCCTTATCGTAATCCTTAAGCAGCATGGCATCCTGCACGCTCTTTGGGATGTTCTTCTCGCCGCCAAACATTTCGGCAATGGCATTTTTAAAGATAGTACGGATTTCGTTGTTTACATCCTTCATGTCTTGCGAGCGGCGAAAGTACCCAACATGGTCCTGTGAGCTTGCTTTGATTGTGTGTTCGCCAAGAGCGCTTATTCCGTCCAACGTGGCGACAGCCTTTTTACCGCCGCCGCTCGCAATTTCTTGATTGGCGAAGGCTACGAAATTGTTGAACTGCGTGGAGTATCCCTGTACGTCGAGTGGCATGACTCGCTCCTTATTTTATACGGCATGTACGCAAACGCGAAAATCTTCGATTGTGCCAGCAAGAAATGAGGCAGATGGCGCACGCAACGTCATCGTGCTGACATTCTTGCAGGGGGGTACTACGGGCAGAAATAAAGTTGCACCAGTTTGTCTGCGAAGTCCCTTGTTTCAGTGCTATCATACTCTGGCATAGTCACTTTTTTTCTGGCTTGAGTATACCCTCTTAGAACCTTGATGCGTCAATAGAGTCCGTATTTTCCCTCATCGGAAAGGCACAGTTCACCGTACCACTGTGAGCGGATAAAACATTGCCGGTTGGAGTTGAAAAGAACGGACTCTGCGCTGGCCCTGCTCGCACATATGACAGTTTGTTTCTGGCTGGAGCATAAAAAGAAAAAAGGGGGATACCTCTTCCATAGCAGAAATAAGACGCCTACGCAAGTGAGCAACAACACTCTGCAGACGAAAGAATTCTGATACGCCTCGTTGTTTGGAGTAGGGGTATTTTTCGTCGCTGACAAAGAAGATGTATGAGCGTTAAGGAACTGTTAAGAAATAAAATGTGTAACTTTTAAGAAAAATAATGATTTTTATTACGCGAATTTCTAGACATATCGTACAATATCTTTAAAAAATTCGAATACGAATTTCTGATAATAAAATTTAATAAAAATGTTAATGTGGACATTACAAATTTTTCTCGATAATTTGTAGAATCCTTAGCAATAATGGCTCAGAATGTATGGGACCAAAAAAAATCAGAGAAATTGCCTGTGGTCACTTGCGCTTGGAACAATTTCAATCAGCATGGTACTGTAGCTATGACTGGTCCTGCGTTGCTGAAAGAAATTGCAGCTGTTCAGGGTGACATGTCCAAAAAGGCGCCCGTGCCAAAGGGGGGGACCTGTCATTCTTAAACCGGTAGGTAGGGTTTGTGACAGTATATCGGCGGTGAGTTCACCGATGCCAACGTGTTTCTTCATATTGCCTTGATGCCTATGGGGATCTGAGCGGTTTGGACTGGTCGGAACGTACCTGGCCTATCAGGCTGACTGACTTTAGTTTCCAGATCGAAGTTGTACAACGTATTTCTTAACAGTTCCTTACGTTTCCTGCACCCTTCAGGTTGCAGGCCACCCAGCATACAGACTTTTACCCATAACCGTTCGCAATCTCTTGATTTGCGAAGTCTACGAAAGTACGTGGAGTATCTGTGTACGTCGAGTGACGTGATCTCGCTTTTTTTGATACTTTAGCTGAGATAAAGAAATGAAGATTATTGTACTTTGTATACAAAGCTGTGTGGCTGATTTTTTTTAGACTGTTTTGCTAATCTTTTTGCGGAGAGACCCCTCAGACACTGTACAATGCCGTATGTGTCGTTTTTGTCCGTCGGCATGTGTCTTATTGTACCATTTTCACTCGATGGAGTGAAAAATCGAGAATAGATTAAGGATATACGAGAGAATCTCAAGCAGATATACAATAAATTTATACTTGTATTGTATCCGCTCACAGGGGATAGGCGAAGCGCCCTGTATCCCTCTCTCGGCGTATCTCTTTTGTGGTACAAAGCGGTCTTTGTCGATAGTGAAGCTCTTTTAAATTCTGGGCATTACACTTGAGCCTAGCGACGAGAGGCTCACTCTATGCGGATGTACTCTTCTTGCGGGCGCTTTGTAGCTAAACAGATCTGGTACGCTTCAAATGCCTCTTTTGTACTGGGAAAAACGATGGAATGAGGCAGTCTACCGTGTAGCTATACTCCAGCCAGAAACAATCTGACGTTTTTGCGAACGGCAGTCAGTACTGGGCAAGATATTTTCAACTCCAAGTGGCAACTTTTTTTTGACCTCAGTATATGCTCGCGACGGATACAATGTGCGATACCCAATACCCCCAACCGACTGGATGGAGGTGACGAACATCTTTGGCGTCGTGAGTATACCTGTACGGGCGGGAATTGAAGATACGTAGTCTCTACTCGACGTCACAATGATTTTTCCCTGCGACGCGCAGTGTACCCGACAGAGTTGCTCTCATTTGCCTCTCGTTGGAAAATCGTTATGCGGCCGGGTATACTTGAACCTGAAATACGTGACTCTTTGCAATCGGGAGTCTCGTACTGTAAACTCCTGTGTAAATCGCTGTGGGCAGCGGTAGTGGCTTGCTCGCCCCCGAATTGTATAGAATGTCATAGAACAATGATACAAGTATATCACCTATTTCGTGGTGAAAGAAGCAAAGGGCCCGTGGCAATGCGGGTATGGCGGCATTATGATACAGTATCTCAAGCTTTCCAATGTCGGTCCTGCCGCTGAAATGGAATTGGATTTCGGTAGTCGTCTCAATCTCTTGACAGGCGACAACGGACTGGGAAAGAGTTTTTTGCTCGACATCATCTGGTGGGCTTTGACACGGACATGGCCTGCGGAGATGAATGCGCAATTGACTGCCGGCAAAATTGCCCTGCCGACAGATAAAAGGCAACCGGCTTTCATAGAGTTTGGCTTTCAAGACGCCTCCAAGCAACTGAAAGTTCGAAGTGACTTTCAGCCTCGACGCCAGAATTGGAGAGTCAGGCAAGGCATTCCCCAAAACCCGGGGCTCGTGTTCTACGCCATGGCGGACGGAGGCTTCGCCGTTTGGGATCCAGCCCGAAATTATGGGAACGCTGAGAACGAGGATGGCATCGATAGACCTGCGGCATACGTATTTAGTCCCAAGGAAGTCTGGGATGGATTGAATCGAAAAGGCAATAGGTATCTCTCGAATGGTCTCATCCGGGACTGGGCCAATTGGCAAAATAAAAAAGGTCGGGAATTCGAGCTTCTGAAAGCCGTTCTTCATGAACTGTCCCCGTCAGAGGGAGAGGAACTCGTTCCTGGAGAACTTACTCGCATAAGCCTTGATGACGTACGCGACATGCCAACACTCATCATGCGGTATAGCAGGCGATCGAAGCAGGATATCCCTGTCCCAGTTGTCCATGCATCGTCCGGCATGCGCCGCATAATCGCACTCGGGTACTTTCTTGTCTGGTGCTGGGAAGAGCATAAAAAAGCCAAGGAGCTTCTCGGTGAGGATCCAGAATCCAAGGCCGTGATGCTCGTCGACGAGGCAGAATCCCACCTGCACCCCCACTGGCAGCGCAGCATACTGCCCGCTCTTCTGAAGGTTATGAAGCAGTTATCGCTTGAGATGGAAGTCCAGCTCTTTGTCTCGACGCATTCACCGCTTCTCATGGTATCTGTCGAACCGGAATTCAATCCGAAAACAGATGCATGGTTCGATATCGATTGCGAAAGCGACAAGGTCTTGCTGCGAAAAATGGAATTCGAAAAGCATGGTGCTGTTGAGGGTTGGCTCACAAGTGAAGCCTTTGATCTCTCAAGTTGTCGTCCAAGAGAATATGAAGCTTTAGTCAAAAGAGCGAGCGCACTGCTCAAAGCGGACAAATCTGACGACGATACGATACATGCCGTTCATCAGGAGTTGATAGCCGCCCTGAGACCAACGGATCCTTTCCTCTTCAGGTGGCGTGCCCTCTGCGCCAAAAAGGGGTGGCAGATATGATTCCGGTGACGCTTCAGCCGGAACCTGACGGTTTTGATGAAAAGGTTCGGCAAAAAGGACATGCCTGGCTCAGACAGAATGGCATCGCACTGGATGCTGAACCGCCGGCGACAACAAAGCTAAAAGAGTATTGGCGTGAATACAATTATCAGTTGTGGGAAGCGTATTCCGGTGTCTGCGCGTATCTGGCCATTTATTTTGAATATTGCACCGGCTCCTCGTCGACCGATCATTTTGTCGCAAAATCCCGAAATGCGGGTGCGGCCTATGAATGGTCGAATTACCGTCTTTCTTGTCTGGCAGCCAATAGAAACAAAAATCGCTATGATGACGTCCTTGACCCAGTAGGGCTTCAGAAAAACACATTTTTCATCAATTTTGCCTCTGGAGAAGTTTTTCCAAACCCAGATCTCTCCCCCGACATGAAAACGGCAGCCGAAAAGAGCATACGCCGCCTCCGGCTGAACGCTAAAGACAACAGCACAATGCGCATAGCCCATTATGAGAATTATCAGAACGGTGACTGCTCCTTATCGTTTCTGCGCAAGCATTCTCCCTTTGTCTGCATGGAAATAGAAAGGCAGGGGCTTCAACGAGAAGAATCTTGACCATCACGTGAAAGCGGTGCGCTCTGCGGAGATTTTCGATTCGTATCCGCTTACGAGGTGACGGTGAAATGTGGACCTTGTTGACCTTGTCAAGGTTCAAGATGGTAAAAAACTGCATGGTACGGTAAGTGGTGATCGGATACGTCGCAAGTAAACGTTCAAATTCCAGAGGACTGCATACTGATACGTGCTGCAGCTTGCAATGAGTGGTTCAAAACAAGAAGAGCAGCCTCCCTTCTTCGTAAGGAGGCTGCTCTTCTTGTACACAATTGAGTGTCCCCCGCCTTCTTGCTGAATCGTACAATTGCTTGCAACATGCCATAGATTCGAGCGTTTGATCTGGCTGAATTTTGGCCATATCCAGTGGCTTGCCAAGAGGGGGGGGCGTTGGTGAGGAGACTGAGGAAAAAAAGTGCTACGTGGCGTTGAAAATACCAGACTCAGTGCCGGCTTTTTTTCGCAAACATGTCAGTTCGTTTCTGGCTGGAGTGTCTAGTGTGGTTTTTACTGACTTGTGTCGCACAGCGTTAAGCTTTCCCGCGCTCGTGTCATACCGACGTATGCCAGACGTTTGTTTTTGTCGTCTGCGGGCTTGTTTTTGAGTCCCAGAAGAAATACGTGGGCGTAATCAAGACCCTTGGCGCTGTGGATAGTGGAAATTGTCACGCTGTCTGTTGTGATATCGTAGCCGCGCTTGCTGGTTATGTCTTTTGCAGCCCAGCGTGCGAGGGCGCCCCGCATCTCGATAGCCATAAGCAGAGCTTCAGGAAGATTGGGTACACCATCTATTTTTGAATGGGCATAGAGAACCGCTATTTCGCTCATGGGCACGCCTTGCTGTATGAGAGTTGCTACAGCGTCCGCCACGTGCTGTACCAATTCAGGGCCTGTTGCCGTCGTGATTCTGCTTGGTTCAGGGCCGTCTGCGCCCATAAATTCAACCGACATGGTATTGCCAGTTAAGCTTTTTGTCGCCCATGAGGCAATTTGTTTTGTGTTGCGGTACTGGCGGTGTAGCTTGTGAATGCGAAGGCCTGGGATCTCGGACCAAGCATTTTCTTCTTTTGTGTACAGTCTCTGATTTTCATCTTGAGCAATTGTGAGCGTTCCTGAAGGTGGCAAAAGGCGCAGAATGACTTGTGCCATCTCCTTGGAGAAATCTTGTCCTTCATCAACAAGAATGGCGTTCCAATGGTTTTGCAGCGGATGGGTGCCGTCTAGGCGGTCCAAAGTCTCTTGGACAACAAGATTGTAAAATTCGCTACTTTCCCCGTGTGCCATGGGTTCGCCAAGAATTCGCTCGCAGAGTGAGTAGAATGGGAGAACTTCTACGCCGTCTGCGCCGAGGCTGGCTCCTTTGCGAGAAAGCAGGCGTCGCACGTAGGGGACAAGTGAAAGATTGAAACAGGTGATGAGAATGCGTTTGATTGATTTGTTGATGCGGAGGAGGTTCCAGGCCTGATGGGCGAGAATAAGTGTTTTTCCGCTCCCTGACGGGCCCTGCATAAGCATTTTGCCGCAGCCAAATGAGCGAGCAAGGTTTTCTTCCTGCTGAAACGGGCGGAACGCACCGCGGACTACTGAAACAGATACTTCTGCACTGTCAATCTG
>JAFTDR010000128.1 GCA_017454105.1 Desulfovibrionaceae bacterium | reverse complement strand
TTTTTACGTACGTATGTAAAGCATCTGAAGCCAGGGTATTGCGATTCTACTGGTTGATTGCAAGAAACTGGAGGACTGTATGGCAGAGAGGCCAGAACTCCAACAGTACAATACAATTCCGCGCGTACCCTGTAGCGTACTCGCGCTTTCTCTGCTTTTCTCCTATTGAGCGACACTTGTATCCCATACGGACAAGAGAGCAGTCGGTTTCTTCGTGTCCAAAGTAAGAAATTTGGATCCTTTAGACCTAAGCCTTTGATTTCTTTAAAGAAATTCCTGAAATTGTTTTTACGTACGTATGTAAAGCATCTGAAGCCAGGGTATTGCGATTCTACTGGTTGATTGCAAGAAACTGGAGGACTGTATGGCAGAGAGGCCAGAACTCCAACAGTACAATACAATTCCGCGCGTACGGATTACAATCTGTGTTGAAGCTGAAATCCTCGCGATACAGAGCATCTTGGCTTATGTCAGATGAGCGACGTACGAAAAGGATGCGAGGAGTCCAGAAGAACTGTGCAGCGACAGAAAAGTCTGGTTCTTTGTTGTTTGCGAGCTTGAGCGATAGTATGCCAATTCGTACACGCGGACACTTTTGCAACTCTATGGAGCAACTTTTTTTCTGACCGCAGTATACGCCAAAAAAAGCCGGCATCCCTTGGGCTGCGAAACGCACCGCATAGTCCTTTGTTTCCAGATCAAGGTACAAGGCACTCTGTCTTAGGTCTTGGTCTACTCGACCGCACATTGATTTTCAGCAGAACGCTTCGAGTTACACTCTGACATTGCCCACCTAGGGGAAAATCTTTATGAGGCTGAGTATAGCAGGCGTAGCGTGCAGTGTTGTTTTGGGCGGGGTGGTCCCCCGCCCTCGTTGTTTTAGAGCGTAAATCTCGGATCCTTGGCCACTTCTTCGCGGACGATTTGGAAGAGGACGGGGCTTAGGAGGAGAATGCCCAGTATGTTCGGGAAGGCCATAAGGGCGTTGGCTATGTCGGCAAAGAGCCAGACAATGTCTAGGGCCAGGATGGCGCCAAGACCGAAGGAGCCAGCGAAGATCCAGCGGAAAGGTTTTTGTGCTCTATCGCCGAAAAGGAAGATGACGCAGCGTTCGCCGTAGACGCACCAGCCAAGGGCTGTTGTGAAGGCAAAAAGTGCCAGGCTTATGGTCACGCCGTATTCGCCAAAACCTGCGAGATTGAGTCTGAAGGCTTCGGTTGTGAGCAGACCACCGCTTATGCCGCTACTCCAGAGTGGGGCTCCGGCATCAGTTTGGCTCACAAGGATTGCGAAGCCGGTCATTGTGCAGATAATAATCGTGTCGATAAAGACATCGAGCATGCCGATTGAAGCCTGCACAAGCGGGCTTTCCGCAGTCGAGGCAGCATGCGCCATGGGGGCAGAGCCTAGGCCAGCCTCATTAGAGAAGATGCCGCGGGCCACGCCCATGCGGATTGCGACCATGACCGAAGCGCCGGCAAAGCCACCCTCAGCTGCTGTTGGGGTGAAGGCGTCGGAGATGACCCACATGAGAATGCGCGGAATACTTGTGAAGTGCATCAGAATGATAATCAAGCACATGCCCACATAGAGAGCGGCCATGTAGGGGACAAGTTTCCCAGCAACATTGCCCACACGCTTAACACCACCAACCAGGATCGCAAGTGAGCCTCCAAGCAGGACTATGGCCGTCAACCAGTTCGGGATAGAAAAGCTTTTTTCGAGGTTCACGCTGATTGCGTTTGCCTGCACCATGCTGCCAATGCCAAAGCAGGCAATCATGCCGAAAAGAGCGAAGGCGTAGGCAAGCCAAATCCACTTTGAGCCAAGGCCGTTTTTAATAGAGTACATGGCCCCGCCGACCCAGTTGCCGGCAGGGGTCTTTTCCCTGAAATGCACGGCAAGCAGGACTTCGGAGAACTTTGTCATCATGCCCACAAGAGCTGTCACCCACATCCAGAAGAGGGCGCCAGGGCCGCCGATGGCAATGGCCGTCGCGACACCGACGATATTGCCCGTTCCGATATCAGCGGCGAGAGCGGTCATAAGGGCGTTCCAGGGGGGGATTTCCCCCTTTGTCGACTGGTCTTTGCGGCCGCGCCAAAGACAGGCGAAGGCCGGGATCCAGTTGCGGAACGAGAAAAAATGCAGGGCAAGGGTCAGGTAGAAGCCTGTTCCGACAAGCAGAACAAGCATGATGGGACCCCATACAAAGGAACTGATTTCACTGAGAATGTGTTCCATGGAAAAACCCTTTGCTCAGGTGAAAGAGACGATGCCGTCTCATTGTGCAAAATGCTTACGGCTTGGCTTTTCTGGACTCAAGGTACTGTACCGGTGGCTCATTATGCGTTGTCATCCAGCGCATGCCGACTATGCGCATATGTTGCCCCCTAGGCATCCAGTAGAGAATGCGCAGTCCTTCGCTTTTGTGCTGCTCGCTCGCATAGCTCTGTTTTGCGAAGGTGACCCAGTAGCCTGGCCCCTCAAGGACAGAGACCCCATGTGTTTTGAGCTGTATCGGCCCGTGGGTTTTGAAGATGCGCTCTTTGTTTTTCCTAAAGGCGTCGAAGGGCTCTGTTGTGCGCGAATAGCTTTTTGCATCGTAGAAAGAAAACATGCGCTCAGAGCGCGCACCCCAGGCTTTTGCCCAGTCGAGCATCCTATTTTTAAAGGCGAGCGCAATCTCGCTCTCTGGGTCCTTTTCCTTGCATTCAATTGTTTCGGCGATTATGACCGGCATGCCGCGGCGTATGCGTTTTTCGGCTTGGATCAAGTCGTTTAAGCCTATGGCCACGCAGCCACGTGTTGGCACAAGACCGTATCCTTTACTGTGGATCCAGATGCCGCTCCCTGTTTTTCCCCTAAGAATGTCCACTGGGTTTGGATAGTCAAGGGTAAAGGCGCGGCCTCCGTATTCGCGGAAGTCGAGACCGCGGGGAATGTGCTTCTGCACAAAGTAGATTCCCTCTGGCGTCTTTAAGTCGTGGAGAACCTGTTTGTCGCCGTCCACTTTTCCTGTTGTGCAGGGAACCAGAGATTCCTTTGTACAATCCTCGCGCAAAAAAAAGAAGTTTTTTTTGTCTTTGTCAACAGCGATAGAGGTATCTGGAAGGGCGCCTTTCGTAAGTGTCACCTGCCAAGCGAGAGCTATGGAATGGAGGCTTACGAAGAGATAGCAGGTCGCGCAGAGTACAAATACTGTGCGCATACTAACGGCCAAGCGCAAGGAGTTCGTTCCGGGTGAAGAGCGCGTTTACTGTGTAGCCTTTTGCCTCAAGGGCTGCGCGGCCCCCTTCCTCGCGGTCAAGAATCACGCAGATCGAATCAATGACTAGGCCTGCGTCTGCAAGGCGCTCGCAGGCAGTGCACACTGAGCCCCCTGTTGTGATCACATCCTCAAGCACGGCTATGCGATCGCCCTTTTTGAAATTGGCTAGGCCCTCAACATATTGCCCTGTGCCATGGTCCTTGGCCTTTTTGCGCACAAGTAGGCCGTGTAAGGGTGTGCCCATTTCATGGGAGAGTACGGTTGTTGCTGTGACCAAGGGATCGGCGCCCATGGTCATACCGCCAACACCTGCCAGATTTTTTGGAGCGAGCAGGGCGCAGAAAAGACGGCCAATGAGCCAGGAGCCTTCGGCTGAGAGAGCCGTCACTCTGCAGTCAAAATAGTAATCGCTTGTGCGGCCTGAGGCCAGAGTGAAATGGCCCTCTTTGTAGGAGCGTTCAAGAAGGAGTTTGGCCAGCTTTTTTTTCAATGAGAGCATGTCGTCCACAGCGTGCCTCCCTAGCGGTCGCTCTTGCCGAAGACGCGGGCAAAGATTGCGTCCTCGTTGTGCAGATAGAAGGTGGGGTCAAAGAGTTTGTCCAAGGTCTCGGGGGGAAGGTGCGATGCGATCGTTTTGTCCGCCCGGACGAGATCCGGAAAGAAGGCCTGGGTCTGCCAGCTCTGCATGGCGAGCTTCTGCACGCATTCATAGGCTTTCTGTCTTGGCATGGATGAGTCGATTAAGGCTGTTAAGACCCTCTGCGAGAAAAAGAGACCAAAGGAAGCCTGCAGATTGGCAGAAATGCGCTCGTCATTGACAACAAGGTGATCGAGAACTCGGCGTAGGCGGTTCATGGCGTAGTCTGCGAGAATGCAGGCATCAGGCATGATGACTCGCTCAACCGATGAGTGGCTGATATCGCGCTCATGCCAGAGAGCCTGGTCCTCAAGCGCCGCCTGCGCGTAGCTTCTAAGTAACCTCGCTTGTCCGCAGAGATTCTCTGCTGAAATGGGGTTTTTCTTGTGGGGCATGGCTGAGGAGCCTTTTTGCCCAGGCCTAAATCCCTCCTCAACTTCGCGCACCTCTGTCCGCTGCAGATGTCGTAGTTCTGTTGCAAGGCGCTCGATGCTTCCGCCAAGAATGGCGAGCGTTGTGAAGAAGTGCGCGTAGCGATCGCGCTGGACAATCTGGGTTGAGTGGGGATCAGAGGCAAGATTGAGCTTGGCCATGGTGCGCTCTTCAAGCTCAAGCGGAACAATGGCAAAGGTCCCGACAGCTCCAGAGAGCTTGCCGACCCGCACATCCTCCAGGGCAAAAGTGAGACGCTGCTCGTTGCGGCACCATTCCGCGTAGTGGCCGGCAAATTTGAGACCAAGACTTGTGGGCTCAGCGTGTATGCCGTGGGTTCTGCCCATGCAGAGCTTGCCTTTGTGCCGAAAACTCAAATCCATAAGAGTGCTTTTCAGCGCCTCTATGTCTTTTTTGAGCAGATTGCCAGCCTGGGCGAAGAGCAGGGCATTGGCCGTGTCAACGACATCGGATGAGGTGAGACCAAGGTGGATGTAGCGGGCTTCTTTTCCGACTATCTCTTCAAGAGAGGTCAAGAAGGCTATGACATCGTGGCGTGTTGTCTCTTCAATTTCGAGAATGCGGGGCACATTGATGGCCGCCTTTTCCCTAATCGTTGGTATGGCCGAAGCCGGGATGCGGCCAAGTTCTGCCCAGGCCTCACAGACAGCAAGCTCAACCGAAAGCCAGGCAGCGTATCGGTTTTCAAGTGTCCATATCGCGCCCATTTCAGGGCGGGTATAGCGTTCTATCATGAAATCCCCCGTCAGACAAAAAAGTGCGGAGTCAAAAAAAGGAAGGGCGTGCATACGCAGCCCTTCCTCCTTGCTCTACGAAGAGTTTTTTGCGGAGCCGCCCCCAGATTGTGGTGCTGCGGTATCCTTTGCTTTTGTACTCGGTTTTTCCTGTGATGATCCTGATTTTTCTTTGCTGTCGCCCTTTTCAGCCTGTTTCCCAGACTCTTTTTCTGAGCCTTGCTTTTCGGTTTTGGCTTGGCCGTTGGGCTCTTTTTGGCTTTTGTCCTGGGATGGGCTTTCAGCGGTTTTCTCTTTGCTTTCTTCTTTTGCTTTGTCCGGATCGTTTTTCTTTTCGCCGTCCTCGTTCACGCCTTTTCTGTAGCCGTATTCGGTCACATACCAGCCTCCGCCTTTGAGGACAAAGGATGTGTGGGAGATCACACGTGGCGAGGGGGTTCCACAGGCAGGGCAGGCTTCCTCCCCGTGCGCTTCGGACACTTTGACCCATTCTTCAAAGATGCGCCCGCACGACGGACACTCATATTCGTATATTGGCATACATTCAGCGGTTTTGCTCAAGCTCGCTAGGCTTTGGCATTTTCTTTGGCTTTGCGGATGCGTTCCTTAAGGCGCGCCTGGCGGCGTTGGCGGCGGCGGTCAAGTTCCTTTCTGCGTTCAACTTTTTTGTGTCCCATTGTATCCTCCATTACGCTATACAGGTTGATTGAGATATACGCTCAGCTCCTGCTGAGTCAACAAAAAATTTCACTATGTGAGTACTACGGCCGCTTTCGTTTGTCCTTCTCTGTCAAAGAAACCGCTTATCATTTGTTCTGCGAGAAGCTTTGCCGGGAGAAAAGCAAACTGGTCAAGGATTGCGCGCACACGGTCTTGTTGGGAGAGGAGGCTTTCTTCCTCGCATTCGACCTGAAGCAGGGGACTTGGCGTGAGTCTTAGACGCAATGCCGGCTCAAAGCCCAAGGCAGAGGTCAAAGCTTGTGCGAGAGTCGACTCGGCCTCTGCAATGCGCTTGAGTGTTTGTGCATCCGCCCGTAGGCCATAGGCTAGGCGCGTTAAGAGGCAGGGACTTGGCTTCTGCTCTGGATCATCCAAGTGCATCGCGCGGGCTTTTGCGCGTATCGCCTCCTTGCCAAGACCGGCCAAATCTAGAGGCGAGACAATGTTTTCCTCGGCTAAAGCCCTAAGCCCAGGCCGAAAGACGGCATGGTCGTCTCTGTTTGTTCCGTCTATGAGTATGCGGCCGCTTTCACCGTGCTTTTCAAGTATTGCGCGCATTGTTTGAAACAGCGCTTTCTTGCACACATAGCAGCGCTCTTTTGTGTCAATGCCTTCTATGTGCAGGGGATCAAAAAGAAAGGAGAGCATTGGCAGCTTGTTTTTTTGAGCAAAGGTCTGCGCGTAGAGTGTATCGCGCGGGGCTATGTGGTCGCCTGTGGCGTGTACGAGAAGAAGATCGCATCCTGCCGCACAGAGCGTTTTTGCAAGATAACGGCTGTCGAGCCCGCCTGAATAGGCGAGAGCCGCGGGTTTTTCGATGAATTTCTCTACCATGGCAGGCGCACGCAGATGCCCTCCTTGGCCATGTACTCCTTGCAATCGCGAATGGAGTATTGGCCATAGTGGACAATCGAGGCTATGAGGGCAGCCGATGGCCCGTGTTGCACAACCTCTGCCAAATGCTTTGGCTCGCCCGCGCCGCCTGAGGCTATGACAGGAAGCGAGACAGTTGCGCAGATTTTTTCAAGGAGATCAATGGCATAGCCATCCTTTGTGCCGTCCGCGTCAATGGAATTGACGCAGAGTTCGCCACAGCCGCGCTCCTCACATTCCTTAGCCCAGGCAAGGGCGCAGATGCCTGTATGCAGTCGTCCGCCGTGGATTACGATTTCATAGCCTGACGGAAGTTTTGGGCTTGGCGGAACCGCCTTGACATCCATGCCGACAACTATGGCCTGCGAGCCAAATTCCTTGGCCCCCGCGTCAATAAGATCGGGATTGGCGATCGCGGCGGAATTCACGGACACTTTTTCTGCGCCTGCATGAAAGACTGCGTGCATAGCCTCAAGCGAGGCTATGCCTCCCCCGACGCTAAAGGGAATAAAGATTTGGGCGGCCACACGCCGAACCACATCTATAAATATACCCCGAGCCTCGGCGGAGGCTGTGATATCGTAGAAGACTATTTCGTCGGCCCCCTCGTCGTAGTAGCGCCGCGCGCTTTCGACAGGGTCGCCTATGTCCTTGTTGCCCTGGAAGCGTATACCCTTGGTCAGGACACCGTTGCGGACATCCAGACAGACGATCACGCGTTTAGACAGCATTGGCTGCCCCCATGCAGTAGGTGTAGAAATTGCGCAGAAGCGCGAGCCCGTGACGGCCGCTTTTTTCTGGATGAAACTGCACCCCCCACAGTCCGTCCCGCCCATAGACTGAGCAGAAGGGGTGGGTGTAGTGTGTTGTGCCAATGACGAGTTCTTCTGGAACGTCGACATAATAGCTGTGAACAAAATAGAAGAAGGCGTTTTCTGGAATACCCTGGAAGAGCGGGGATTGGATATGGCGCTCAACTGTATTCCAGCCCATATGAGGCACAGGGGCAGGGGAGCCGTCTTCCTGCAGGCCATTGTCTGGGAAGCGGCGCGCTTTGCCGCGGACAATGCCAAGGAGGTCGGTATCGTTTTCCTCGCTGTGGTCGAGAAGAATCTGGCAGCCAAGGCATATACCGAGGATTGGCCGGCCCTCTCTTGCCGCATCGTTTAGGAAACGGGCAAGTCCTGTGCGCTCAAGCTCCTGCATCGCCGTGCCCGCTGCGCCGACTCCAGGGAAGATGATCCCTTGGCAGGATGCGAGATCGGCCGGATCAGCGGATATGCGCGAGGGGATGTTCTGCGCATCGAGCGCGCGGCGGACACTTGTCTGATTGCCGGCATTGTAGTCGAGAATTCCCAGCATGATGTTTTCCTTCACGGTTTACAACGCTCCGTAACCTACACAAGTTCGTATAGAAAAGCAAATCGCCCAATGTTTGCCTTTGCACGGGCTTTGATGTACAAGGAGTGTGGTTTGGCTTCTTACGCCTTGGAGTACCCGTTTTTACGAGGAGATATCATGTTTGGGCAGTCTCGTCTGCCGATCGGGCTTTTTGATTCCGGAATGGGAGGACTGACGGTTTTTTCAGCCATAGCCTCGCGCTTGCCCAGAGAAGACCTTCTCTATCTTGGGGATACGGCGCGACTGCCCTACGGCACAAAGAGCCGCGACACAATTGTTCGGTACACAGTGCAGGCCGCGCAGCATCTTATTGCCCGCGGCATCAAGATGCTTGTTCTCGCCTGCAATACCGCGACAGCCAATGCTCTGCCCGAACTGCGCGCACGTTTTGCGCCCCTGCCGGTCTTAGGAGTTGTCGAGCCTGGAGCGCTCGCGGCCGTGCGTCTCACAAAAAACGGCCATATTATTGTTCTCGCGACTGAAGCGACCATTAAGAGCGGCGTGTACAGCCGGGCTATTGCGGCCCTAAAGCCCGATTGCGTGACAACGGCGAAAGCCTGTGCCCTGTTTGTTCCGATGGCCGAAGAAGGTCTTATGGAAGGGCCTCTTGTCGAGTCCATGGCGCGCTACTATCTTGATTCAGTTTTCGCTGTGCGGGATGAAAACACGCCCGATACCGTGATTCTCGGCTGCACCCATTACCCCTTGCTTAAGGGCGCCCTTGAGCGGGTGGTCGGGCCAGATGTCGCTGTTGTTGATCCGGCGGCAACGGTTGCCGAGACAGTCGCCTGTGAGCTTCATGTGCGCGATCTTCTTGCCGAAAACGGCAAAGGGTCAGCACACTTCATGACAACGGACAACAGAGAGCGTTTCGCAAGAACAGGAAGCCTCTTTCTCGGCCGCCCGCTTGATGAAGAGGCCATAGAACTGGTTGATCTCTAGTTGATCTCTAGCCTGCGCGGTTTTCGCTCTTCTCCGTTTTTCTACGATACTTTGTTTCGCGCGTACAAGCCTGTGTTCTCTATACGCTTTGTATCAGCGGAGAGCCATTTAGGAAAGCTTTTGCGCGCACTTGCTGCGTATTCGGTTCACTGCAGCGGCCGCTGTTCCCCCTCTTTTTCTGTCACAGTTATGCGGCCGCAAATCTATGGGAGAAACCGTAATGACTAAAGCTGAACTTGTTGACAAAATCACTGCCAGGGTCGAAGCACTTTCAAAGAAGTCTGACGCCGAAGAGGCCCTTAACGCTCTTGTCGAGTCCTTGAAAGAGGCATTGCTTGCTGGTGATTCGGTGATCCTCTCGGGCTTTGGCACGTTCAAGGTCGTTTCTCGTGCCGAGCGGAAGGGACACAATCCGCAGTCACACGAGCCGATTGTCATTCCCGCGCGCAATGTTGTGAAATTCACGCCGGCTAAAGCCCTCAAAGAGGCTGTCAAGGAGAGCTAAGCGTTGCGTCTCTTGTCCTTTTGTCTGGTAGCCAATTTGTCCCGTACGGCCGTACGTCCTAGCGCGTATGCGGGCTTTTTTTCTGCATAGCTATTCTCCTAAAAAGGCATAGGAAGCTGACATGTCAGGCACAGTGTGCCCGGTACGGTCAGCTTTTTTTTCTGCCCTTTGCGCGTTCGGCATGCGCTCGAGCCGTCCAATCTGGGGAGAATGTTTGAGTGCCCATGGCAAATAGGCTTTATATGTGCCTATTGTTCTGCCTACGTGAGAAAAAAAGAGAAGCGTACAGGGAACCGGCTTGTTTGATCGCTACGGGAAGTATAGCCTTGGGATTGGACCATAGGGATAGCCCAAGGCGAGAAACGTGATTGTAAGCCCCTGGGTCTTAGGCGAAACGGATTTCGAGTGGCCGCTTGCAGAGATCCTCGTAGGCTGCGATAGCGTCATTGATGTTTTTGTAGAAAATGAGATCGCCGTTGTTTAAGACGCCTGCTTGATTGCAATGCGCCTTGATTGTTCCTATATTGTGGGAGACAACAATCAGTGTTGCCTGTTTTTTGCGCTCTTCAAAGACGCGGTTGCATTTTGCCCTGAAGGACGCGTCGCCGACGGCTGAGACCTCGTCAATTAGGTAGTAGTCAAATCCTATGGCCATGCTGAGGCCAAAGGCGAGTTTTGCGGCCATGCCTGAAGAATAGTTCTTGATCGGCACATCCATGTAGCGTCCGAGTTCGGAAAACTCTTCGACAAAGGCTGTGACGCTGCGTATGTCCGCGCCGTAGATGCGGCTTACAAAATTTAGGTTCGCCCGGCCGGAGAGTTTGTTGTTGAAGCAGCCGGCAAAGCCGATAGGCCAGGAAATGCGGCTTTTTCTTTCGATATACCCAGAATCAGGATAGCTTGATCCGCCGATAATGCGCACAAGGGTTGATTTGCCGGCGCCGTTGCGGCCGAGGATGCCCATATTGACGCCGGGTGGGAAGTCGGCGTTCACATGGTCAAGGATGATGCGTCTCTGTTTGCCCACTGTATAGCTTTTGCAGATGTCGATTAAACGGATCATGCGTCTCCCCCATTTGTTTGCGCGCAAGTCTACGCTTTTTCCTTCTGAAGAAAAAGCTGCGGCTGACCGGCTTTGCGCGCTTCACTCTTACTGCACGAGGTTTTCATGGATGCGGGCTGGATTCTCTGGCGCAGACGCAGGGCTCGTCTCTTTTTGATAGGCAGGATCAGTGCCGTCTTTTTTTTCCTTGCCGCCGTGGCTCTTCTTGACGGTGTGCAGGCTCTTCTCCGCACAGGTCACGATGAAATCCGGATGATCGCAGGGGAGAGCGAGGGTATCTCGGGACCGTGTCCCTTTCAAAATCCAGTAGCAAGTGATCTTGTTTTGCGCATTCCAGAGGATGCGCCACTCACCTTTGAGCTTGAGGGCTTTTTCACAGGCTATCTGATTGGCAACGGCATGTGGCGGGGAAATCTCGTAGCACAAAAGGGAGCCCAAACTGGCGTTTGGCGGGTTACGGCCTTTTTCCGTGGTCTCCCTGAAGGACAGCGTTTCCATGTGTCTGTCTTTGCGGACAGAGAGGCCATGCAGGAGAGTTCTCCGTCATTTCTTCTCCGTTTCGGTTGTGAGCCCTTTTTTGCCGCAACTCTCCTCTTTCTGGCCGGTCTTTTTTTTGCTACCGTGACCTTTGTGCTTGGCCGAAGAAACACGGTGCTTCTTAGAGATCTGGGTTTCTCCGAGATCTTCCGCGCGCAGATTAAGGGAGATTCTGTCTCGCTCTGGTGTTCGGCCGAAGGAGCCAGTGTGCGCGTAGGTGAACAATCTCTTGTGCTTGACGCAGAGGGGCACACGCTCGCGCACGCGCGTGTCATTCGGAGCGAAAAAAACGTCTTTACCCTTGTGAGCGACAATCTCACAGTCACTGACGGCTGTCTTGTGTGCGTTCAGAAGCAAAAAGACGGACTTAGGCAAGACGCAAGCGAAACTCAATGAGGGAGTTGTCGGCCACATATTTGTGACGCCAAGGAGTAGGATGTGTGGCGCACGCCTGTACGGCAATTGAGTTGTGTGTGACGGTGAGTGGATAGGCCATTTTTGAAAAGGCGTTTTCACGCGACCAGCAATGTAAAAAAAAAGTTGGATGCTCTCGCCAAAGTCTGTGCGGGAGTATTTTTGGGTTTGTTCTTCGCACCCAAATGGACTCTTCGCTCTTCAGGGTGCGCCGGTTTGTGAACAGCGTCAATGAAAAACTAGGGAGGTTTCCATGGCAAATGTGCTTGAGTGGTCCAGGGCCTACACAGGGAGACTGATAGCGGGCGATAAAACCAAACGTCTGGAACTGGCCACGCATTTTCAGGGCCGCCTGAACAAGGAGATTTCCTCAGGTGTTCTGCCTTTTCTTTCCATGCCCTACCGCGCGCGGCTTGAGGAAGACATGAAGCGCGCGCTCCCTCTTGCCAAGAAATATCGCCACATGCTCTTGCTGGGCATTGGTGGTTCAGCCCTTGGTTTGCGCGCCATACAGAAAGCCTTTGCGCCCAATCAGGATCTTCCAAATCCCTCTGGCCCGGCAGTCTGGGTGTGCGATAATGTCTGCGCTGAGCAGTTTGATGCGCTGTTGAACTCTCTTGACCCCAAGGAGACTGTTGCCGTCTGCATCAGTAAGTCTGGAGGCACGATCGAGACCCTCTCCCAGTATTTCCTGGTCAAGGATTGGCTTGCCGGGGCCCTTGGGAACGATTGGGCAAAGCAGATGATCGTGATCACAGACGCTCAGAAGGGCTATCTGCGCGAGGAGGCCAAATCCCTTTCTCTTGAGTCTCTTGAAGTGCCGGACAACTTAGGTGGCCGGTATTCCGCTCTCTCAGCTGTAGGCCTTCTTCCGGCTGCCTTCCTTGGGATTGACTGGCAGGCCCTTTTAAACGGCGCAGCCAAAGTCGCGCAGCCTCTTGTGCAGGATCCGCACGCCCTTGCCGGACATCCTTCCTTTGCCCTTGCCTGCTGGGCTGACGCCCTTATGGAACACAATTACAATCAGCTCATCTATTTCTCCTACATTCCGCAGTGGTCGACCTACGGCCCTTGGTTTGCGCAGCTTTGGGCCGAGAGTCTTGGCAAGGAAGGGCGCGGTTCAATGCCGGTTGCAGCGACAGGGGTTACGGATCAGCACTCGGTCAACCAGATGTTTCTTGATGGCCCCCGCGACAAGGGCTGTCTCTTTGTCACAAGTACAAAACAGGCCCCTGGACGCACTTTTGGCCAGAATTTGCCGGAGAAGTGGTCGTGGCTAAGAGGCAAGGCCTTCGGCTCCCTGCTTGAGGCCGAAGCGATCGGAACACGCATGGCCCTGTGCAAGTCCGCCGTGCCGCTTGTCCACATCGAAATGGAAGACACAGGCCCAGCTTCTGCCGGAGCCATGATGATGCTCCTTGAGGCGGCCACAGTCTTCACAGGCTGGCTTATGGGGATTAATCCGCTCGATCAGCCGGCGGTTGAGCTTGGGAAGCGTCTTGCGAACGCCCGTCTTGGCGCGTCAGGGTATGCGGACGAAGAGAAGGATCTTGCGGAATTCTTTGACGTGCCCCGCCAGGATCAGACATTCTAGCTGGTTCTTGCATGCACGATACTTGCGCGCAGCAAACGGGAGCGCCCGAGAAGGAACTGCCTTTAAGTTACGCTCGGACGCTCTCATGGCTTTCCCTCTGCGTTATTCTTATCACAAGTCTCGGTCTTTCGTTTTTCATCTCAAACTCGGCCCGGGAGACCCTCTTAACCAAGCAGAAGGAATTTGCCCGTCTTCTCGTTCTCAATCTGAACAATCAGATCTTCCGGCGTTTTGCCTTGCCGACAATCCTTGCACGCGGACGCATAGCTCTCCGCCAGCCGACGCAGTATGAGCATCTCGACCGGGTTGTGCGGAGTGTGATCCAGGGCTTGCCTGTCGATAAGCTCCGTATCTACGATTTCTCCTATCTCGTCGCCTACTCGACGGCCGTGGAGGATCTGGGCAGGGCAGGCCTTGCCCATCCAAGGCTTGAAGCCATACTCCACGGGGCTGAGCCCATATCGGAGATCCTCTCCGATTTTCCCACATGGCAGGCGCCTTTCCGTCTTCCGCTCAAACCCGGAACTTTTGTTCTCCGCGTTTTGGCTCCACTCAAAGGCGAGCCTCTGCCCGGCAGGGATGAGGCGCCAATTATGGGGGCTATTGAACTTACGCAGGACATAACCGAGGACTATGAGCGCGTTTTGGCTTTTCAGGGCATAATCGTTATTCTCTGTCTTCTATCGAGTGTTGTCCTCTTTACCCTTCTGCTTATGCTTATTCATCGCTCAGAGCGGGTTCTATCCGAGCGCATGCACAAAAACCGCATGCTTGAAAACGAGCTGCACAGCAATGAGCGGCTTGCGAGCATGGGGCGGGTTGTTGCAAGCATTGCGCACGAGATCAGAAATCCTCTGGGCATTATCCGATCCAGTGCCGAGTTTCTGCAGCGGCGCATGGCGAATGCGGACAAAGGAACGCTTCGCCTGTTAAACGCCATCTACGACGAGACCTTGCGTCTATCGCAGACAGTGAATGACTTTCTGGACTATGCGCGACCAAGAAAGCCCAGACAGGACTGTCTTGATGTCAATCTGGTTCTCGATCAGGTCCTGGTTTTTCTTGAGGGTGAGTTCGCGAAATTGGGCATACGCGTTGAGCGTGACACGCCGCTTGGGCTCTTCACTCTCGGGGACAAGGATCTTCTCTACCGCGCATTCTACAATATCGTTGTCAACGCGCAGCAGGCCATGAACGGGCCTGGAACTATCTGGATTCGCGGGCAGCGGACAGAAAAGTCAATTGAGCTTATCTTTCGGGATTCTGGGCCGGGCTTTGATCCGTCGATTGTGGATCATATTATGGATCCTTTTTTCACGACAAAGGATGGGGGAACGGGGCTTGGGCTTCCGATCGTGAACTCCATTATCGTAAGTCATGGGGGAAAAATTGCCCTGGAAAACGATCCTGAGGGCGGGGCTGTCATTCGTGTCGAGCTTTTGGCTTTCACGAAGCCTGAGCAGGCAGTGGTGTGAGCGATGGAAAAAAATGCGCATATTCTTTTGATCGATGACGAGAAGAACTATCTTCTTGTGCTTGAGACCCTTCTTGAGGATGCGGGCTACACAGTGACCGCGCTCAATGATCCTGAGACGGCATTGACCTTTCTCCAGGAAAGCGAGGTTGATGTCGTTTTGACGGACATGAAGATGCCGAAAATGACCGGTCAGGATGTCCTTGAACACATCAAGCGATCCTGGCCGCATATTCCCGTTGTGATCATGACGGCCTTCGGCTCGATTGAGAGCGCTGTTGAAGTGATGAAGTACGGAGCTTTCGACTACATCACAAAACCCTTTTCGAACGACGAACTCATTCTCTCCGTCCACAATGCCGTTGAACTCTCCTTCGCGCACCAGCAGTTCCGCCTCCTGCAACAGGAAATGGTTGAGCGCTACGATTTCCACAAAATCATTGGCAATAGCCGCGCCATAAAAAACGTCATTGCACTTGTCGAGAGGGCGGCGCCCATGCGCTCATCTGTTCTTCTGAGTGGCGAGAAGGGGACAGGCAAGGAGCTGGTCGCCCGGGCCATACACTATGGCAGTCCCAGAAAGGACAAGGCTTTTGTCTCCGTGAACTGCCGCGCTCTCTCCGCCAAGGTGCTTGAGAGCGAGCTTTTTGGCTGCGAGGAGGGCTATGCGGATGGCGCTGTGGCCATGCGGCGGGGCCGGGTCGAAAAAGCGGACGGCGGAACGCTCTTCCTCGATGAGGTGAGCGAACTGCCTCTTGATCTCCAGGTGAAGCTTGTTGCCCTCCTCCAGGAGCGCAGTTTTGAGCGTGTGGGCGGAGAGGAGGCGATAGGCGTGGATGTCCGCCTTCTTGTTGCGACAACAAAGGATCTGAGCCGTCTGGTTGAGGAGCAGAAGTTTCTCCCTGATCTCTATTATCTGCTCAATGTCGTCACAATCTCCCTTCCGCCCTTGCGCGAGCGCAGGGAGGACATTCCCCTTCTTGTTGCCCATTATGTTGAGAAGGTGAGTGCAGAAAACAATATGCCGAAGAAGAGCTTCAGCTCAAAGGCTCTCAAATATCTGACAGCCTACGAATGGCCAGGCAATATGCGCCAATTGGAGAATGTTGTCGAGGGCTGCCTCGTTCTTGTGCAGCAGACGGAGATCGATGTCGATGATCTGCCTTCGGAAATACAGGATGAGGAGGCGCAGTTTAAGAGTGCAGTTGATCTTTTGCCCTTCCCTCTTGATCTCGTGGACACGCTTGAAAAGATCGAGGCAGCCCTTGTCCGCCGCGCCCTTGTCCGAGCGGACTTTGTCCAGGTGAAGGCTGCCGAATGCCTTGGCATCTCGAAGAGTCTGTTTCAGTACAAGCTGAAAAAGTACAAAATAACCGGCCATTAGCCTGATCAAAAAGAGTACGCTCTTCTTTTACCTCAAAATCGAAAAAGCAAAGAACCTTACTGCGCGCAGTCCGTGGCAGTCAAAGAAAAGCACGCGCACTGACTCTGTCGTATACTGTGTTTGGCTACGAAGTCCCTTGCTCAGGGAACCGCATATCTGTCCCGCCCCGTGTCATTCCTTGAGGAACGTGCCAGGGGCAAACAGAAATGTTGAGAGAGTACGTACGAAGAAGAGGAGCCTATATGCGGGCGATAGGACTGACTTCGCAAATTTGCGCAGGAACAATTGCCCTGCGGGAAAGCAGGCGTAGATCTCTTGGCATGGCACTTTCCAACAGTATGGACCAGTGTATACTGCGGTCAGAAAAGAATTCAGCGTGTACGGATTAATAGTATATCGGTCAAGCTCGGTTGGCCCCAAATTGCAGTCACTGACTACAGAGGCCGATGAGGGGCCGTGTCGCGAGAAGTTCAGCCTCCAACTGTTGAACGATAGTCTTGTAATCCGTACACGCGGAAAAAAGTATCACTTGAAGTTGATAAGACCAGATTTGAGTGCTGGCTCCGCTCGCAAATCTATCATGTTGTTTCCGGCTGGAGTATACTTGCATAGTTAAAGACGGCATCGGTACGTGAGGCAGGTCCGCAGAGACTTTGAACGCGAGATACTCGCGACGGACAAGATCTTCTGCTTTCATCCTCATCAACGGGTGAATCTCGCATTTCCTCAGAGCTTGGGCAGGAAGATTTCATCCGTAGCGAGTATATCTTAAGGGGAAATATGTAGATTGGGTGCTGGGATTATCTGATAAGCGAGAATACGCCGACGACACAGGGTATTTGGGGGATAGGAGAGTATTGTCTAGAAAAAAAGAGTAGCGGACATTCAAATCGCACCCAAAAGTACCCCCACTCTTCCAACTTTCTCCCACCTCCCCCGACCCCTACCTTGACTCCTGGTCTCTGGGCGTATATCTATAGAAGCACAAGTCGCGGAGTACTCGACCGCGCTATGCCTTTTACGCTCGCCGTCTGGCTCATTGCATGCGCCAAATCTGTTTGCGTGCATCGCGCGAACCTCCCTCCCCATGCGCGCCGACTTACAAAACCATTGATACTCAAGGACTTTGTAAAAATGCTCCGAAGAGGTTCGTGATCAGCCAGCAGCAAGGCTTTTACGCTGTCTTTACCCCCTATTTTCTCAATGTACCGGAATCTACCTCAGATGTTTGCAAATGACCCCCAGAAAAGCCTTGTTTGATGCGGCCTCCAGGACGCCGGAGTTTAAACTGACCTGATTTGAAAAGGGATTACGACATCAAATGTTGATGAACTTGTCAAGTTCCTTCTTGTTTAAATTGACCTGAATTGCAAAGGGATTACGACCAGGTCCACGTCCAGGGCTACTTGGAACTCATTGATCGTGTTTAAACTGACCTGAATTGAAAAGGGATACGTCCGCCCAAGAGATGTATCCGCTCACGGGTGTATAGCGGGATGCGGCTTACATCCTACCTCGTCGTACCGCACCCATGGTAGGCTAGCTTCGCGTCGGTGGACTTTGTCGGCAGGGACATAGCTGGCAGGGCTACGAAGCCTGCATAGTACTGTTCGTCTGTGAGCGGATGCAGAGAGATTCCAGCCATGGATGCCCCTAGTACTGGTTCATCCAAGTTCGTGTGTATCTTTTACGCAGACTATGGTTTACGACGTAGGAGAGCCCCCACCATCTTTTTAAACATGGGGATTTAGAACAGTCGGTGCTAAATTTGACTTTAGCGTAGAAAATAAAAAGAGCCCTACGAGAATTGCTCGTAGGGCTCTTTTTATTTTCAATATCGAGTGTACATTATATAGCGGTAGTACAACGTCATTTGGAAGAGTCAGTGGTCAGATAACGTGCGTGCTGTGGACTGTGCGATGTATGCCAGTTCTCTCTAACAGAATATGCGGACTTCGTCGCAACTGACGCCGGGCAGTACCGTTGACCCGTGAGTGGATACAGAAAAACACATATAAAATTGCCGTTATTGGTATACTCTTCCGTATGCATACATTGCTATACCATATATGCGCATTAAAAAAATATGATGAAAATTGTAAGTATATCATGCTTTATGCATAGCTGATCATGGTTAACGGTACAGTGTTGTTTGGGTGTGACTGTCAAAACTTGGTTTTCATATTTTTTGCAAATTTTTAGAGAACTTAAATGGTTATTTTTTTTTGTGGGTAAAAAAAGCTACGGGCAGAGAGTGGCATTCCCCGTCGGCTCCCACTTCTCACCTTTGTTGCCCCTCGGTGCTTCGCCGCATCGGGCGCCTTTTTCTACCTTGCGAGCATCGCGCCCTTGACTGTCCGCCGATCTCGCGTCGGACGTACGGCTTTTGCTGGCTCCTAGGACGCGGACTTGGGCAGATCTCAGAGCGCGCCAAGGTCCACCTGGTACGCAGCGCGAGAGAGGAGCGCCCACGACTCATAACGAAGAACCATTTTTGTTGCAAGCTACGGTGGCTACTCTATCTTCTGCCCATAGCGTACACCTTGCTTGGCCAGGGCGGCTTGTCCGCAAATGGTCACCTTTTTCCATAAGGCGCGAAGGCTAAAAAAAAAGGCTTCTATTGAGAAGCCTTTATGCGACAAAGTAGTTTTCCTTTCCCTCTCTTGTTTTGCTCTGCGGATTTTCTGGGAAAGGAGTCTTTTTTTTTCTTAAGAGTTAGCGCGTCGAATCAAGGATTACGGCTGCATCGGGATGAGCTTGCCTTAAGGCCTCCTGCATGGCGCAGGCGTCGGCAAATTCCTTGAAGGGACCAGCCTTCTCGTTCCCCTGCTGGGCTTTGTACTGGACAAAGAAAGCCTGCTTTTTCTTGAGGGGCTTGCCGTCCTTGTCACAGATAATTTCCAGGTTGACGTCTCCAATTCCCTTATTCCGAAGGCCAAGCTGAGTTGCCGCAGCGTAGGAGAGGTCGATAACTCGTCCGCGCACATACGGACCCCGGTCGGTCACACACACAACGACACTTTTTCCTTCATCAAGTGTTGTCACCTTGACAACTGTGCCAAGTGGCAGGGTGCGGTGGGCGGCGGTGAAGGTGTACATGTCGTAGCGCAGGCCGCTTGCGGTTTTACCGCCGTGAAAGTCTTTCCCGTACCAGGATGCCTTGCCGGCTAATTCATTGCCATCGTCCATCCATTTAGTATCACGGGTAAAATCACTGGGAGTATTGCTGGGAGTTGTTCGGGAGGTCTTTCTGCGGACTCTCTTTGGCTCAATCGGCTGTATATAGTCAAGAGAAGCGAGTTCTTTTCTTGCACGGGACCGTCTTGTCTGCGCGTTCCGCCGCGAAAGCGCGTAGGAGTGCCGTTTACGCGCTGCCTGCACGCGTTGCTCACGGCGGGAGAGGGTGCGGGCTTTTCTGTCATTGGACCTGGCATGCCTGGCATTCAGCCGTTCCTCTCTGTCTGCCTTGCGATTTTTCGCGCTCATTCTGCGCTCTCTAATGTCCGCACGGGCCTGTTCTTGCTTCTTTCTGTCGTAGGAGCGTTTTTCCCTGCGCGCGGTTTCGCGTTCTTTTTTGCGTTCTGTACGTTCAGAAGAACGTTTTGTTGTCGCGCGCTCCTTTGCGGTGTCCCTGTTTTTTTTCTTTTCAACTGTTGTCTTTGAATGGCTGTTCTGTTTTGCCTCCACAGCAAAGGGAGCAGTTGCAATCAGACCCAAGGTTAGAACGAGAAAACAGAGGAATTTCATTCGTCTTCCTTTTGTTTTACCCCTTTCGTAAGATGTCAAAGTAGAAAGTGTTTTTTGGACGAGAGAAAGGGTTATGGGTTCACGATGCCAGTGGAGACGGCATCGTAACGAAAGCAACGATCTATGTCTTGCTTCGTTCCCTTGTTTATACGCCACTTTCTCTGCAAGCGCAAGATGAATGCGGTCGCATTGCGGTTATTTTTTATATTTTTTCTAGAAAAAAATCAGAAAATCTAGAAAAAAAGTGTCTTTTTATACGCGCTCACAAGTTCATCAAGGCTTTTTTTGAAAAGAATGCTGTCTCCACTTGTGACAGTGAGTGTTTGATCGTCTGTTACGGATCCTATGCGTCGGCATATTTGCTGCATGCCAATACTGTCGAGTACGCGGCAGGCCTCAGGTTTGGCTGAGACGATGAGTCTGCTTGCGCTCTCGCTATAGAGCAGTTCAGTGCGCGTCATCTCTTCAAATGCTGGGACACAATTAAGATCAATTGTGCAGCCAAGGCGTCCACCGATGCACATTTCAGCAAGAGCAACGGCTAGGCCACCGTCTGAGCAGTCATGGCAGGCAGAGAGGATGCGGTTGAGCATAAGTGAATGCACAGTCCTATAGCGCACAGTGGCCGATGTGGCATCGACAAAGGGGATGCGGCCAGAAACAAGTCCAAGCTCGCTTGCCGCCTCGCTTCCGCCAAGTTCCCGCCACGTTCCGCCAAGGATGTAGATGCCGTCGCCCGCTTTTTTGAAATCAGAGCTTTGTGTGCAAAGAACAGTTTTTAGGACGCCAATGACAGTAAAAAGAACCGTCGGCGGAATCGCAATGCGCTCAGTCCCGTTTGTGTAGTCATTCTTCATTGAGTCCTTCCCTGAGATGCAGGGAAGGCCATAGGCATAGGAAAAATGTTTGAGGGCCTGGCAGGCGCGGACAAGCTGGGCCAATTTGTATTCCCCGTCGGGATTGTTCGGTGCGGCCACAGGATCGCACCAGCAGAAATTGTCAACTCCAGCGAGGGCATTTGGATTTGCGCCAACAGCAACCGCATTGCGCACAGCCTCGTCTATGGCATTGGCCATCATCCAGTAGGTGTCGTAGTCGCTCAATTTCGGGCAGATGCCGTGGCTTACAACAATACCAGCGTCTGACTCAACAACTGGCCTAAGCACCGCCGCATCTGAGGGCCCGTCTTGGGCTACGCCAACAAGGGGCTTTATGACGCTTCCGCCGCGCACCTCATGGTCGTATTGCCGCACAATGTACTCTTTTGAGCAGATATTGAGGCGGCCAAGCATTGTTTGTAGGAACTCGCCCTCATCTGGGGCATTTACGCCGCCTATCTCAAGGCGATTGTCCGGCCACGTCTTTTCTGACCACTGGGCAGAAAGCTCAAGTTTCGGCACGCCATTGTGCATGAAATCGAGATTGAGTGAGGCTATGACTCGCTCTTTGTAGCGCACAGTGAAGTAACCAGAGTCTGTGAAGCGACCAAGCGGTGTTGCCTCAACATCCATGCGTTTGGCAAGAGCGAGGAATTTGTCCAGATGCTCTTTGGGGACTGCCAGGGTCATGCGCTCCTGGGCTTCAGAGAGGAGGATCTCCCAGGGTTTGAGTCCATCGTATTTTAAGGGAGCCTGGGCTATGTCAAGATCCGAGCCACCTGTATCCTGGGCCATTTCACCGACAGAAGAGGACAGGCCGCCTGCTCCGTTATCGGTTATTGCTGTGTAGAGGCCCATGTCGCGGGCGCGGATGATAAAGTCGTAGAGTTTCCTTTGGGTTATGGGATCGCCGATCTGAACGGCTGTCGCCGGGGAGCCCTCGTGGAGTTCCTCAGAGGAGAAAGTCGCCCCATGGATGCCGTCTTTACCGATGCGTCCGCCGGCCATGACAATGATATCGCCAACACGCGCTTTTTTCTGCCAGCCTGGTTTGCCGTTCACTTCCGTTGGGAGGATTCCGACAGTGCCGCAGTAGACAAGGGGCTTACCTAAGTAGCGCTCATCAAAGACAAGGGAGCCGTTTACAGTTGGGACACCTGACTTATTGCCGCCGTGTTCAACGCCCTCGCGCACACCCTCAAGGACGCGGCGGGGGTGGAGCAGGCGCGGCGGAAGAGGCTTTTTGTAGAAGGGACTTGCGAAGCAGAAGACGTCTGTATTGCAGACAAGCTCTGCGCCCATGCCCGTTCCCATGGGATCGCGGTTTACACCGACAATGCCGGTTAAGGCGCCGCCGTACGGATCTAAGGCAGAGGGACTATTGTGCGTCTCAACTTTTATGCAGACATCGTAGCCATTGATAAAGGCTATGACCCCGGCATTGTCGCTAAACACAGACTTGCAGTAGTCGCCCCGCCCTTTTTGTTTGCGAATCCCAGCTGTTGTGTCGCGTATGCAGGTCTTGTAGAGATTGGAGAGTTCCCTCGTTCTTCCAGAGGCATCTTTGTAGTGAATGTCTGAGGCGAAAATCTTGTGTTTGCAGTGTTCGGACCAGGTTTGGGCTAAGATTTCCATCTCAACGTCTGTGGGATCGGGTCCAAGTCCAAGTGCCGCTCTGCGGGAGGCTTCATTAGGCTCTCTGAGAGTCTCTTCAATTGCCGAAAGTTCCACTACGCGGAGCGCCCAGGTGTTTTCCCGGCTTACGCGGGCCATCTCGCTCTCGTCCATGGCGGTTAAGGGAATTGTGGTCACAGTTGTGTCCGCGGCCCCTGTGACCGCTGAGGCGATTGCTGAGAAGCCCGGCTCCTTTTCCCAGCCGGCCTTGTCCTGTATGCGGTAGCGCTCAATAAGCGTGTTTGCGAGGAGATCGCGCGCTATGCGCTCAATATCGTCGCGTACAAGAGAGACCTCTTTTTTCTGACGGATTCTGTACTGGCGCGAGGTATAGACGCGGATATCCGCCCGCTCGCGGCCAAGGGCGATTGCGGCCGCCTCACGCGCGGTTCTGCCCTCATTGTCTGTCACACCAGGCCGAAAGGCCACTTCGATGACCCAGTCTGGAGTATTTTCGTCGACAAGCTCACCAAGCTCGGCGCGGGAGAGAATCGGGTCGTGCAAAACGGCCTCTGCGACAAGTTCCCCGCACTCTTCGTGTGTAAGACCGTCTATGGTGAAGACTTTGAAGACACGGATCTCCTCACAGGGAATGCCGAGCGCTTCCTGAGCGCGCTTGGCTACTGTTGCGCCGCGCCTGTCAACCCTTGCTGGGTGCGGACCTGTCACAATTCTATAGAGCATGGTGTCCTCACTTTTTTCTGTCGCGCACAAAGTGTGTGACGTCGCGCAAAAGCCCGCGCTCCTCTCTGTCCGGCAGTGTCATGAGGGCTTCGATGGCCTGCGCAAGATACGTGTCGGCATAGGCGCGTGTTTTTGTGTCCCAGCCGTTTGCTCGGATGCTTTCGATACTTTTTTGGCACAAGGCATCTGAGAGTTTGCCCTGGGTAAACTGGGCGTCAAAGTCTGCCCGATCATTCTCCGTCAATGAATCGCGATAGTAGCGTATGGGCAGGGTGAGCTTCCCTTCTTTAAGATCGCCTCCTGCAGGCTTACCCGTCTCTTCTTCCTTGGCAAAGTCCAGGGCATCGTCCACAAGCTGGAAGGCAATGCCCACAGCCTCGCCGAAGCGGACTGAGGCTCTCCGCTCATCATTGGACGCATGGGCATAAATTGCGCCCATCTCGCAGGCGGCTCCGATGAGTTTGGCCGTTTTTCCCGTGATTATCGCGATATAGTGATCGAGGGTATTGTCTACCGAGTACTGACTTGAGAGTTCTGCGATTTCGCCTGCGCATGTGGCCATAGTCGCCCGGGAATACGCGGCGCTTAAGTCCGGATTGCCAAAGCGGGCGACCAAGGCATTGCCGGCGGCTAAGAGGGCATCGCCTGAGAGTATTGTTGTTGTGACGGGGTAGATTGTGTGGGCAGATGGTTTGCCGCGCCTCTGACTTGCATTGTCTAGGACATCGTCGTGCAGAAGCGTTGCTGCATGGAGCATTTCAAGGGATACGGAGAGATCGTAGATATCGTCTTTTTTTTGGCCGAGAAGCCTTGCAAAGAGAATTGCGAGAAAAGGACGCAGACGCTTCCCTTGAGATGCGAGAATATGATGGCAGACGGGCCTGACCTCTTGTGGAAGCGTGTTTTCCGCGCGCTCAAGTGCCGCGGAAATCTTTGGCAGTTCGAGTGCCAGTCTGGTTTTGAGAAGGAACTGTGCCATAGCGCAAGTGCTTTAGATAAGGTTGAGTGTGGGCAGGATGTCGCCGAGTTTCGCAAGTGAGCCTGGAAAATCTTTTTCATCGGCCCTGCGCGGGCCGACTTTATTTGAGACCGCGCGTATTTCGGCAACAGGTATGCCGGCGCGCATGGCGGAGTAGGCGACGGCGAAGCCTTCCATATTTTCAAGCGGGGCGTGGTAGGTGTCCCAGAGGGTGCGCGCGCGCTCATAGCTTGCGCTGACGCCAGCGACAGTCACAGACTCCGCGGTCAGGAAGGATGAGTCAGTAAGCCCCGATGGGAGGCCCTTTGTGTCCGGATCGGATAGGGAGAGTCTGTCATAGATTGGGCCGTCCTCCTTCTGCCACTGCGGCCATTTGAAAGCCTCTGCGATAACGCTGTGTCCGTCGTTGAGCCCGTATTCTGGCCAGATTTCTTGCGTAATCCGGCAGAGGGAGCAGAGAGGATACCGAGTGAGATCATAGGCACCGGCTAGGCCAAAGAGGAGGAGCGCCTCAAGTGTCACACCTTTTGCCGTAAGCGCGCCAATTGCAAGCCCCGTTGCAAAGGCCGCATTGACCGGCCCGACCCCTGTCAGTGAGAGATAGACATCGTCACGTCCGAGCAGTTTTTTGGGGGCCTGCATGAGCAGATTCGAGGATTGTCCCTTTGTGCGCGCAGCTTGCAGATCGGCATGAGGGAGAGTATGTGAGAAGAGCGCAAAAAGTTCTTCCTGCGTCGGTGTGACGAAGAGAAGGGCCATGTAGAACCTCCGGTTTCAGCGATGGGGAAAGCCATGCTATTCACTCTCGATCTTTTTGTACGCGCTGTTGGAATGGCCTTCATTTTAGAAGGTTTGGTCTGGGCTCTTTTTCCCCGGGGCATGCACTCTGTTATGCGTGAAGCCCTGACAAGGGGGCCTGGCACACTGCAGATGTTCGGGCTTTGCGGCATTGCCGTAGGCCTTCTGATCATTTGGTTTGCGCACAGCTTTCTGTAGTTGGCCCTATTTTTTCGCCTGTGTGCAGACAGACAATACCCCCCGTGAGCTTGCGGTAGCCTGTGTTGACAAAACCGGCCGCGCGCATTTCCGCCTCAAAGGCGTCTGCCGCCGGGAAGGCTGTGATCGTTTCTGCAAGGTAGCGGTAGGCTTGTTTGTCACGCGAAAAAAAGTGTCCGATCCTTGGGAGGAGCGTGTTCAAATACCAGTTGTACAGGCCATACGCGATCCGCTCCTTCCCAGACCCAAATTCAAGGATCGAGACGCGTCCGCCAGGGCGTAAGACCCTGAGCATCTCGTAAAAAGCCTCACTGCGCGGCAGGATATTGCGTATGCCGAAGGCTATGGTTATCGCGTCGACACTTTCGTCTGGGAGGGGCACGCGCTTTGCGTCCGCAACTATGGGCACAATGCGCGTGATCCCTTTATTTCGGCATTTTTTTTGCCCGATCGCAAGCATTGACGGGCAGAAGTCAAGGGCAAGAACAAGAGAGTCTGGGTGCTGTTTTCTGAGAGCAATTGAGACATCGAGTGTGCCTGCCGCAAGATCGAGAAGAAGGGCCCCATTCTCTTGCTTGACCGAGAGGGCGAGAGCCCTGCGCCAGGTGCGGTCGATGCCGAGACTGAGAAAATGGTTCAGAAAGTCGTAGAAGCGGGATATTGTGCCGAACATGCCGGCAACGGCCGCATCATGTCCCGCATTATTGTCCACTGTCTCCCTCACTGTCCTTCAGTTCCTTGATCGATCGGTAGACGACACGGCAGACAGCGGGGAAGATCTCCGCGAAATTGCCCGGTGAGACAGTGCGCGTTTCGATGAACTTCGCAGTGAGTTCTTTTGCGACTTGCAGCGCTTCTTTCTGGTCTTTGTCCATACGCTCCTCAAAAAAAACCCGTCCATGGGGAATGGCGCCGACCCACCGTGGGTTGTCTGCCTGGACGGGTAAAAGAACGGAAGGGTACCCCCGCCCTTTTTGTTGAATGGGTGTTTAGCCGAGTATCTGGCGCAGCTCTTCACGCAGAATGCGGGCTGTCGCGCCGGCGGCTGCTTTGTCTATGCGGGCGTTGAAGGTCGGCTCAAGGGCATCGATGCGTTTCTCAAGCGAGTCAACGCGCGCTGTAAAGATCTCACGCTCCCGCTGGACGCCGGCCAAAGCCTTATGCACGGCGGAACTCTCCTCCTGCTGGCGCTTTTCCAGATTCTGGCGAATCCTGCCCTCGCTTGCTGAGAGATCGCCAAAGAGCGTGTCGATTTTCTGCTCAACCGCAGCGAAACACTCGGCATTGCGCACAGTACTCTCTTTAAGAGTCGATGTGAGCGCCTCAATGCTCGACTGCTGTCCGGCCATGACGGTCATGCGTTCTTGGAGCGCCTCCAGACGATCTGTCAGCTCTGTTGGACTCTCCTTGCCGGATATTTTTTCAGCTAAGAAGCGCTCAATATCCTCAACGGTTGGCTGCGCTTTTGCAAGTTCCTGGATTTTTTCGTTTAAGGCGTTGAACAGGGTGACAAAATCGGCCTGCGACTGCTCTGTCGCATTGAGTATTGGCGTAATCCGCTCTTCGAAGAGTTCCCGCATGTCCTTGGCTGGCATGGCCGCCTCTTTTGGAAGATCGGCAAGCGCTGCCTGTATGGGGGCTAGGCGCGCATCGAGTTCTTCGCTTGTGACGCCAGATCCCAGAGATTCGAGCTTTTGCGTAAGCATTGTCTCAAGCGAATCCTGCAGCGCTGCGAGATCGCTTGCATCGGCAAGGGCGGCTATCTCCTGCAGTTTCGCATGTAAGGCATCAATGCGGCGTGCAAGCTCATCCCTATTCTCCTCTGCTTTGTCGACAAGGGGACGCAAGCGCAAATCGAGATCCGCTTCGCTTAGGCCGCTTGGAAGATTGGCGAGTTTTTGATCGAGCAGGGCATCGATATCTGTGTGGGCTATGAGACCGGTGAGACCAGAGATTGCGTCTTCAAGCGGGCTTATGCGCTCATCGAGTTCCTTGCGGTCAAGACCTCGTGGGATCTGGGCTATCTGCTCATCGAGCAGGGGTTTAAAGGCCAGTGTCAGCTTTGCTAAAAGACTTGCCTGGAGGGCTTCTTTGAATTCCGCCATATCGGGCATTGTTTTCTCAGAAATCCCGTGCAATTTCTCTAAGACGCTCTTCTGCCATGTTTCATTTGCGCTCGCAATTTCGCGCAGCCGCGCCTCAAGATCCTCGCGCGTCAATAAGGGCAGAGCCGCAAGTTTTGTGTCGAGCAAGCTATCTATGGATTCTATCGACTCCTTCGCCTCGCGTGCGGACTGGTCGGTCAGTGCGCCAACAGCTTCGCGAATCGGCGCAAGGTGACTTTCCAGATCCTCGAAGCTAAGGCCGGCCTGGGAGACCTGCTCGTCTAACATGCTTCTCAATGTGCCTTCAAGGGATTCACGCAGACCTGTGAGATCTTTAAGCTGCTCTAAGCGATCGGTCACTTCATTGCGCGTGGCCTCGTTTGCGGCAAGGACATCGGCTAAGCGCACCTCCAGATCCTCCTTAGTTATGCCTAAGGGGATTTGGGCAAGTTTTTCGTCGAGCATGGCCTGTAAGGACTCTTTCAGAGAGGCCATAAGCGAATCTTTGAGCGCGTCGAGAGCGGGTGCGCTCTTCTGGGCTGCTAAAGCCTGCATCTGATCTTGGATAGCGTCTATGCGTCCTTCGAGGGTTGTCTGCATGGTTTCGGTAGCAGTCAGGATCGCCGAGAGTCTTGCTTCAAGATCGTCCTTGGTTATGCCCTCAGGCATGGCGCAGGCGAGCTTTTCGTCAATGACCTGGAAGACATGGTTCATCCGAGATTCCAGGTCAACTTCTGTGACCCCAGAGGGTATGCTCGCCATTTTTTCATCGAGCATGGTCGAGATTGTGTCAAGACTCGGTCCTGTCTCCTTGCGCAAATCCTGAATCTGGTTTGTGACCGCTTCAATACTCGTCTCAAGTTTTGTGCTGTTGACATCATTTGCCGCAAGAATCGGGGCAAGACGGGCGTCGAGTTCCTCGCTGCTTATACCGGCTGGGATGGCGGCAATTTTTTCGTCAATCAGACTCCTAAACTCTTCTGCATCGCGTGTTACGGCCGCCTCAAGCGGGGCCACATGCTTTTCGACCACTTCGCTTGCGACTTTTTTGGCCATCTCGGCCACTTTGTCTTCAATAAGACTTTCGATCGACTCGCGCGTTGGGGGAGCTTGTGCGGCAAGCGTCTCCTCAAGGGTTCCTATGCGCGAGGCCATGGCGGAGAGTTTGTCTGATAGGTCGTTAGAACTTGCTTTGACCTTCTCTGAGAGATCGGTCATAAGCGGTCCGTCTGGCGCAAGAAGGGAGTCAGGGGAGATGAGGCGTGCGCACTCATCGCGCAGAGAGGCCAAGGACTCTGTGAGCGACTCTTTAAGCGCTGTCAGATTGCTCTCACAGCTTTGGATGCGCTCTGAGAGACTCTCAACGGAGCGCAGACGATCTTCAAAAGCGAGTAGGCGAGAATCGAGGGCAGAGCTTGTGTCTGTGGGCGAGCTTTCACGGGTCTCTTGTGCCGGCACTTCCTGCGCGTCTTTTGTCTTATCTGCGCCTATGTTCTCAGAAGGAGGCTCACTCGCACTTGCTTCTGCGAGCACGTCTGCAAAGGGATCGGCCCCTTCAACGTCTTGTGCGCTCTCAATTTTTTCAGTGTTTTTGTTTTCGTTCGACTCCATTTCGCTTAAAAGAGTGTCGATGTCCGGCTCCAATGGCTCTGGGGGCTCGGTTACTTGCGCACTTGCTTTGTTTTTTTGGGCCTCGCGCTCTTCGGATTCGGCGTCAATTGCGGCTAAGAGATCGTTTACGTCGTCGTCGACTGATTTCTGGATTCCGTTGCCCGCTTGCGACTGGTCATTGGGCGCAGTATTCGGGGGCGCAGTGTTCTGCGAAGCGGGCTCGGCTTTGACTGTTTTGGCCTTGTCAGTTGGCGCTTCGTCTGTTTGAGCCTCGTCAGTTTGATCTTCGTCTTGTGCCGCGCCAGCTTCAAGAAGGGAATCGAGGGATGTCGGCTCTTTTTCTGGGACATAGTCGCGGTCGTGAATCTGTAGATCGCCTAGCAGATTCTCCGCCTCGTCTATGCCCGTCATATCGAGTTCTTCGGCTTTTTCTTCCTTCTTTTTGGCGCCTATCTCTCCGACTCCTTGGCCCATTTGCGCCATAAAAAGCTCAAGGTCATCGTCTGGGTTTTGGGCGTCGTTTTGTTGTGCTGAAGAATCCATGGTTTGGGTGTCCGATGCCGGCGCGTTCGCAGCATTGTGTTTGGGAGGTGTTGATGGCTGTGTCGGCCCCCGCTCGATAAGTTCAGTAAGTTCAATAATGTCGTCATTGTTTTCAGGCATGGGGGCCTCCGGATTGCTTGAGAAGGGATGCAGGGTAGGGGGAAAAAACGATCAATCCTAGCCTTAAAAAGGTAAAGTTGCAAACGGCTTATATCCTCTGGGGGTGAGCATATAGGGGCCTGCGATACACGTTGTGCTGCTACCGACAATGACCGTTGTGCGCATGTCGATTGTTTCAACTGGCACTCTTGCAAGCGTGCAGAGAAGGATCTCTTCATCCTTGCGATAGGCGTTGCGCACAAGGCCGATGGGGCAGTCTGCCGAGCGAAACGTGCGGGCGATAGAGAGGACTTTGTGCATATGGTCCGGTCTTCCGTGTGAGCGCGGATTGTAGATGACAAGCACAAAGTCCGCTGCGAGTGCAGCCCGAATACGCTCTTCAATGCGCTCCCAGGGAGTTAACAGATCGCTTAAGCTCACACTTGCGAAGTCGTGGCCAAGAGGCGCGCCTAAGCGAGCGGCTGCCGCGGCAAGGGCTGGTATGCCGGGAATAATGGCCAGATCGAGAGAGAGCAAGTCTTTCTCGCGCAGGCATTCAAGCACAAGGCTCGCCATGGCATAGATGCCCGGATCGCCTGAGGTGACAAGGGCTGTCGGAACACCAGAAGCTGCGCTCTCAATTGCTAAGAGAACTCGCTCGCGCTCAGCGCGCATGCCCGTTGTTTTGATGACTTTGCCTTGGGTTAGGTCCAATGGCAGAAGGGCGATATAGGATGTGTAGCCGACAAGAGTGCGCGCATAGCTTAGGGCGCTGTGCGCAAGTGGAGGCAGAAGGCTCGGATCACCCGGGCCTAAGCCGACAATGCTTAAGGCGTTAGGCATTGCAGGTCCTTATTAACTCTCTTGGGCCATAGGACAGCTTACGGCGAGAGTTACCTGGTTAAAGAAACGCTCTTTTGTACAAAGGAGGGTCGCCTGCCAGTTTGCGCCCAGATACTCTTTTAGGACCGCGCAGGCTGCGGCTTCACAGACACTAAAGTCCTCTGTCGCAAAGCGTCTGCCGGCCGCGGGGGAGGGATTTGGGGTTTTAATTTTCGCAAGAGTCACTGCCTTTTGTGTGCGCAAGGGGATGCCAAGTTTCACCGCAAGAGCGCGCAGAGCCGGCTCATTTGCTTTTTCATCGACTGAGGCCAGGGCGACAAGCGCACGGGCATCGATCGCCTTTTTCTCTAAAAAAAGGGCCACGGCCTCAAAGACACACGCGGGATCGCTCTTTTTTTTGCAGCCAATGCCGAGAACTATAGGGGGGAGGACGCGCAGAATCCCCGCTTTTTTGGCGCTTTTTTTTATGTCAAGTGAGATGCAGGGAAGAGTTGCCAAATTCAGATTGTCTAGCGTAGGAATTTTCGTGCAGGGGAGGTCTAAAAAAAGATCCTGTGGATCATAGAGTAAAGGACGCCTCTCTTCTAAGAGATAGGCCTGGATTGTGGGCAATTCGTCCCAGTCGAGGATTGTGCAGTGTCTCTTGCGAAAGAGCAGGTCTAATGAGGGCACAGTACACTCATCTGAGGCCGTTGTGATCACAGCTGTGGCATTCATTCGGCATGCTATGAGCTTTGCGAGCCTATTTGCGCCTCCCAAGTGCCCTGAGAGCAGGCTTATGACAAAGCGACCTTGACTATCCATGACAAGAACAGCTGGATCTGAGCTTTTATGGCCTATGAGCGGGGCGATAAGCCGAACGGCTATGCCGCATGCGCCAAGAATGAGGTGGGCTTTGTAGCTTGTAAAACGCTCGGCCATGCCCAAGCCCATATCGGGGAGAGCGATTGCCTCTGTCTTTGGATTGCGCGCGCAGAGTTTTTTTGGGGCGAAGATCACAGTCTCGTCTATAGTTACTTCCAGGTCTTGTATGGGTGCCTGTGCTAGGCTCTTTCTGACGCGCTGGGCAAGGATGAGGCCTGTCTGTGTCATTGGCCATATGGCCAGGCTTTTTTTGTTCACAAAGGTACGCGTGAGGCTGCGTCTAAAGTTTTTTCAAGATCGCTTTCTGTGTGGGCAAAGGAGAGCATGCCGGTCTCATAGGAGGATGGCGCAAGATAGATACCTTGATCGCGCATGCCATGGTAGAAGCGCGTGAAGAGTTTTTGGTCTGCGCTCTTTGCGCCGTCAAAGTCTGTGACAGGCTCCTTTGTGAAGAAGACCGAAAACATGGAGGCAATTGTTGGGACATGGACGGGCACGTTTTTCTTGCGCAGGATTGTTTCAAGCTCTTTAGCGAAGTTCTCTGTGCGGGTAGCAAGGCGAGCGTAGTCTGCGCGCGATAATTCTAAAAGCGTGGCTTGGCCTGCCGCCATGGCGAGGGGATTGCCTGAGAGGGTGCCTGCCTGATAGACCGGGCCCTCTGGGGCTATTTGGCGCATATACTCTTTTTTTCCGCCAAATGCGCCGACAGGGAGTCCGCCGCCAATGATTTTCCCGAAAGTTGAGAGATCGGGGTCAATGGCAAAAAAAGCCTGCGCCCCGCCCATACCCAGACGAAAGCCTGTGATCACCTCATCGAAGATCAAGAGCACGCCGTAGGCTGTGCAGAGTTCCCGTACTTTTTTAAGATAGCCGTCTTTTGGGAGGACAAGACCCATATTGCAGGCGACAGGCTCTATAATCATGGCCGCAATTGCGTCCGCATCTGCGCGGAGCGTCTTTTCAAGAGCTTCTGCATCGTTGTAGGGAACAAGAATTGTGTTGGACACAACGCCATACGGCACACCTGGTGAGTCGGGCAGGGAGTTGGTTGCAACCCCTGAGCCTGCGGCCGCAAGAAAAGGATCGGCATGGCCGTGGTAGCAGCCGATGCATTTTATGATCTTGTCGCGTCCTGTGACAGCCCGCGCAAGCCGCACGCAACTCATGGTCGCCTCTGTGCCCGAATTGACCATGCGGATCATTTCAAGGCCTGGGACAGAGTCTGTGATAGTCTGCGCAAGATCGACTTCAGCTTTGCAGGGCGCGCCATAGCTTGTGCCCAGATCCGCTGCCCTATGTATGGCCGCTGTCACGGCCGGATGGGCGTGCCCTAGGATCATCGGGCCCCAGGAGAGAACGAAGTCTATGTACTCGTTTCCGTCCAGATCAACGATATGGCTGCCCGCTCCTTGCGCAATAAACAATGGATCGGCTGCGACGTTTTTGCAGGCGCGGACGGGGCTATTCACGCCGCCTGGGATGAGGGTGCAGGCGGTTTCATAGAGTTTGCGTGATTTGTCGGTCATTTGAGTCCTGTGTGCCAGCGCTTCTCTCGCAAGAAGGCTGTCTTTTTTTTAGAAATAGGTCATAGAGACTTTTTTGCGCTCAGCAACTGTCCGCAAGACCTCAAAGGGTGTGTTTGGCCAAATCCCTTGGATTGCGGAGATTACGCTTGCGCATTCGTCCTCACTGCGTCCGTGGATCATGGTGTAGAGCGTGTAGGGCCAGTCTGGACTAGGACTTGGGCGAAAATAGATGTGCGAGATTGTGGCAAAGTCTTTTGCCGAATGCGCGAAGGCCTCGCGGTCTTTGTCCTCGACCTTCCAGGCGACCATCGCATTGTGGACCCAGTCTGTTTTTTGATGGCGGATCATCGCCCCGAAGCGACGGATTGCGCCGTTTTCTTTAAGACGCTGGATTAGGGCTATCACCTCATCTTCGCTCGCCATAGCCTCTTTTGCGATATCGGCATAGGGGGTTAAAGAGTCCGGGATGTTTTTCTGCACGATGCGCAGGATTTTTTTTTCCTTTTCAGAAAAGACCATCATAGTCCCTTTGTTTACGATATGTAGGCGTACGCGGAACGCATCCGATTGTTTTCTCGGATACGTTCTTCTAAGCGTACTTGTGGCTCCTAGCGCGAGAAGGAGCGGGCAAAGATATTTTGTATGGCTATGCGGCCGTTGTTTTCAAGGAAGCGTGTCCCAGTGGCTGTGAAGTGTTTGGCCTGAATGACCGGGTCGATCACTTTAATCCAGTCGTCCTCCTCCCAGGTGAACCAGGTGTCGTTTGGCTGGTCGAAGACAAGGAGGTTTTTATTGCAGATTTTTGCAAATTCCGCCCCCCAGCCTGTTCCGCCTTTGACAGTTTTATCCTCCTGGATTGAGCCAACAACCAGAACCTGATCGCCACTGGACACCTGCCAGCAGATCGACTGCAAGACTTTCCGGAAGAGGGGCGCCTTGGTGTATTCGCGGTGTAAGAGTCGGGAGACATAGCTTAGGCTCACGTCCTTGCCTGTGAGTTCTTCTGAGGTCAAGATACGCACGCCGCGGCGGCGCTCAATCTGATGGCCGTCGAAGCTGTAGTTGACCTCCTCTATTCCCCAGCTCTCGGCGAGGGAGCCGAAAAACTGTTCAGTGCCGGCAGCGCCGCCGCTGTAGAGAATGCATTGATTTGCTGGAAGCATGGTTGGTCCTTTTTTGTTGAAGGTATGAAAAAAAGCGTTGGTACTTTCGCCAGGGGCGAAAGTACCATAAAGGAGAAGCGTTTGTGCGGCTTCGGCTTATTTTTACATGAAGAAGAGGAAGGTTAAGAGGGCAAAAAGCGGCAGGAGGATGAGACCCGACCAGAGCATGTAGCCAAAGAAACTCGGCATGGCGACGCCCTGCTCCTCAGCGATTGAGCGGACCATAAAGTTCGGGGCATTGCCGATATAGGTGTTTGCGCCCATAAAGACCGCGCCAGCCGATATGGCGGCAAGGGTTGGGGCCCATTCGCCGAGCAGGTGGGCGACCGATCCGCCGCCGGCTGCTGCTGTGTTGAAGAAGACAAGGTAGGTCGGCGCATTGTCTAAGAAGCTTGAGAGAGCGCCTGTCAGCCAGAAATACATGGAATTGATCGGCTGTCCCTCGTGGGTCACAAGATTGATGACCGAGGCGAGCGCGCCGTTTGTGCCTGCGCGGAGAATGGCTATGGCCGGAATCATGCTCAGGAAGATACCGAAGAAGAGCTTGGCCACCTCAAGGATCGGACCCCAGGTGAAGTTGTTTAGGACGCGGCTATGGGGATCGGTTAATCTCCAGGAGAGGGCGGCAATCAATAAGAGGCAGAGGTCGCGGAGGATGTTTTGGCCTTCGAGGTGGATGCCGTTTAACGAAATCCATGTGCCGAAATTGAGAACACCTGAGAGCAGGACTGCCGCGACAATGCCGGCCAGAAGGATGAGATTGACTTTCCCATCAAGGCCTAAGCGCTCGACTTCGCCCTCTTTTTTAGGTGGAACTGGCTTGCCTTCACGCGCGTAGAGAATGGTGTCTAAAACGAAGTAGAGGGCAAGGAGAATTGCGGCCGCGCACAGTGTTTTTACAAAAAGATGCGTTGTGGTCCAGAAGAAGGGCACGCCTTTGAGAAAACCGAGAAAGAGCGGCGGGTCACCTAAGGGTGAGAGGGAGCCTCCGATGTTTGCGACTAAGAAAATGAAGAAAACAACGGAGTGGACCCTGTATTTTCTGTGTTCATTTGCGCGGAGAATCGGCCGGATTAAGAGCATGGCCGCGCCTGTTGTGCCCATCCAGCTTGCGAGAACAGTTCCGACAGCGAGAATCCCTGTGTTCACAACGGGCGTTCCGACAAGGGAGCCTTTGAGACGCACGCCGCCTGCGACTGTAAAGAGGGAAAAGAGCAGGATAATAAAGGGCATGTAGTCGGTTAGGATGGCGTGGAGAAATTCATGGATAGCCACGCCCGGTCCAAAAGAGATCGCACAGGGAATCAGAAAGGCGAGCGCCCAGAAGATCGAGACCTTGCCGAAATGGTGTTCCCAGAAATGGGGAATGGTCAGGGGGGCGATGGCAATGGAGAGGAGCATGCAGACAAAGGGGATAATCCAGTAGATGGAGAGATTTTGCGGCAAGGTTGCATGCCCGTCGGCCGCGAACAGGTATTGAGGCAAGAGAAGTAAAGCGGAGAACAAAAGTCCGCTGACAAGAGGGACAAGCTTTCGCATACTGACTCCTCATACGGGTTCAGCGTGAACAGCGCGGGGAGGCGCTGCTCCCACGGTTTTCTATGCGCATCTGGCCGGTTACACGCCGCCAGCGTACAGTTGAATGAGTGTTTTTTGCTTAGGACTGGGCAGTTTGATCACAGGCCTTCTCTAGAATGCATGTCGAGCGTTTATTCCTCGCGCGGGAAAAAGGCTTTGGATACGCGCGAGCGAGGGCTCTGATTGACATTGCCGGGGAGGCGTGTTTGCATGGCTCTATAGGAGTACATGGCGCGTGTGGCTTCACTCCGCCGTGATACTTGAAACTATCGTAAAAGCTAGGCCTTGGCAATGCGTCCCGAGCGGAGAGCCGTCTCTTGACAGGGGCGGGGGATATGCATAAGCGAAAAAGTGTGGGTCGAGAGGAGGTCCTATGACGTATGTGCGCGAGAGAACTGAGGGGCGGCGGGAGAGGCTAAAAAGTGTGCTTACGATGCGTCAGCCCGATTTGACGCTTATTTTGGCCAATATTCATGATCCCCACAATGTCTCAGCCATCTATCGCTCGGCGGACGCATTCGGGCTTATGCGTGTGCATCTCTACTATACAGACACAGCCTTTCCAATTTTGAGCCGCAGAACGTCAGCCTCGGCGCGGAAATGGGTCGAGACTGTGCGGCATAGAAGCGTCGAAGAGCTTTCTGCGGCACTGCCCGACCATCAGATTCTTGCAACCTCCTGCTCCCCATTGGCCAAGCCTCTTGGCGATTGGGATTTGACAAAGAAAACGGCCATCATTATGGGGAACGAACATAGCGGCGTGCCAGACGATTTGCTCACAATCGCCCATGGCGAAGTCTATATACCCATGCGCGGCATGATCCAAAGTCTCAATGTCTCTGTCGCAGCAGCCATTCTTCTCTATGAGGCCGCACGGCAGAGGGATGCAGCCGGCATGTATGACAAAACGAGTCTTTCGCCGTATGATTTTGAAAAAGCGTATCAGGCCTGGCTTGAGCGGTAGGAGCGGTCGGTGAAACAGTGTATACACATTGAGCATGCGCGGCAGCACAATTTGCGCGATGTGACAATCGACATTCCACGGGACGAGCTTGTGGTCATCTGTGGTCCTTCCGGCTCGGGCAAATCGACACTCGCTTTTGATATTGTCTACGCCGAAGGCCAGCGCCGCTATATGGAGTCGCTCTCCGCATACGCAAGACAGTTTCTGCCACAGATGGACAAGCCGGATGTTGAGCGTATCGAGGGCCTCTCCCCGTCGATTTCCCTTGAGCAGCAGGGGGGCGTTCACAATCCACGATCAACTGTTGCGACGGTCACAGAAATTTACGATTTCCTGCGCGTCCTCTTTGCCAGGCTTGGCACCTATTTTTGTCCCTCCTGCGGAGAGCCAATAACGAGTGTGTCAGTCGACGAGATTATTTATGATATTCTAGCTCAGCCTCTTGGGACCCGCTCAATCCTGCTTGCCCCGCTTGTTACCCAGCAGAAGGGGACGCATCAGGAGCTTTTTGCGAAAATTAAGGCCGATGGCTTTATGCGCGTGCGCGTGGACGGAAGTCAATGTCTTCTCGATCAAATCCCAAAGCTTGAAAAGACGAAAAAGCATACCATTGATCTCATTGTGGACCGGCTTGTGATCAAGGAGGGCATGCGCAGCCGTGTGGCCGATTCGGTTGAGCTTGCTCTGCGCTATGGCGAGGGCCGCCTTTTTTTAAACGATCCGAAAACCGGCCGGGATGTCCTTTTTTCAACTGTCGCAGCCTGTCCCACCTGCCACATCTCTATGCCCAAGCCGAGCCCCCAGCTTTTTTCCTTCAATGGGCCGCAGGGCGCCTGTCCGCGCTGTGTTGGTCTTGGAACGGTCGACGCCTTTGAGCCCCGTCTTATTGCCCCAAACATGGGCTTATCCCTTGGCGAGCGGGCGCTATTGCCTTGGGCTGGGAAGGGGGCGCTTGATGCCTATAGCATGCCGCTCTCTGCCCTTGGCCGGCGTTTTAATTTTACCCTGGACACACCCTTACGCGCTTTTACAGACGAGGCTTTGGCCGCGCTCTGGTATGGCGAGGATGAAGATGGCCGGCCTCGCGCAGGCTCTGCAGGGCTTAGGCGGAATTGGATGGGCGGCACAGTGGCACTCGGAGCGCGTGGGGATTATCAGAGCGCTCATTTTGAGTTTGCGCAGGAAGCCCAGGATGATATTTCGGTGAGTGAAGAGCGTTGGCCTGGTGTCATTCCGCTTCTTGAATGTGGCATGCAGTATGGGGATAAGTGGCGCGAGGAGCTTGGCCGCTACCGCAGTCCGCGGATCTGTCCCGACTGCCAGGGAAAGCGTCTCTGCCGAGAGGCGCTCGCTCTTAAAATAGACGGTCTGACAATCGCCGATCTCTGCGATCTGCCAATAGACCGTGAGCTTGCCTGGCTTTCTGAGCGTACATTCAGTGGCCGCGCGGCCACAATCTTCGCTCCTCTTGCGAAGGAACTGATTTCCCGTTTGACTTTTTTGAATGAAGTCGGCCTCTCCTACCTGACCCTTTCGCGGAGCATGATGACCGTCTCAGGAGGAGAGGCGCAGCGCATCCGTCTTGCCTCCCAGCTTGGGTCCGGGCTTGTCGGGGTCTGCTATGTTTTAGATGAGCCCTCAATAGGCCTGCATCCCAGGGACAATGAGCGCCTTCTGCGCACCTTGCGCTCTCTTACAGACCGGGGCAATAGCGTCCTTGTCGTTGAACACGATGCGGCGACGATTTGTTCTGCGGACACAGTTATCGAGATGGGCCCAGGCTCTGGCGATCACGGGGGACGGGTTATTTTCCAGGGATCGGTTGATTGTCTCTTGACGGAAGAGGATACCTTGACTGCGAGGCATCTGCGCGGCCAGGAGACTTCCCCCATGCCTGAAGAGCGGAGGAGCCCAAAGGGCTGGCTCACCCTTGCCGGTGTCTCAACCCACAATCTTAAGACAATAGACTGCCGCTTTCCTTTGCAGGTCTTCACCTGTGTGACCGGCGTGTCCGGCTCAGGGAAAAGCTCGCTTGTTGTTGAGACGCTCTATAAGCATGTCGCCCTCTCTCTTGGCCTGCGCGTTGAGCATCCAGGATCGCTTGCCGGCATACACTATGAAGGGGCCGAGCCCTTTGAGCGCTGCATAGCGATTGACCAAAGTCCCATTGGGCGCACGCCCAGATCGAATCCTGCGACCTATACGAAAATTTTTGACGAGATCCGCGCAATCTTCGCTGAGACGCCGGATGCGCGCAGGCGCGGCTATACAGCCGGCCGCTTTAGTTTCAATGTGCCAGGTGGCCGCTGCGAGGCCTGCAAGGGTGAGGGGCAGACACGCGTTGAGATGCATTTTCTGCCGGATATCTTTGTGACCTGCGATATCTGCAAGGGTATGCGCTACAATCACGAGACTCTCGAAGTCCGCTACAAGGGCCAGAACATCGCTGAGGTACTCAATCTCACAGTTGAGCAGGCGCAGGCTCTCTTTTCAAGTTATCCCTCGCTTTCGCGCAAGCTCTCGGTACTTATGGATGTCGGTCTTGGCTATATCCGTCTTGGGCAGGCTGGGACAACGCTCTCAGGCGGAGAGGCCCAGCGTATCAAGATTTCAAGGGAGCTAGGGAAAAACACCCTGCCTGGGACGCTCTATATTCTTGATGAGCCGACAACAGGCCTGCACATGCATGAGGTCGGAAAACTCATCTCCGTCCTGCACGCCCTTGTCGAGCGTGGGGCAACGGTTGTTGTCATCGAACACAATACGGATATGATTCTCGCCGCGGATTATGTGCTTGACCTAGGTCCTGGTGGCGGGGAGAGCGGGGGGCGCATTGTCTCCCAGGGTACGCCTGAGACCTTGATCGCCGATCCCGCCTCGATTACCGGCAAATTTCTCCTTGAGGAGCGTGTGAACCGTACAAAGCGCATGCAACGCTATACGCGCACCGAAAGCTGAGCCCGCTGCCCTCCTCTTGGAACATACGCCTCTTTTTTTGGGCTCTGTGCCCCATGTTTTTTTTGGAAAAAACGTCAACCGGGAGCCTTTTTTGGTTCTCTCAGTGCAATGCGGGGAGGTCTGCATGCCGGAACTCGTCTATGGTGTATGGGATAGCGTTCCTTTTGACACGCGGTCCGATGGGCGAAATGGCCCAAATGTCCCGACGGACGTTATACGCTCTGCTCTTGAGTCCTTTGACAGCGGCAATGCTGTCTCTCTTGTCCTCAGTGACCGCGGTTTTCTTGTTTTAGACACATCCGTCCCGCTTCTGTGGGCTCTTCAGAAACATTTTCAGAAAGTCGCCTCCGAGTCCTGCGGTAAATGTTCCCCGTGCAGAACGGGCGCGCCGCTCATCGCAAATCTTTTGCAAAATGCTCTTAAAGGCGGCGATTCGTTTGACTTCGATCTTTTGCGCGAAATCGCAGAGCAGATGCGCACAACATCCTTGTGCGGGGTCGGGAAGACCGGTCCCATTCCGCTCTTGGACGCGATCGCCCATTTTAAGGAGGAACTTAAGCCGGCACCGGCGGATATGCGCCACGGTTTCTTTAGCACCATGACAAGCCCCTGTATCGAGGCCTGTCCTGGTCTGGTCAACATCCCCCGCTACATTGACTATATCAAAGACGGGCACGTCGATCTTTCGGCAAATCTTGTTTTGCGCCACTATCCTTTAGTGGGCAGCTGTGGCCGTGTCTGTGTGCGGAGCTGTGAGAGCGCCTGCAAAAGAGCGCATATTGACAGTCCGATCTCAATTAGGAATTTGAAACGCTTCGCAGCGGACAAAGCGCTCGCTTCAGGTGTTTTGACGCCTCTCTCCGTCAAAACCGACAAGGAGAGCCGGGTGGCTGTTGTGGGCGCAGGACCTGTTGGCATAACCTGTGCCTACCATCTGCTCACCCGCGGCTACCCTGTTGATATCTTTGAGGCGAAGAGCAAGGCCGGCGGCATGATCCGCTACGGCATCCCGATCTACCGTCTGCCGAAGGACACGCTCGACGAGGAAATTGCCATTGTCACAAAGATGGGCGCTAAGATCGCCTACAATCAGAAACTGGGTCGGGATTTCCATGTCGACGATCTCTTTAAACAGGGCTATTCCGCCGTCTTCCTCGCCTGCGGCTGTCCCAAGGGAAGCTATCTCGGCATGAAGGGTGAGGACACAAGCCTTGCGAACTACGAAAACGGCATCGATTTTCTAGAACGCGTCTATGAAGGCGTTGAGAGCGGAAAACCCCCTGTTCTTGAGGGTGATGTCGTCGTTGTTGGCGGGGGCAATGTCGCCATGGACTGCTGTCGCGCGGCCAAGCGTGTGGCCAAGGGGACTGTCCATTTGATTTACAGGCGGACTGAGGCGGATGCTCCGGCCGACCGCGAGGAGATTTTGGCCGCAAAAGCAGAAGGTGTAGAGTTCCATTTCCTCTGCGGCCAGGACAGCCTTCTTGTACAAGACGGAGCAATCACAGGTCTTCGCGTTCTTGCCATGGAGCAGACCGAGCCTGATGCGAGCGGACGGCGTGGGGTTAAGCCAAAAGAGGGCGCATCCTCAGTTATTCCCTGCTCGCATGTGATTGCCGCGATCGGGCAGCGCGTTGATCCTGCGATGCTCACCGAGAGCGAGGGCATTGAGCGGGACCGCAAACAGTGCGTTGTCGTCAATGCGGCCCAGGAGACCTCGCGCGAGGGCGTTTTTGCCGCAGGCGACTGCACAAGCGGTCCGAGAGCAAGTGGGCCCACGACGATGATTATGGGCATGGGCCAGGCGTATTTCGCCGCGCGCTCCATTGACCGCTATCTCTCAAAGGGCAATGTCTCCTTTGATTCCCGCTGGCGCATGTCCGAGCTTATCCGTTCGGCGCACCTAATGAAAGCCGATGAGCGCGTCGATCCGAAGCTGCCAAAGCCGCGCGTAGCTCTCCGCGAGCTTGCTGCGGACAGCCGTTCCTCGTCGTTTGACGAAGTGGAGCAGACAATGACACAGGAAGAGGCCTGGGTGGAGGCGTCGCGCTGCCTGCGCTGCTACCGTATCTATTCCGTGGTCACCGCCAAGCACATTCCCGGTGGGGAATAAGGAGCAGCCGCATGAAAGCGTATATCAATAGCAGGGAATGCGAATTTGAACAGGGCGAGAGCATCCTCGCTGTCGCCCGGCGCAACGGCTTTTTCATCCCGTCTCTTTGCCATTTTTCGCCTCTCAATCACACACCAGGCACCTGCCGCGTCTGCTTGGTTCAGGTGACAGACGAGGCGGGCACGCGCCTTGTGACCTCATGCGACACGCCGCTTTCCGAGGGAATGCAGGTCAATACCTATTCCAGCAAGGTCCGCGAGCGCCAGCGCATGCAGGTTGAGATGATCTTGGCGGATCACCATCAGGACTGCGCTTCGTGTACGCGCCACGGCGATTGCGAACTCCAGGATCTCGCGGAGGCTGTCGGTTTAACGCGCAACCGTTTTGCGAATATTCTGCAGAAACCCGCGGCCGGGCGTGTGGTTGACGAGAGTGCGACCGCAATGTTTCGGGATATGACCAAGTGCATCCGCTGTCTGCGCTGCGTAACCGTCTGCCGCGATGTGCAGGGCGTTGCCGCGCTGACAGTTGATGGCAAAGGCCTTGGATCACATATTGGCGTTGGCATGGCGCCCAATCACAAATCCTCCGCATGTATCCAGTGCGGCCAGTGTATCTTAGTTTGCCCGACAGGGTCGCTTGGCGAGCGCGATCAGAACGACACAGTCCTCGATTATCTGGCCTCGCCCGATGTGACAACTGTCTTTAGTTTCGCTCCTTCAGTGCGCGTGCTTATGGGGGATGAGTTTGGCTTCGCCCCAGGCACCAATGTCGAGGGCAAGATTGTTGCCGCCCTGCGTGCCATAGGCGCTGATATTGTCATTGACACGGATTTCGCAGCCGACGTGACGATTATGGAAGAGGGCTACGAGCTGCTCGGCCGCATCAAGAATGGCGGAACACTCCCCATGTTCACGAGCTGCTGTCCTGCCTGGATCAATTTCGCTGAAAAGCACATACCAGACATTCTGCCGCATATCTCCTCAACCCGTTCGCCACAGGGCATTCAGGGCGCACTTGTCAAAAGCTATCTCGCAGAAAAGATGCATCTTGATCCGAAACGTATCAAGAACATCTCGATTATGCCCTGCATAGCAAAGAAAGACGAGGCGGCACGGCCGCAGCTTGCGCGGGACGGTGTCCCAGATAACGATGTGGTCATCTCAGTGCGCGAGTTCTCCCGCCTCCTGCGCCGTCTTGGCGTTGATTTTGTCTCGATTCCGCCAGAGCCTTTTGACAATCCCTTCATGAGCGCATCAACCGGCGCGGCCGTGATTTTCGGGACAACAGGTGGTGTCATGGAAGCGGCTGTGCGGACAGTCCACGCTGTCCTTGCAGGCAAGGAGCTTCAGGGTATTGTCGCAAAACCTTTGCGCGGCCTTGAGGGAGTGCGCACTGCGGAATTGACACTTGGACCCGCAGGGCCTGTCAAGCTTGCCATCTGCCATGGTCTGCGCAATGCGCGCATTCTTGCCGAGGAAGTTCTTGCCGGAAAATCGCCATACACCTTTATCGAAGTCATGGCCTGTCCTGGCGGGTGTATTGACGGTGGTGGAAGCAGCCGCATCAAGGGTGCCTACCATCCGGCGCGCGCAAGAAAGCAGCAGTCGCTCTATGATCTCGATCATCAGATGACCTACCGCCAGTCACACAACAATCCCCAGATTAAGCTCCTCTATTCCTCCTACCTCGGGGAGCCGAATTCCGAGAAGGCCCATCACCTTCTCCACACCCACTACAGTGATAGGCAGGACATACTGACTGAGTCCATTGATGAGAACAAGCGCCGCCTGACGTTGACTGATTAATTGTGTGTACAGCCTTCTTGCGAGGGCTGTACTTTTTTTTGCTGCGAGTGTGGCCACGGAGGCGACATGTGAGGCACGTGTCGGCTCAAATCCTCACGATATGGATCAGCGCATCGTTCAAGTCGAAGACGTGCCCGAGTACACTCAGCGCAAACGGAAAACAAAGTCTGGCTGCGGTCAGGAAAAAAGTTGCCACCGTTGAGCTACGAACCCGCATTGTTCTAGAATCTCAGACCATGCATGTACACATTTTTTTCTTGCTTGAGTGTATTTCCAACTCCAACTTTTTTTTGACCGCAAATATGATGCCCTAAAGAACTGTACAGCGACTGAAACCTAAGTTTTTTTTGGGGCTTAAAAGAGCGTAGGCTGGGAGTTGCCAATCAAACTCCAGATCCCACACCCTTCTTTATTCAATTGAGAAAAATTTATTTGCTCATTTATCTTGGTTACGATTGCTGTACCGTGGAGTAATTAGGCTAGTTCTTCTTTGACACTAGAACGGGCAAAGAGTTCACCTAGTAATGCATTTGAGATTTTTTGTGCAAAAAAGAGGCCGATTTGTTTATTTTTGATGTAGTTAATGATTGAACATTGATTATAGATTTTTGATTTCAAAAAATAAAAACATCGTACCTCTTTTTTAGTATCCGCTCATGGGTAAACGATACAACGCGGCGTTTATAGTTCTTCAAATCATATCAGAGGTGACAAATTCAGCATTCTACCATTTGAGATACCAGAAAAGCTTGCATAAATCGCACATCCACCGCGTACCTGTGAGCGGATACCTTTTTTATCTCAGATCTGTTATCAAGTCCATACTCATTCATTTTTTGTTAAACCAAAACAGTCAGTATAGAAATTACCTGTCGTACGCACAACTTCAATATTGTTTACACCGATTTTTGTGATACCAGTGAGCAGTGCCCGACCTAAATATGGATTTGTTTTGAACGTGGCCTTGATGAATCCGTGCATAAAATTGATAAGTTTGTCCCAAAACCCGTTGAACCAGGCTTCATGCAACGGTGTGTAATATTTATCTAAAAGTATGATTAGTTTTATTTTATGCTGATTTGCGAGAAGTTTACAAAGATAAGGCAGAGAGTCCTGAGTGCTCTCATCGGTCATTGAAACATGAATTGAGTTGAAAATTTCTTTTTCTGCCTAAGGAATTGTATTAAAATCAATAAATATAGTAAATGAACTATAGATTCTTGCCAAAGCTCTTTTTATACGTGAAATTGTTTCTTCACACCTTGAATTATTGAACTGGGCAAAAGAAAGAATATCCGCTCACGGGGGGACAGTGAAATGCGCTTTTCAGCCGACTCTCAAGCTATCTCTCCAACGGAAGAATGCGGATTCTTTGACAATGACTCTATTGGAAGATGTACAAACACCGCATAGTACTGTTGACCTGCGAGCGGATTCAAGGAAGAAAAATAATAGGTATTGTTTCTTGGAGTTTCCTGAATGTTAGGTCTTTACAGATATCAAGTCCTTTAAATAATTGAGATTGGCCGGAAAATTCTGTCGAAAAAAATGTTTTCACCGTATCCAGCATGAGAGTTTTGTCGAAACGTCGTGGTCGTGTAATGAGAGTCTCATCGACTCCACCGTTCCACCAATCCTTAATAAATTTCGTTTTATCGATATAAAAGTAATTATTTCTGTGTAATTTTATAAATATTTGTGTTTCTTGTGTAAGTATTTTTAACGGAATAATTTGGTGTCTCTTGGTTAATTTATCTTATAAGATAATAGTAATGATTGCATTAGTTGAGTGTTTTTTTTGTCTGGGAATTTTACGATGATCGCGTCTGAAAAATGTATGGATTTGAAAAGTTGATTTTGCGCGGCAATTCTCGCAGAGCAATCGAACTATGCGTTAGGTTTCGCCTGCAAGGGAACTGATCGGAGTGAAGCCGCATCTTTTGATCGTCCTACCAGAAAGTAGACTTTGCATACATAGGTCGAGAAAACCAAGTGGCAATTTTTTTCTGATCACAGTAAGAGCAATTTGAGGACGCGTACAGAACTGGATTTTAAGGAGAAAAAGAGTGGCAAGCCCGCCTCGGATGGGTGGCCAATGGACGAGTCATTTACTCTTGCAAGCCCCGTGTGTGGCTTTTTCGAGTCTAGCGCTTGCTTTCGGCCTTTTGGCAAGGGCCCTGCAGAAGTATCAGACTTGTGTGTACGAGCTTGCTGCGACAGAGTTGTCAGGAAATCCTGACTGTTTGGGGCCGATCTGTTTTTTGATTTGCTGTGCAATAAGAAGATTACGCTTGCTCAGATTGTTTTTGCCGCCTTGTCCGATCAATTTCCGTGCCTGGATACTCAAAATGCGGACGACGCAAGCCCAAAGCGTGTGCCGACCGGTGGCAGTCTGGGGCAGTCCTCGCCCTGCAGGAGTTTTGGCGGGCGCGGAGTCCGCGCTCGCCTGTACCTTTTAGTCTATTTGCGGGAATCTTTCTTTGATGTGCAATTGCTGCAGCCGCATCCGCAACCGCCGCCCTTGTGAAGATTCTGGTAGATGCGCCGTCCGAAGTAGAGAACAGCGCAGAGGATAAGAACGGCGACGATGAGATTTTGCATACTCTCATACCTCCAATTTGTCAGGTGACCTGTTTGTTTTGACAGTCGGTACAGACGCCGTAGAGATTGTGGATGTGGCCTGTGAGAGTAAAGCCGTGTTCTTTCGCGATTTTTTTCTGTATGTCCTCGATTGAGCTATTGACGATTTCTATGATTTTCCCGCACTCGATGCAGATTAAGTGATCGTGATGACTTCTCGGGTCAGCGACTTCATACCTCGTTATATCATCGCTGAAGTGAATTTCAGACGCAAGTCCCGCTTCCCGGAGGAGCTTAAGCGTTCTATATACGGTAGTCTGGCCAATAGTCGGGTCTTCCTGCGCGATGATTTGGTAGAATTCCTCAAGCGAGTGGTGCCCATTGAGCTGGAAAAAGGCTTTCGCTATTTTTTTTCTCTGTAAGGTTATGTTCATCCCCTTTTGCTTCATGAATCTGCAGAAGTCGTCAACAGTATTCTGTTTTACTTCGGTCATAGAGACCCTCTCCTTTGAAGCAGATCCGGCGCTGTATACTCCGCCTAGAAAAAAATTTCTTGTAAAGCAATAATTGAGTCAGGTCGAGTCTTCGATTTTCTTTTTAATGAGGATATTTTTTTCTAGCGGCTGTATAAACGCTCTCTTATGTGGCGCCCTGAGGTAGAAAAACGAGCGGGTTTGCCGACGTGCATGTCAGGGCGGAAAGAAAATTCGCTCTTTTTTCTAGCTCTCTTATGTACCACAAATTTTTGAGGGAGAAAATGATTTTGTGCAACGGCTCTTAAGTATTCAGTACAAATTTCTGGCGCTTCGTTTGGCTTGTGAGTCGAAAAGCCCAGTGTATGCGGATTTTTAAATTCTCTGACACGATTGGGAGTGAAAACGATTTGTTTCGCTGCAAAATGGGTGCATAGTCGAATGCACCGTGCATTCTATCTAGGTGTAGATAAGCGGCGGTAGACGCAGTTTACGCCTGCAAGAGAATGAGTACGTTGTCCAGAAATATCTGAGAGAGCTTTTTTTCTGGCTTTTGTCTGCGACGTGAAACAAGACGCGCCGACATACTTGCCGGGTTTGAGAGTATTCTTTCTCCCGCGACATTGCTTGGGATGCGGTATGCGCCACAACAATCCGAGTTTTTTGGAATCAAATTTGCATAAGAGCAAAATTCATCTTCAATTGTGACCGCTCTTGAGCGACTACCGCGCCTTTTCGAGTGAAATTGGCCAAACATATACTCGCGACGGAGAAGATCGTCCGCTTGCGTCCTTGTGAACAGCGGAACCTCGCACTTCCTCAAACCTTGGTACGGCGGGTATACAAAGGATCAAGGCATAGAAGCAGGTTTGTGACAGTAGAGATATAGAGAGTTGGCGCCTTTTTGCCGCGCAATCAAGTTAAGCCCATATGCTTTTTGTCCATGAGCCTGCTTCAATGCCCAATATGCCCGCAAATTCACTCAGACTTTCTTTGCTGCAGCGCAAGTCGGCGGATGCGTCCAGGATTTCTTTCTGACTCGAGGGGCTTTTTTGCGGCGTACGTGCCGTTTACTCCGCAATCAGCCTCGCACCAAGCTCTTCCGCTTTCTGGCAGTCTATGGGGAATTGTGTTGCGCGGTATTGCTTTTTCTCTTCTTCAGAAAAGACCGTACAGACATACTTGGAGTAGTCGTTGAACTGAACGGTATTATAGACGGAGAGTACTTCGGAAGGAATGCCAAAGAGGTGTCCTGCGACACTTTCCATTTTTTGAAAACGTTCAGGATAGCCCCACTCTTCCATCACGGGTTTTGTCAGGTTCATGGTATAGACAAAAGCGGTACGAACTTTTTTTGGGGCAAGGCTGCCCCAGTTCTCGGTGTAGGTAAAGATGGGGAAGAGGAGGCGCTCAAGAAAACAGCGCATCATTCCGGTGAGTTCGCTAAAGTAGATGGGGGATCCAAAGACGATTGCGTCCGCATTGGGCAGTTCTTCAAGAATGGGAGTTATGTCGTCTTTGAGAGCGCATTTGCCGTAGGATTTGCCATTTTTTAGTTTGCAGGCAAAACAGCTCTTACAGCCCGTGTACTGGTAGGTGTAGAGGTGGACGAGTTGCGTTTCGACTTGGTCGTTTGCTTGTTTTGCACCATCGAGGACGTGTTGCAGGATGGTTGCGGTGTTCCCTTTTTTCCTTGGACTTCCATTGACTGCGACAATTTTCATCGCTACCTCCAAAAATGTCAGTGTGTACAGCATCTGCCCAACATGGACAGATGGTCTCCTTTTTCGTCTGTGTACTCAAGCCAGAAATGAAATGGCATATTTGCGAACGAGAGTCGGCCCTGAGTCTGGTATTTTCAACGCAAAGTGACAACTTTTTTTCTGACCGCAGTATAGTAGCGGAGTATGGGAAGGAAGATTGCACCCGTCACAAGTTTCTCTGTACGTCGATGCGCCTTTCCTGCCTTGTGTATGGCAGTAGCTCGTACTCGATTCGCGAAATACGCGTGTATCTTGTACCCAGAGCTATGCGTACATTTGTACATACGGACTCGAGAGAAGTCGGTACTAGTACTACCTTTTCTCAGTCTATGTGAAAAAACAATTGTCGAGAACGTTCTGTGTACAATGTATCCACAAACTTGAGAAAACCAATACTAGTCAAGCGCTGCGCTGACCCGCACTAATTCCTCGCGGATGGCGATGTGCTGCGGACAGACCTCTTCACACGAGCCACACTGTACACAATGTTTGGCTCTTTTTCTGCCGTGCATGTCCACAAGCCACTCTTCCTGGTGTTTGGCAATATTCTTGTTGTGGTAGAGGTTTAGGATATTGAAGGCGGCAAAGGAGCCGGAAATGCCGATTTCTTCTGGGCAGACCTTGGCGCAATAGTCGCAGGAGGTACAGGGAATTATGGGCAGGCTTGCGAGGGTTTCTCGCGCCTTTGTGATGACTTCTTCCTCCTTGGGAGTGAGCGGGCTAAAGTGGTCCATGAAGGAAATATTGTCGTCCATTTGGTCCAGGGTACTCATGCCCGAGAGAACTGTGAGTACGCCATCGAGGCTTGCTGCAAAGCGAATGGCCCACGATGGCAGAGAAGCTTCGGCATTTGCCGCGCGCAGGATGTCAGCCACAGGCTCTGGGGGATTGGCCAAAAGGCCGCCCTTGACCGGTTCCATGATGACAACTGGCTTTCCGTGGGCGCGGGCGACCTCGTAGCAGCGCCGGGACTGGATGGCCGGGCTTTCCCAGTCAGCATAATTAATCTGGAGTTGGACGAATTCGGCTTCTGGATGCTTGGTTAAGATATCCTCGAGTTCTTCCGCCGTGGAATGGAAGGGAAAGCCAAGATGGCGGATCAGGCCTTCCTGTTTTTTTTGCAGCGCAAAGTTCCAGAGGTCGAAGTTGTCGAAAAAGGCAGTCCGCGTTTCCCCAAGATTGTGCAAAAGGTAGAAATCAAAGTAGCCTGCACCTGTCTGGCGCAAGGAGGTCGTAAATTGCGCGATTGCGTCCTCGCGCGTTGCACAGTTGATCCAGGCGGCGTTTTTCGTGGCTAAAAGAAAGCGTTCTCTAGGATAGCGCTCGACCAGGGCCTGTCTGATTGCGTCCTCGCTCCCAGGGTAGGCCCAGGCCGTGTCAAAATACGTAAAGCCGTGGGCAAGAAAGTGGTCAACCATTGCCGAGACTTGGGGAATGTCAATGGCCTCTCCCTGTTTGGGGAGACGCATGAGGCCAAAGCCGAGTTTTTTGATGTCACTTCCTAGCATACTCTGTCCTTTGGTAGGGTATTTGTGTGTTGTGCGGTGTACACTTTCGGGCGGATGGCGTGAATTCGCACGGTATTCTCGAACGAGGGTTCGAGACAAAAGGTTCTCTATACTCGGCGTGACGCAGAGAAACTTTGGCTTACGACTAATTGAGGTCGCTCTCCTTTGGCTTGGGCGGGAAAGGCCTTATGCAGTCGGGTAGAGCTCCATTGCATGCTAAGAGATTGAGAAGATAGTATAAGGAGATGTTGGCAAAGGTGTGGCTGCGGCTACCGTCTCTTCTTCCCCATTTTCCGTCCGACTGTGCGTATCTTTGTCGATGGGCGTCTGTGCTTGCGAACTTTGGACTTACCCCTGCTGTTTTTCTCTCCCTGCTTCTCCTAAGAGCAAGGATTCTGTATTGCCGAGCTATCAATTGACGTACAGAAGAGGTCCCTGAAAGGTTTTAGCACATTTTCACACTGTTCGACAGCAAAAAAAAAAAGACACTCTGCAAAAAGTATACGTGGTGGTACATAGCGAACTGACATTTTTGCGAACGGAAGTCAGCATTTAAGTCAAGTATTTTCAACTACAGTGGCAATTTTTTTTCTGACCGCAGTATAGCACATGCACTTGCCTTTAACCCGCATCATTTGGAACTCATGACGCTGCGATTTTCTCCGCGCGTGTCTACAGTGCGCTCACTTTTGCCTCTATCTCTTCTTCCGTGAGATGTACGGCTGCGAGCAGGGCTTTTTGCTTTTTGTTCATGGCGTAGACAGGCACCCAGCTTCCATCCTTTTTCTGGAGGATTTTGTACTTTCTCAATTCAGCGAGTACGCTTGCTACCGTTTCAGAACTACTCGCAAGCAAATGCCGCTCAAACCAGCAGAACGACTGTCGTAGAATAAGAGCGATAAAGGCCGTAAACAGTTTACCGCAATAGGTCGCATCGCTGTGCGTATAGGTTCTTGGCAGCATGAAGTGTTTTTTTACGTCGCAAAAACTCTTTTCTGCGCGGTCACGATTCCTAGCTATGGTTATCATTGCGGAAGCCTTGATAAGACGATTCGACACGATCACAAAGAAGCCCGATTCAGCGTACGCTTGCTGGACCATCTGGTGGTCAACGGAAAGTGTAAAATTTTGCCCTGTTTGTGGGTTACTCTCTTTTGTCACGATGATGGCTCGTTTGGCAAAGAAGTCTCTCATCTTGTCGGTATATCGGAGCCGCTTCTCCGCTTCCGCCATGGAGAAGTTCACCTGTCCGTGGATCGAGTTCCGCTCATCTGCGGCTGCTCGGTCGTCGTAGTACACGTACGCGTAGTACCTGTCGCCCGAGGGGAGTAGCACTTCGGTTTGAAGCCCATAGATGTCTTCTTCACGAATGTATCGCTGTTCGTTTAGCCAAAGCGTATCTTTCCATTGTGCAATAATTTCGGATACGAGAGAAACCGTTTCTGGCAGCATCATGGCAAAGTCTATGCCCAACTGTGTGGCTCTTCGAGCATTCGCTTCGCTGTAGTACCCGCGATCGATCATCGCGAATACCTTGGTACACCCTAAGTGTTCTGCCTTTTCCATTGAGTACGGCGTCTCAGTTTTGTCCAGCACGCATCCATCGAAGTATTCGTACCACAAGGAGATGCCGGTTTCCTCATCAACGTACAGTGCTGTGTGTATGATGTTTTCTTGCCCCCTGCTCAAAGTCGCGTGATCGCTTGAGTCAAAGGCGAGCACAGAGTCACGAGAACGCGGAAAGACACTATGGAATTCTTTGAGGTACAGCGCAAAAAATTGCTCGATGCAAGCGGAATTTGCAGCCATGTCGCTGTACATTCTGCTGATTGTGCTGTCAGAGGGTAGTTTTTTAAGTCCGCACCATGTATCAAAGGCCCATCCCCGAAAAGATTGGACTGTTGATTGCTCGATAACTGCATGCGCAGCAAGAGCAAGGATTTCCTTCCACCACTGCGGCATAGCCTGTTTAAGAGCAGGCAGCATTCCAGAGAGTTCTGCAGTTTTTTCAAGTACGGCAAAGGGAGCGTAGGACAGCATGACATCGAGCATACCCGCCTTTTGCCGTTTTCTTGGGCAGTGCGGCTCGAAAAGAGAGCTGTTTTCGTTGTCGACTGGAGAGTACTCGAAAAATTCTTTAAACCGTTTGCCTGGGAACATCATTCCTGGATGTTCTGGATCAATTTTGCCAATCCCCACGCGGTTATCAACCATCCGCCCCTTCTCTTTGTCCCAATGAGATTCGGTTGCGTAGTAGATATATCCATTGGGTAGGGTGATAATCTTTTCATGCTCGCCAACAGATGGGATCTGAACAATGCCAGTCTTTCCTGCGTACATGACTTCCTCCAATTATAATATATTTAGAGAAAGTTTCAATGTCAAGAGTGCAAAACATGATAGAATCGGGGCTTTGGGAGTTACCATGGCGACAATCCCTGTGACCAATTATAATTTTTGCAGAGTGTAGCATACTATAGTGAGAGCACGTCTCAACGTCAATATTTCAAAAATGAGTTCTACTTGAGCCGGAAAGAAACTGATATTTTTGCGAAGGGGAATCTGCACTAAGCCTGGTCTTTGTACCTTCAAGTGGCAACTTTTTTTCTGACCGCAGGAGACCATGGCTCAAATCCCTCTGACCAATTATAATTTTTGCAGAGTGTACGCTAGCTCGTACCGGGTGTTTGCTGCAAGTCTCGGCCGTCGCTCACATCTCTTCCCACGCGGCTTTTGGCCGAAAAAAATCTGTCCTAAATTATTGAACTTTGCAGTACTTTAGTGTAAGTACCTTTTTTGGGTGTTTCATGAAACTGCGTCCACGTCACTATTTTTCCATTTTTCTGCACCTTTTTCTCGTCTATATTTCATGGGGGACCAGCTACCTGGGCTTCAGTCTTTCGCTCGAAGTGCTTGGTCCTTTTTTTTCCTGCGGCTTCCGCATGGCCTTTGGCGGCTTTTTACTCTGCCTCTTTTGCCGTATAACTTCGAGGTGGCGGCCAATTGAGTTTGCCGACATAGTGCATGCTCTTAAGTACGGTTTTTTTATGGTTGTCGCGGCAAGCGGCTTTTTGTGCTACGGCCAGCAGTATGTCTCAAGCGGTGTTGCCTCCATCATAACCGGGTCCACGCCGATCACCATGATTCTTGCAAGCTGGCTTATCGCGCGTGAGGCAAAGCCGGATCGGCGGACCTGCATTGGACTTATTGGTGGAAGTTTCGCCCTGCTTCTGCTCTCCTACGATCAGTGTTTTGGCCAGGTTGATGGACAAAACGCGCTCTACGGTGTCTTCTGGATTCTTATGGCGACCTTTGGCTGGGTTGCGGGCTCGCTTCTATTGCGCCACGCACATCGAAAAAATGCGCTCCCCGCACTGCAGGACTGCGGGCTTCTGCTCTTTGTGGGCGGGTTGGAAAGCCTTGCGATCGGCCTTGTGTTTGGCGAGGGAAGCGCCATGCATTTTGAGCGGCTGACTGTCTGGATAGCGCTTGCTTTCGCCTGGATGGTTATTGGTGGGGCGATCCTCGCCTATTCAAGCTACTTTTGGCTTCTTAGGCACGTCTCGCTATCCGTTGCTGTTTCCTACGAATATGTCGTTCCTGTGATCGCGCTTTTTCTTGGCTGGTGGCTTCTTGACGAACGCTTAACGATCCGTATGCTGTGCGCCGCATTCATCGCGATAAGTTCCGTTGTTCTTGTGATGCACCGTAGTCGGCGCTAGATTGGGCACATCCATTTGGTGTCTATACATTCGGGGCAAATGGCCAGTGCCGGCGTACGCGGCATTCCATGGCATTCTATAGTCTTTTGGGGGCAGAAAGAGAGAGCACGGCTTATTTTCGGGAACGAGTCGTGGCCGCGCTTTTGTGACTTTCGTGTAACGGAGGGGGTATGGCTAAAAAAACAGCGTCAGCCCAGCCGACGAATTCGCGGGCTGAGGCTTTAAACACTGCGCTTGTGGCAATCCATCGGAAATACGGCAAAGGCTCGGTGATGAAGCTTTCCGATGAGGCGCGTGAAGACATTGAGGTTATTCCGACCGGATCAATCGGTTTGGACCTCGCTCTTGGTGTCGGCGGGATACCGAAGGGCCGGGTGACTGAGATTTTTGGCCCAGAGTCTTCGGGCAAGACGACGCTCACACTGCACATTATTGCCGAATGTCAGAAAAAAGGCGGCACATGCGCTTTTATCGATGCCGAACACGCACTTGACGTCTCCTACGCGGAAAAGTTGGGGGTTAAGACCGCGGATCTGCTCATCTCCCAGCCAGACTACGGTGAGCAGGCCCTGGATATTGCCGATATGCTTGTGCGCTCAGGCGGTGTGGATCTTGTTGTCATCGACTCTGTGGCCGCCCTTGTGCCCCAGGCTGAGCTTGAGGGGGATATGGGGGAGACGCAGGTTGGTGGACACGCGAGACTTATGTCTCATGCCCTGCGCCGTTTGACCGGAACCATACACCGCTCAAAGGTATCAGTGATTTTTATCAATCAGATCCGCATGAAGATTGGCACCATGGGCTATGGGAGTCCTGAGACGACAACAGGCGGCAATGCGCTCAAGTTTTACTCCTCTGTGCGCCTTGACATACGTAAGAAACAGTCGCTTAAGGACAAGGAGGATTTCTTTGGCTCCCGCACAACGGTCAAAGTTGTGAAAAACAAGCTTTCGCCGCCATTTAGGAGTGCCACGTTTGACATCCTCTTTGGCAAAGGCATATCAAGGGTCGGAGAACTCATTGATTACGGTGTTGAGGGGAAGATCATCGAGCAGAGCGGCGCCTGGTTCGCTTTTGGCAGCGAGAAACTGGGCCAGGGCAGAGAGAAAGTGCGGGCGCTCCTTGAGGAAAACGAGGAACTGCGGCTTGCGATTGAAGCGCGCGTCAAAGAGTTTCTCGGCATGCATCCCCATGAGTTTATTCCCACAAGCGAAGAGCGTGACGAGGGAGTAGACCCAGATACAGAATCTGTGGTCGTAGAAGAAGATGGCGAATAGCCTTGCGCTTTTTTTGCGCGCGGCAGGCAAGAAAAGCGTTTCTTGTTGAGTGCTGACTTTCGTTCGCAAAAATGGCAATTTGTTTCTCGAGAGAGTGCGTCTTTGAACGATCACTTTGGATTGCAAGCCTATACTTCAGTGACCGGTATGCGGCAGGAAAAAGCCTGTGGGCTTTCTTTCAAGGACATCTGTTAGGAAAGCAAGCGCTGGGATGTTCGCATACGCGCAATGATTCTTCCCATGCCGATGGCTGTCCGCGCGGACAAAAGCCGCGCCTGACAATCTGCGCCTTATTGTTGTGCGCTTTGTGCGTACGGCTTTTAGGCGCTTTTTGTTGTCAGAGCCAAGGCTGCGCGGGTCTTTGTGATTCTTCGGCCAGAAATGGACCCCTTGGGAGAGACAGTCTTTTTGGTGTCGTATTCTCCTCGCGACGGACAACAGTATCCTATGTTGGAAGGAAGATTGCACCCGTTGCCAGTCTCTTTGGTTTCGTATTATGGAAGGGTTATCCCAACGTGCTTTATGCAAGAGACGGGTATTTTGTTTTGCCTGATTGACCAGGAAGGTGTCTGTGACACTTTCCGAAAAAGCTTATGTTGCAAGGATACAGCATGCTAACAGCAGCGGACATTCGAGAGCGGTATCTGAATTTTTTCAAACGCCATCAGCATGAAGTCGTGCGTTCCGGCCCGCTTATTCCTGAAGGGGACAAGACTCTCCTGTTCACAAACGCCGGTATGGTGCAGTTTAAACAGCTCTTTCTTGGGGCTGAGAAGCGCTCCTACTCGCGGGCAACGACATGTCAGAAATGTCTCCGCGTCTCTGGGAAGCACAATGATCTGGAAAATGTCGGGCGGACTGCCAGGCATCACACCTTCTTTGAGATGCTCGGCAATTTTTCCTTCGGCGATTATTTCAAGAAGGAAGCGATCACCTGGGCCTGGGAATTTGTCACAGAGGAGCTGAGTCTTCCGCCTGAGAAATTGTGGGTGACAATTTACCGGGACGACGAGGAAGCCGCTTTGCTTTGGAAATCGATTGCCGGTCTGCCCGATGAGCGCATTGTGCGCATGGATGAGAAGGACAATTTCTGGACAATGGGCGATACAGGTCCCTGCGGTCCCTGCTCTGAGATCTACATCGATCAGGGCAGTGACATGGCCTGCGGGGAATCCTGCGGCATTGGACGCTGCGACTGCGACCGTTTTCTTGAAATTTGGAATCTTGTCTTCACCCAGTTCGACCAGAATGCGAATGGTGGGCGGACCCTTCTTGCCGCACCAAACATAGACACAGGCATGGGCCTTGAGCGCATAGCCGCTGTCTGTCAGGGCAAGCGCTCGAATTTCGACTGCGATCTCTTCCAGGATCTTATTCAGTATGCAGCGAAAGCCGCGCATGTCACCTACAGTGAGAGCGCGCCCGACACAAACGATGTGGACACGGCACTTAGGGTCATTGCGGACCACAGCCGCGCAGCCGCCTTCCTTATAGCCGAGGGCGTTCTGCCTTCCAATGAAGGCCGCGGCTATGTTTTGCGCCGTCTCATACGCAGAGCCCTGCGTTTTGCGACGCTTTTGAACGTCAGAGAGCCTTTTCTCCACGGCGTGGTCTCACGTGTTATCCAGACTATGGGCAGTGCCTATCCAGAACTTCTGGAGCAGGAGGCGTTTATCCCGCGCGTTGTCTATGAGGAAGAGCAGAAATTTTCTCAGACACTCGAAAACGGTCTTCTCTTGCTCGAAGCCGAGATTGAGCGCGTGCGGGGACTTGGCGAAAAGCGCATTTCCGGCGATTTCTGTTTTCTGCTCTACGACACCCATGGCTTCCCCCTTGATATTGTGACCGATGTCGCTGAAAAACAGGGTTTTCTCGTCGATGAGGACGGTTTTGAACAGCGCATGCGTGAGCAGCGCGAGCGCGCCCGTGCAAGCCAGAAGCAGAGTACAGGGCTTGGTCATGTCGATACCATTGAGGAGCGTTTAAAGCGTCTTGCAGTGAGCGGTGCGACCAGTGTTTTCACAGGCTACGAGTCCTACACAGAGACCACTGCCGTCACAAGCCTTCTTGATGCCGAGGGAGAGGTCTGTTCCGCCCTGCCTTGTGGTGCGGTTGGCTATGTTGTGACGGAAAAGACGCCGTTTTATGGCGAGTCGGGCGGCCAGGTCGCGGACACTGGCTTATTGCGCGGGACTGACTGCGAGGCAGAGATTTTGGCGGTCACAAAGCCGACTGTGAATCTTCCTGTCCACCAGGTCAGAGTCACACAGGGCACATTGACAGCCTCTGCGCGTGTGACACTCGCAATTGACGACGATCGGCGCAAGGCCTTATGCCGCAACCACACAGCAACGCATCTTCTCCATGCGGCCCTGCGCAGAGTTCTTGGCAATCATGTGCATCAGATGGGCTCTCTTGTCGACCAGGATCATCTGCGCTTTGATTTCTCCCATATCGCCGCCCTGACAAGTGAAGAGCTTGCCCGCGTTGAGGAGGATGTGAACCGGGTTATTTTAGCTGACCTGCCTGTTGTCACCCGTCTTATGGACAGAGAGGAGGCGAAGGCGCAAGGCGCGATGGCCCTTTTTGATGACAAGTACGGCGATCGGGTGCGCGTTGTGACCATTGCGGATACAGACAATGTCCTTTCGCGTGAACTCTGCGGTGGCACCCATCTTGAGCGCACAGGCCAAGCCGGAAGCTTCTTTATTCTCTCAGAAAGCGGTGTTGCCTCAGGCACGCGGCGTATTGAGGCTGTGACCGGTTGGAACAGCTACCGCTTTGCGCGCAAGACACGAGAGACTCTTGAGCGCGCATCGTCCCTTCTTAAGTCTGGACCGGACCAGTTGTGCGAGCGGATTGAGACGCTTGTCGGTGATCTTAAGACACTGCGCAAGGAAAAAGCCTCAACGCAGAATGCGGCCATTGATCCGGCTTCGCTTCTTGAGCGTGTCAGAACATATGGCGCAGTCCGTCTGCTCTGCGCGCGTCTGGACAATGTGCCGAAGAAAGCTCTGCTCGACCTTATGGATACCCTCCGCTCAAGTTTGGACACCAATGCCGTTGTCGTACTTGCGAGTGTCGTTAAGGAGAAGGTCTCACTTCTCCTCTATGTGAGCCGCAATCTCCACGAAAGACTCACGGCACCCGAGCTGATTCGGGAAGCTGCGGCGAGTGTTGGCGGAAGTGGCGGCGGGCGTCCTGATCTTGCCCAGGCAGGCGGCACAAAGCCGGAAGGTATAACGTCCGCTTTTGCGTGTGTTGAACGTATTTTGAAGCAGGAAGAGGCATGATAGGTATATCAAAATTATACTGCGGTCAGGTCGAGGCATCCGATGTCCTGCGCTACGGTCGGGACTCTGGTGCCTTGCCGTCCCATCTTTTGCAGTTCTCCAAGGACAAGAAGCCGGTTGTTGTCTGGAATATGACCCAGCGCTGCAATCTCAAGTGCGTCCACTGCTATGCGCACGCCCAGACCTGTGATGGGACAGATCCCATAGGCACAGACGAGGCGAAGACAATTATCGATGATTTAGCCGCCTATGGCTGTCCGGTCATGCTTTTTTCTGGCGGTGAGCCTCTTGTTCGTGAGGATCTTGTGGAATTGGCCGCCCATGCGACGGAAAAGGGCATGCGCGCTGTCATCTCGACAAATGGCACGTTGATCACCAAGGAAAAGGCCAAGGAATTAAAGAAGGTTGGTCTCTCCTATGTCGGCATATCCCTGGACGGACTGCGCGATGTCCACGACCGTTTTCGCGGTGTGCGCGGGGCATTTGACAAGGCCCTCTTAGGGATTGCGAACTGCCAGGAGGAGGGGTTAAAGGTCGGCCTGCGCTTTACCATCAATAAGCGCAATGTCAGTGAAATTCCCGGTATTTTTGCACTTCTGCGCGACCATGCCATTCCCCGCGCCTGCTTCTACCATCTTGTGTATTCAGGCCGCGGTTCGTCCTTGATCAACGAGGATTTGACGCATGAGGAAACCCGAGCGGCCCTTGACCGCATCATGGATGAGACGCGCGCTCTTTTTGATGCAGGCTACCCAAAGGAGATTTTGACCGTCGATAATCATGCGGACGGACCCTATGTCTGGATGCGTCTTGCGCGTGAGGATCCTAAGAGGGCCAAGGAAGTCTTTGAGCTGCTCAAGTACAATGAGGGCAATAATTCCGGCAGAGGCTTTGCCTGTATATCGTGGGACGGCAAGGTCCATGCGGATCAGTTCTGGCGCGAGCATGTCTTTGGCAATGTGCGCGAGCGGCCTTTTTCCGAAATCTGGGATGATCCGTCCATAGAACTTTTGCACAAAATGAAGGACAAAAAGCGCTATGTGAAGGGCAGGTGCGCCACATGCCGCTTTCTCTCAATTTGCGCCGGCAATTTCAGAGCAAGGGCCGAGGCTGTGTATGGGGACGAGTGGGCCGAGGATCCTGCTTGTTATCTCACTGACGAAGAGATTGGCCGTACGGCTTAGGAGGGGCTATGCATTGTTATCGTGGGCGGCGTCTGCGCTCAACTGAGCAGATGCGTCTATTTTCCAGAGAGACTCCAAGACTTCTGGCTGAAGACTGTATCATGCCCTATTTTGTCGTGGATACGACAGACTCCTCGTTTCGGGCCCCTGTCGCCTCTATGCCTGGACAGTATCAGCTCTCTCTTGACGCACTCGAGGACCAGGTCCGCCATGCCTATGATCTTGGGGTCAAGGCTATTCTGCTTTTTGGGATTCCGGCAAAAAAGGATCCTATGGCGAGCGGCGCTTATGCCAAGGACGGCATTGTCCAGAGAGCTGTCCGCAGGATAAAGAACGCTCTGCCTGATCTTCTTGTCTGCACAGATGTCTGCCTGTGTGAATACATGAGCCACGGGCATTGCGGCATACTTGACGCGTCAGGTATTGTAAAAAATGACGAAACCCTGCCCTTGCTTGCCAAGACAGCGGTGAGTCATGCTGAGGCAGGCGCTGATATTGTTGCGCCTTCAGACATGATGGATGGTCGCGTCTTGGCAATCCGTGAGGCCCTTGATTCGGCAGGCTTCCTCTCAACCGCGATTCTCTCCTATGCTGTGAAATACGCCTCAGCCTACTACGGCCCGTTCCGCGATGCCGCAGAGTCCGCTCCGGCTCAAGGCGACAGAAAAGCGTACCAGATGGATCCGGCAAATGGCAGGGATGCACTGCGTGAGGCTGCGGCCGATCTCAATGAGGGCGCAGATG
>JAFTDR010000127.1 GCA_017454105.1 Desulfovibrionaceae bacterium | reverse complement strand
TGCTCCTATCATTTTTACGACAGCGCAAAAATGATACCGGCGAAAACGACGTGCTTGGTCACCTTTTTGATGGGTTTTACGGCATATAGGACATAATACACGCCTTAAAAGCCGCATCAAATATAGTTTTTTGATAATACACTGCCTTCTTCACGCTACAAGGGTATCGCGCGCTTTTGCATGGGCAGCGAAAAAAAGACTCTCTTCATCTCGTTTCTCTCTCTGCCTCGTACTGCTTGCCTTCATCCCAATCTTTCTCCTTGCCTTTCTGGAAAGCGCCCTTCTCTGCTCCCCCTGTCTCAATCACCGCCTTCTTCACGCTACAAGGGTAGCGCACGCTTTAGCACGGGCAGCGAATCTTTCTCTCTGCCTGCACCGCAGATTGCAGCACGACGCACTAGCAAGAAGTGTTCCAAAAACGAATATTGTTTGAATCTCGTCTTTTTCTTTCTGCCTTCATCCCAATCTTTCTCCTTGCCTTTCTGGAAAGCGCCCTTCTCTGCTCACCCAGTCTCTATCACTGCCTTCTTCACACTACAAGGGTATCGCGCGCTTTTGCACGGGCAGCGAATCTTTCTCTCTGCCTGCACCGCAGATTGCGCACGACGCACTAGCAAGAAGTGCTCCAAAAATGTATATTGTTTGATTTTCTCCCAGGATACTGGGGAGAGGGGCTTGTACTTGGGGCTTAGGAAAAAAGTACTTGACAAGGTTTACGAGACTCCTGTAAGAGGGGCCGTATGAATACACACACCTCCTTTTTCTTCTTTGTTTCTTGGTTTTGGCGCGCGAACAACGCGTCGGGGGAGGAGTGCGCTCTTTGACTTGATGGTCAAAGAATAGGGTACTTTCGCGGACTTGGGCCGTCTCCTCCATGGGAGACGGCCTTTTTTTTGGCTCGACCAACGGGAATGAGGAGAGAGGTATGGACCAAATACATATACAGCAGAAAGCTCGCTATCTGCCAGCTGACACTGAGACGCCAATAAGTCTCTTTATGGGCATGGCCCAAAAAGGCATTTTGCTTGAAAGTGCCGAAGTTGACGGGCGATGGGGACGGTACAGTGTCCTTGTGCAAAACGAGGCTTTGCGGATTAGCTGCACGGACGGCAAACTGGCTCTTGCAAGTCCAGATCCCACCTTTGCCCCGCTGCTTGCTTGTAATGGCCTGGATTTTATCGAGGGCTTGCGGACTGTCCTTGCGCACATCACTCTTATTGCGCCAGAGGGCATGAATCTTCCCCCAATCACCAGGGCTCTGTACGGCTACTTAGGCTTTGGTATGGCAGGGCTCTTTAGTTCGCGTCTAGCGAAGACCATGCCTGTGAGTGAGGCGGAATGCACCTTAATTCTCCCAGATACTGTCCTTGTCTTTGATCATTTGTACAACCGTCTCTGCCAGATTAGTCTTCACGAGCATGTTGACATTGCAAGTTCCCACACAATGACGCAGAGCGAGGGCACAGCTGGACCTGTGACCGCTTCGCCGGATCGGGAGGGCTATATTGCCTATGTCGAGCAGATCAAAGAAATGCTCGGTCAGGGGGAGGCCATACAAGTTGTGCCATCGGTGCGCTTTTCCTGCGAGTACACAGGCGATCCCTTTGTCCTCTACCGGCGTATGCGTCGACTGAACGCCTCACCCTATATGTTTTATATGGCTTTTCCAGACCATGTCCTCTTTGGCTCCTCTCCAGAAGTCATGGTGCGCTGTCAGGAAAATCGCTTAACTCTCTCACCCATTGCAGGAACGAGGCGGCGCGGAGTGGATGAACGCGAAGACGCCTTTCTTGAGAGCGAACTGCTCCATGACCCAAAGGAATGCGCAGAACACGTCATGCTTGTGGATCTTGGGCGCAATGATCTTGGGCGCATTGCCAAGCCTGGCTCTGTGACAGTTGAGCGCTCAATGCACGTTGAGCGATTCTCCCATGTCATGCACATAACAAGCAATATCACAGCCCAGCTTGGGGAGGGCTTCGATGCCCTAGACGTGCTTATGGCGACCTTCCCGGCTGGCACTGTATCTGGAGCCCCGAAAATTAGAGCCATGGAGATCTTGCGGACCCTTGAAGGAGAATCGCGGGGGCCCTATGCCGGCTGTATCGGCTGGATAGGTCTTGATCATGAAAGCGTCAATCTCGATATGGGTATTACGATACGCAGCATGTGGCAGCGGAACGGAAAACTCTTCTGGCAGGCAGGAGGCGGCATTGTCCATGACTCCGACCCCGCTCTTGAGTGGAAGGAAGTGACCAATAAATCCGCAATCATGCGTCTTGTACTTGAGACAAAGGACGAAGCCTATGTTTCTGCTCATCGATAATTACGATTCCTTCACCTACAATCTGGTGCAGGCCTTCTACTCCCTCGGCAAAGAGCCAACTGTCCTGACAAACGATGACGAGCGCTTAAAAGATCTCGCAACAAGCCCTGATCTTGAGATGGTCTGTCTCTCACCAGGTCCTGGTCGGCCAGAAACAGCAGGCTATTGTCTTGATTTTCTGGCGAAACTCCCAAAGAAGGTCCCGGTTCTCGGTGTCTGTCTTGGCCATCAAATTCTTGGGCTTTTTGGCGGAGCGAGGGTCATACGAGCCCCCTCGATTCAGCATGGCAAGCAATCGGATATCCGCCACACAGGCACAGGTCTTTTCCATGACCTCCCCTCGCCCATGAGTGTGGGTCGCTACCACTCGCTCGTTGTGGATGGATCGTCCAAGAAGGCGGCCTTTACTGTGACCGCTTGGGGGCCGGAAGAGACGGTCATGGCCCTGCAGTACAAAGACAGGCCCTGGGTTGGTGTGCAATTTCATCCAGAGTCCGTTCTGACCCCAAAAGGCATTCAGCTTCTCGGCAATTTTCCAGACGCTTTACTTATCCATCGCGATGAGCTTGCCTTCCCAACTATTCTAGAATGCGCAGCCCAAGGAAACGATCTGAGCAAACGTCAGGCAGAGTCTGTCTTTACCGAACTTATGGATGGCCATTTAAGTCCAGCTCAAGCCGGAAGTCTCTTGCTTGCTTTGCGTATGAAGGGAGAGTCGGCAACAGAGCTTGCTTCGGCAACACGCACATTGCTTGCCCGGGCAGTGCCTGTTCCAGAAATAGCTGGTCCGCATATTGATATTGTCGGCACAGGCGGTGACAATCGCTATTCCTTTAACTGCTCAACCGCCACGGCTCTAACCCTTGCCGGCATGGGCTACAAGGTAACAAAGCACGGCAATCGCGCGGTCTCCTCGCATTGTGGGAGCGCGGATGCTTTGGAAGGTCTTGGATTTCCTCTGGTTAAATCGGCAGATGAAGTGGTGGCACACCTTGAAAAGCACAGATTTGCCTTTCTCTTTGCCCCACATTTCCATCCAGCGTTCAAAAGTATTGCGCCCATACGCAAAGAGCTTGGTGTGCGCACACTCTTCAACATCTTAGGCCCCCTGATCAATCCGGCCCATCCAACCCATATTCTGCTTGGAGTTGGCCATCCAGATCTTATTCCACTCATCACAGACACCCTTCTGGAACTTGGCCAACCAAACGCCTGTGTTGTCTGCGGGGCAGGAGTCTACGATGAGGTGACACCCATTGGTCCTGCGACAATCGTTGAGATACGCGAGGGGCATGCCCACAATCTCTCACTGGACCCCAAGGACTTTGGCATCAAGTCCTGTACACCGCGGGATCTTGAGGTGCACTCGAAACGTGAGGCCATATCCGTCTTAAAAGATCTGCTTCTTGGCCGAGGTCCAGGTCCCATGCTCGACATGATTGTCTTAAATGTGGGGCTTGCCATTCATCTTCTAGACGGCCTTGATCTCTCAAAAGCCATGAGCCGCGCGCGTGAGGCTGTGCGTTTTGGTGTGGGAGGCTCTGTCACCTATGCTGCTTGAGCGTTTTAGAAAAGCAAAAATGGCTGAAGTGGCAGAACTTAAGGCCAAGGGTGTGCCCAAAGCCTACAAGGGAGTTCGGCCAGATTTTCTTAAAGCCCTGCAAGGCCCTGGGCTCTCGTTCATTGCCGAATATAAGCGCGCATCCCCATCAAAAGGCAGGATTCGCGATGATCTGACAGTAGCCGATGTCGCACTTGCCTATGCGGCCCATGGTGCAGCGGCCATGTCCATTCTGACAGAAGCCAAGTATTTTGATGGCGATATAGGCTATCTTTTCGATGCGCACAAAACACTTTTGGCCAAGGGCTATGCGCTGCCATTGCTGCGTAAAGACTTTCTCTTTGATCCCGTGCAAATTGAGGCAACTGCCGGAACGCCTGCCTCGGCCCTTCTGCTTATTGTGAAACTTGTAGAGGACGATGCGCTCTTACAAAGGCTCTATGAACGCACGCGGGAATTAGGGATTGTTGCAGTAGTTGAGGTCACAGATGACAAGGATCTCGCACGCGCTCGCGATTTACATGCCCGGTGCATTCAGGTGAATGCGCGGGATCTTGAGACACTCACGGTCAATAAAGAGAAAGCGATGGCTTTAGCCCATGCGCATCCCCCGCGTGCGCACGAGACCTGGATCTTTGCAAGTGGCATAGAAGAGGCCAAGGATTGCGCGCAACTGACCCAAGCAGGCTTTGCAGCCTGTCTTGTTGGCACAGCGCTTATGCAGGGAAATCCCGGGGACAATCTTGCCCGGCTTGTCGGAGGCTGCCGTGATTATTAAAATATGTGGTATCACACAGGAACAAGACGCAAAAGCAGCCGAAGCGCTTGGCGCAAGTTTCTGCGGTTTTATTTTCCACCCAAAAAGCCCGCGGGCCATACGCCCAGAAGTTGCGGCTTCCCTTGACACAGGGGCAATGAAGCGCGTTGGGGTCTTTGTGGATCAAGACGAGCAGGAAATTCTGCGCTGTATGCGCAAAGCGAATCTCGATTACGCGCAACTCCATGGGGATCAATCACAAGCCTGCGCGCGGGCTATTGGAAGAGACCGGGTTATCCGCGTCCTTTGGCCTGAGCGCTATGGGCACAAGGCGGAACTCTACCGCGCGCTGCAAAACTATGCGGACAGCTGTGCCTACTATCTCTTTGATGTCGGGACAAAGGGGGGTGGACACGGCAGAACACTTGACTGGGATGAACTCTGCGGTCTTGAGGCCCCGCATCCTTGGCTAATCGCCGGGGGGCTTACGCCCGGCAATATTGTCCAAGCTCTCTGGGAGAGCCGGCCGTTTGGCATTGATGTCAATTCAGGCATAGAGGAGGCGCCTGGGAAAAAAGATCACAGGAAGATGACCACTCTTTTCCACTCTGTGCGAACCTGTTACCATAGCAATGGTCTTACGAGAGCATTTCAAGCAAAAGGGGGAGCGCAAAGCCGTGCGCGGTGTATGCGCTGACACTGTATGAAAAAAGGGTATTTTGGTGAATTTGGCGGCTCTTTTGTGCCAGAGCTTCTTATGCCACCTCTGCGCGAAGTGGAAGAAGCCATGCGCACCCATCTTCCCTCAAACATCTTTCAGGTTGAACTGAAGGATCTGCTCAAAACCTATGCCGGTCGACCAACGCCTGTGACCTACTGTCCCACGCTTTCAAAGGAACTTGGTTTTCATTTGTGGCTTAAGCGTGAGGATCTCTTGCACACAGGCGCGCATAAGATCAACAATGCCTTAGGCCAAGCACTGCTTGCCAAATACATGGGGAAAAGCCGGCTTATCGCAGAAACAGGTGCAGGACAGCACGGTGTGGCAACAGCCGCTGCAGCGGCCCGTCTTGGTCTTTCCTGCACAATTTTCATGGGCGCAGAAGATACAGAGCGGCAGTCGAGCAATGTGGCCCGCATGCAGCTTTTGGGCGCAACAGTTGTTTCTGTGACAAGCGGAACCAGGACGCTCAAAGACGCAATCAATGAAACGCTCCGTTTCTGGATTACCAATCAAGCAAGCGCGCACTATTGTTTTGGAACAGCGGCCGGCCCGCATCCTTTCCCAACGCTTGTCAAAGAATTTCAGAAGATCATAAGTGTTGAGAGTCGCAAACAGATGCATGAGAACACCGGGCATCTGCCCTCTCTTGTTGTGGCCTGCGTTGGTGGGGGGTCAAACGCCATAGGGGCCTTTGCCGACTATCTTGACGAGCCAAGTGTGCAGTTAGTCGGTGTTGAGGCCGCGGGGAGTGGGGAGCCTGGGTGTTTTAATTCGGCACCTCTCAATCTGGGAAGTCCTGGGGTTTTGCATGGAAGCTACTCCATGCTTTTGCAGAATGCGGACGGCCAAATTGAGCCCTCGCATTCGATATCCGCAGGTCTCGACTATCCAGGGGTTGGTCCTGAACACGCCTATCTTAAAAAGACCGGTCGAGTCACCTATGGGCTCGTTAAGGATGCCAATGTTGTGAAGGCCTATCTCCGTCTTTGCAAAAGCGAGGGTATTCTCCCGGCTCTTGAATCCTCGCACGCTCTCGCCTGGGTTTTTGATCACACAGACCAGATTCCCGCTGGATCAACGGTTCTTGTCAATCTCTCAGGCCGCGGGGACAAGGATTTGGGCATTGTCGAAGCGTATCTTGCGGAAAACAAGGAGTAGGCGCGTATGCATTGTCTCGAAGAAACCATCAGGAAGAAAAACGCGCAGGGAAAAACAGCCCTTATCCCCTTTCTGACTGCCGGCTATCCCGATCCTGTCACCTTTTGGCCAACGCTCACTGAACTTGATGCTGCGGGTGCCGATATCATCGAAATAGGCGTGCCCTTCTCAGATCCCGTAGCCGATGGACCGGTTGTTGAGGCGGCCTCACGGGAGGCCCTGCAAAACGGTGTCTCCCTAGCAAAGCTTCTCTCAGAGCTTAAAGAGCGCAAAGGCTTCTTTCATGCGGACATTGTGCTTATGGGCTATTACAATCCCTTCCTGCAGTATGGACTGGATAGGCTCGCTTTGGCCAGTAGTCAGGCAAATGTTAAAGGGCTAATTGTCCCCGATCTGCCGCTAGAAGAAGCGGAGCCTCTGCGCAGCGTTCTTGCGAAGGAGGGTATTGCTCTTATCTCCCTGGTTGGTCCAAACACAAGCGCTGAACGCATGCAGGCCTATGCCGAAGTCTCCCAGGGTTTTGTCTATGTTGTTTCTGTTATGGGCGTCACAGGCGAGCGAAAAACCCTGCCAGCGGAAGTTGAAGCAACCATCCGCAGAGCGAAGACCTGCTTTTCCCTGCCAGTTGCTCTTGGCTTTGGCCTGCATTCGCCCTCGCAGATCGACTATCTCCCACAAGAGGCGAAACCCGATGCTGCGGTCTTTGGCTCAGCCCTTTTAAAAAGTCTGGCCAGTGGGGGAAAAGCCGCTGACTTTCTTGAACGCTGGACAAAGTAACCGGACACGCGACAGATAAACCCAACGCAGGTCTGGTCGTTGGGGTTCACACCCCAACGACCAGACCTGCTCTTTTCCTCGTGTACGAAGTACAATGAGTACAAGGGATACGGCGCTCCGTACAAAACTGTACAAGCATACAAAGCCCCATGCTTTGCAGCAAGAGTTTCTCTCTTCTCCTCGTATGGGCTACATCCTGGGAAACCTGCATGCGGCGTTACCCGAACTTCGCCCTCTACCAAGCAATTGCGCAAAGCCTTTCCTCTCGCGAACAGCCAAAAGGCTTTTTGTCATAGCCCCTTTGGCCGACCCTCATTGTCCGGTGTTGTCCAATTGCACGCAGGATAGCCGATACACCCCCAGAAAAAGCCTGAGCCATCGCGCCGTGCGTGACGCACGGCTGCCTTGCCGCAGCGGGGACACTTGAACTCAGATGAAACCTGTCTGCGTGACTCACCAGGTTTGCCATCGGCGTCCTGCGCAGTCCAGCTGCACGCAGGATAGCCGGTACACCCCCAGAAGAAGCCTGAGCCATCGCGCCGAGCATGACGCACAGCCGCCTTGCCACAGAGGGGGCACTTGTACTCAGATGAAACCTGGTGCCGTGCGGCCCCGGGCTTGCCATCATTGTCTGGAGCAAGCCAGCGACACTTGGGATAGTCCGAGCAGCCCCAGAAGAAGCCTGTGCCGTCACGCCGCGCGTGACGCACGGCAGGCTTGCCACATGTGGGACAGGTATACGTATCTGAGACATCACCATGGACTATGTGATCCCCCAAGGTCCCGTTCTTGTCCCTAAAAGTCGATCGGCAGCCAAGACAAAGCCAGAGATACTCTTGGGTCTGCCTGCTCTGGAAGCGTTTCACAGCCTTGCCACAGAGAGGGCAGTGAACAAAGTCAAGATCGGGGATGACTGTGTCATTCTGCGCAAAGACCGAGACGATCATAGGCTCAAGTGTCTCAACGTAGCTTGCGATGACATCGTTTGCGGCACTTGTTCCGGCCTGGATGTCTGAGAGCTTATCTTCAAGTGTTGCTGTCGTCACAATGTCCTTCATTGACAAGGGACAGAGATCGATGACATTCCCGCCCTTGCTTGTGGCATAGAGCGACTTCCCCTTGTGTTCGATATAGCCGCGCTTCTTTAAGATCTCAAGAATCCCGGCCCGTGTTGCTTCCGTGCCAAGACCGCTTGTCTCCCGCAGTTTCTCCTTGGCCGCTTTTTCCTCAACAAAGCAGTGGATATTTTTCATCGCATTGATCAGCGTCCCTTCGGTGAAATGGGCGGGCGGACTTGTTTTTTTCTTAACCAGATCCACTGTGTCCGACTGCACGGCGTCATTTTTCTTAACACGCGGAAGATCGGGCTCAGCTTCTTTCTCTGGCTTGACGATGACAGTCCAACCGGGATTTAGAACACACTTCCCTGTCGCTTCCCAAAGTGTTGCGTTATCGAGCCTAACCCGGATCTTTGTTGCCTCATATTCCATGGGCGGCCAAAACTGCAGAATGTAGCGCAGCGCTATGGCCGTATACACCTGATCTTCTTCAAGACTCAGATTTGTCGGACGGATCCCTGTTGGGATGATTGCGTGGTGGGCTGTGATCTTCTTTGAGTTCCAGGCCTTTGAACGGAGCGTTGTGTCGGCTCCGCGTATCGCTTGATCGAGACTTGCAATGCCTTGAAGTCCAGCCAAAACCTCCTGAGCCTGGTCAAACTGCTCATCAGGGAGATATTCGCAGTCGGTCCTAGGATAAGAGGTGAGTTTGGTCTCATAGAGCTTCTGGGCTATTGAGAGAACCTGCTGGGCTCCGAGATTGTGCTTGGCCCCCATGTCACTTTGCAGACTCGCGAGAGAGTAGGGAAGTTTCGGATGCTCCTTGGCCTTCTTGCGTTCACAGAAGACAATTGCGCCCGGCAGGTGTTCCGAAGCTTTGCGGATGGATTCAGCGACAGTGAAATCAATAAGCCGTCCTTCGGGGTCAAGGCCGGGCGTATCGTCATCCGTGACCAAGGTCGCTGTGAAGGGACCGCTTGAATGAAGAATGTGCGCCACAAGCTGGGCGTATTCGACAGGGACAAAGCGCTCAATCTGTCGATCCCGCTCGACAACCAGCCGCAATGTCGGGGTCTGCACCCGGCCGAGACTTAGGACACCGTTTAAACCGATGCTGTTGCCAAAGATGGTCATTGCCCGCGACATATTGATGCCGCCAAGCCAATCAACAGTTCGGCGCGTTGCCGCGGCGTCTCGCCAGCTGCGGTACTGGATATTATCTTTCAGATTGTTGAGGGCCTTGGTCACACTCTTCGGGTCAAGCGACGCGAGAAAAATGCGCTGCACAGGACCTCTCCAGTTAAGATACTCAAGCACCTCATCGACAAGCAGCTGCCCTTCCCTATCTGGGTCGCCTGCATTGACAACAAGAGAGGCGCGGGCAAGAAGAGTCTGGATGATTGAGAGCTGATCCCTGACCCCTGGATCCTCACGCGGCACAAGTCTGATTTCTTCCGGTACGATTGGGAGAATCCGCCTATCGTACCTGTTCCGCCAGGAGGGATTGTAGGCCTCTGGCTGGGCCATCTCCAAAAGATGCCCAAAACACCAGGTGACCATATCCTCCCCAGAACACTGAATGCAGCCGTTTTGCCGCCTGTTGCCGCCTAAGCTCTCAGCGATTGTGCGCGCAACTGTTGGTTTTTCCGCCAGAAAAAGACGCATGGCACTTCCTTTTTGATACGTCATTTTTTTTAAAGATAGCCCTACACACTATTGTGACAGGGAGAGCTGACCCTTGCAAGGAAAACTTGCGGCTCGCCAAGCGCAGGCTTGTCAGATCCTCTTCCCCTAAGGTACAATGAGACAGGGAGGGGCACATGAAAAGTATTGCAGCCTATGTGGAAATTCTTGCTCTTGATGATGGGATCTTGCAACGGATCGAGCGTTTTGGCCGTGTCTGCTACAAATCCGAGAAAACGATAACCGAGGATTCAGCAATCGGTTTTGTGCAACGCATTATTCAAAACGGACACGAAAGCGTCCTGGAACACGGCCATGTCTCCGTGCGCTTTGTCTGCGACCGGGGGATTACCCATGAAATTGTGCGGCACAGACTTGCCTCGTACAGTCAAGAAAGCACGCGCTACGCAAACTATGCGGACAACCGCTTTGGTCGTGAAATAACCGTGATCAAACCTTGCTTCTGGCAGGAGGATTCAGAAGCGTACGCTATCTGGCTCTCTGCTATGCAGAGAGCTGAAGAGGCCTATCTGGCACTCATTGATGGCGGCGCAAAAGCGGAAGAGGCGCGCAGTGTCCTGCCAAACAGCTTAAAGACTGAACTTATTGCAACAGCAAATCTCAGGGAATGGCGCCATATCCTGGCACTGCGCTGCGCAAAAAGAGCCCATCCGCAGATGCGGGAGATCATGCTCTCCCTGCTTGAAAAGCTCCACAAACGCATACCCGTGATCTTCGACGATCTTGCAGCATCCTACCTTCAATAGACCGTGTCCCGCGCAAGGGGACATCTCTATCAAGTATACCCAAGCCGGAAAAAAAAATGTGTCAGTGCGTGGTCTGAGATTCTAGAGCCATGTGGCTTCGTAGCTCAGCAGTGACAATTTCTTTTATTGCAACAGCAAACCTCAGGGAATGGGTGGCGCAAAAGCGGAAGAGGCGCGCAGCGTCCTGCCAAACAGCTTAAAGACAGAACTTATTGCAACAGCAAATCTCAGGGAATAGCGCCATATCATATTATGGCACTGCACTGCGCTGCACAAAAAGAACCCACCCGCAGGTGCGGGAGATCAGGCTTTCCCTGCTTGAAAAGCTCCACAAGCGCATACCCGTGATCTTCGACGATCTCGCTGCATCCTATACTCAGCCTCATAAAGATTTTCCCCTAGGTGGACGGTGTCAGAGTGTACCTCTAAGCGTTCTGCGGAAAATCAATGTGCGCTCGAGTATACCAGTGATCTTCGACGATCTTGCAGCATCCTACCTTCAAGAGACCGTGTCCTGCGTAAGGGGACATCTCAATCAAGTGTGGGAAAACCACTCTGCGTCTTGGGTATATACTTGAGACAGAAAAAAATGTGTCCATGAGTACTCTGAGATTCAAGGACAATACGGGTTTGTAATACAAAGGTGACAACTTTTTTTCTGACCGCAGTATATTCTACTTGCTCTCGCAATGAGCCTTCCTGCAAAACAAAGGGAAGCCCTGTGGTAGCCACTTGAGGCCGATCCTCTTTGACCTTGTAGGAAAACCACTCTGGTCTTGGGTATATACTTGAGACAGAAAAAAATATGTCCATGAGTACTCTGAGATTCAAGGACAATGCGGGTTTGTAACACAAAGGTGACAACTTTTTTTATGACCGCAGTATATTCAACTTGCTATTCAAAGTGCCTTCCCGAAAAAAAAAGGGATGCCCTGTGCAAAC
>JAFTDR010000126.1 GCA_017454105.1 Desulfovibrionaceae bacterium | reverse complement strand
TCCTTAAAGCGCTCAGCTAGGCGCTTTTCCATATTGGCAAAGAAAACATCAATACGCTGATTAATCCTTGCAAATTGTAAAGTGGCGTTGTCATTCGTAACCGTAGATTCTGGAACGTCTTGGTGCAACGCTGGACCCTGTGATTGCTCCAGTGTTCTTGAAACGTCACTCGACTTCAACTCATCTCTAGAGCCATCACTGTTGGACGGACTTGTCTGTGACATACTAACCTCGCGTCTTCTGTGCGTTTTCTACTCGCGCTTGCAAGTAGTCGGGATAATCCGAAAAGTCTGGCCTTTTTCCTTCTGACTGACCATCGGTCATTTTCGTCTATCCGTAGCGTATACTCGCGACGGAAAAGATCTTCCGCTTTCGTCCTCGTCACCAGCGCAACCTCGCCCATCCTTTGATGTTGGACAGTATAAGCCCGCATTTCTGGACCCTCGCGCCTCTGTCCTTGACAGCGCTTTTCCCGTCAGCCTTCGACGTCATTTGCTCCTGCTCATTTCGCAGGCTAGGTACACGCAAGAGACTCAAGGCATATACGGCTCCAAGACACGGCGGGCAAAGCCGGTTGCACCTGGACTTCTGCTCGCACTATGGCATTTCTGCACTTGAGAGGGCTCAGCGAAAGCTTGCGATGCTTGCCAACGAGAAGCCGACATGCTTGTGAGCAATGCAGCAAAAAAAGCACACTCCAAGGCAAGGTATCCGAATCGCATAAATCTATGCGTGCTTCATTTACTGGATGCAGGCTGCGGCGCTTCACCTAATTCCAGTGTATACTGTACACAAATTAAAAAAAACTGCAAGCTTTTTATCGCTCCAGAATCTGAGATGCAAGGATAGCCCCGCAGCCTTAGCGCAAGAACACTAGAGACAATTATTGAGTCATAAAATTCCCTACAACAGACTCTTTAAGTCTTTTTTATACTCTCTGACAAATTCTTTATATCCGCACTCCTAAAAATTAAGCACAAAGAAACTATGAAAAGTCAGCTCAACAAGTAAAGAATTTCGCTCAAGGCAAAACTAAGGAGACTTCATGTGCCTCTGTTTGCATCGGAAACATGGATGTCGCAGAGACTCCAAATTGTTCATCGGCCCCCTTCTCAAAGTGGTCATCGTCACAACCGCAACAAAAAAACAATATGGAATCATCCCAAAGCCAAATAAAGAAAACCGATCATAGCCACCAGGGTGCCGAACTATGCTCAAAGCCCCATGCAAGATAATGATTCTTCCAAGGTCTCGCTCTCTTTTGGCCTACTATCGGTCTCGTCTCCTGTACTTAAGACCCCATGCTTCTCTCACATTGATTTTCCGCAAAGCGCATTTGGAACCGCACTCAAGCGGTCTGTACAGAAGAAATCATTGTGCCGCGTAAAGAGGCCGGGCACCAAGTTGACTCAAGGGATACAGTCGATCCGACTTGAAAAAACGACCTTTTTATCCGCAAGCTTTGCATCGTTAAGGGTATTCTCTTACAAAACACAGTCGCACAAAGACTTTTTTTGACTATTGCCACTGCTTTTAAATCTCACACAAAAGCTCTCAACTGTGACAATTAAATCCTCGCATTATACACAATGTCTGATACTGAATCCATAAGAAATTTTGGAGATACTTTTTCTCTGTACCAAGGGAAGCATTTGTGCCCACAAGTTAGGCTGTGGCCGCAAAAAAAAACCTACTAAAAAATACAGGGAGATGGCAGAGAAAACTGCGCTCACTTATAAAATTCTTCCGCATGTACGGATTGGCAAGCTCTCGCGTACGCTACAAAGAAGTAAGCGTTTAAAGCATACTTCCCTCTCGCCCAATTGACATACGCCCGACTGAACCATACACGAGACCTGTGCGCGCGGTACGACACTCTTTTTGGAGTGCGCTTTGATCAAAAAAAACCCGCACCGGGCGGGGTACACTCTCGCAAGCTTGCGCTCTGCAAAAGAATGTACGCTAAGTCCCTGCGGGTAGGCACTCTTTTTTTCGTTGTGCGCGGTACCGTAGGGCACGCAGAAATCATTTACATTGATTTTCCGAGAGAGCGCTTAGAGTTTCACTCTGACAACTATCCTGACACATAGGGCACCTAGGGAAAAATCGTTATGAGGCTCTGTACCCGTTTCATGTTGGACAGGGACAAATTTTGCATAGACAGCACTGAACCTTTCTCTCTATGAAGTCATTGAACCTGCGAGGACCAGATGAAAACACTCTGCTTTAATGAAAAAAATATGGAGCTTCTGCTCGTAAACCAAACCCTTTTGCCAAACACGCTCTCCTACTTCACCTGCAAGACCACTCAGGATGTCATTTTCGCCATGCAGACAATGGTTGTGCGCGGTGCGCCAGCCATTGGGGTTGCGGCCGGTTTTGGCTGCGTGCTTGCGGCAAATGAGTCGCTCGACGCGGAAAACTGGTTGGATGAGCTTAACGGGCGTCTTACGCTTCTAGAAGCGGCTCGCCCGACAGCCGTGAATCTCATGTGGGCGGTCTCCCGCATGCGCGCTCTACTAGAAGCGAAGCAGCCTGAAACGTGCCTTAAAGCGCGCGACCTGCTCCTCACAGAGGCGCTCCGCATGGAGGCCCAAGATATCACAATCTGCAAAAAACTCGGGCGCAACGGAGCGGCCCTGCTCAAGGATGGGGACTGTGTCCTAACCCACTGCAATGCCGGGGCGCTCGCCACAGCGGCCTACGGAACGGCACTCGGCGTTATCCGCGCAGCCGTAGAGGAGGGCAAGAAAATCACAGTCATTGCCGACGAGACAAGACCTCTTCTTCAGGGAGCGCGCCTCACATCCTTTGAGCTATCGCGCGACCATATACCGGTCACTGTCGCCTGCGACAATGCCTGCGCTCTTCTTATGAGCCAAGGCCGGGTAGACTCGGTCATTGTCGGTGCTGACCGCATTGCAGAAAACGGCGACACAGCCAATAAAATCGGCACATTCGGAGTCGCCATCATTGCAAAGCATTTCAATATCCCCTTCTACGTCGCAGCCCCCCTCTCAACTATCGACCGCGCCCTTCCGGACGGATCTCTCATCCCAATTGAGGAGCGCTCACGCGACGAAGTCGCCTCCTTTGCGGGCAAAAGCATTCTCCCGCAAGACGTCCCAGCCGTGAACTTTGCCTTTGACGTGACACCTGCTGAACTTATCAGCGCAATTATCACAGAAGAAGGCGTCCTCACCCCGCCCTATGCCGAGTCGATTGCCCAGGCTTTTTCCGCACGGTCGTAAGCGGCCAAAAAGCGCTCAGATTCCCACAATTTGGGCCTAGCGGGTTTTTCAAAGTGAGCGATTCTTTGCTCCAAAGGCGTATAGCAGAAAATACGATGTAAGGAGAACGAGATGGGTACAAAAGCTCAGCTCCTCGTAGACCAATCAGAAAAAACACGCGCTTTTCTGGAAAAAGACAGAAGGCTTCTTTTATGGTCTGGCTGGAATGAGGGGGAAAACACAATCTCCCTCCCGCGCTATCTCGCCTCCCAACTCGTCGCCATCCGGACGGAGCATGCGCGCTGGGCGTACGAGGAGGGGGAGCGCATAGCCTGTCATTTCGCACTCGACGACAGACTCTCTCTATGGTGGCTCTCGCTTCTCTATGAGCGCCACCCCAAAATGACCCCGAATCTCTACACAATCTACCGTCTTCTCGCTCTGGAACGCTATCTTGAGGCAGAAGGCATAGACGATCTCTTAGTCCTAGGCGCTGACGCGACCCTCTCGTCGGTTCTTAAGGAATTCTGCAGGGCAAGCGGGCGAGCGTTTACTGCGTGCGCGCCAAAAAAAGCACCAAAAAAAGAGTCGCGTCTACGGCAAGTCTATACTCTTCTGCCCCCTGGGATGCGAGCAATACTCCGCTTGCTCGTCTGGCTTGTGACAATCCGCATGCGCGCAGGCAAGGCTAAAATCCGCAAAACAGACGATACGACAGCGACCATTGCGACCTATTTTCCAAATATTGATGACGCACTTGCGCGTACAGGGCGCTTTCGCTCCCGGTACTTCGAGGATCTGCACACAGTCCTTGCGTCTTTGGGAAAGCCAGCGTTGAGATGGCTGTTTATCCGCTTTCCCTCCCCTGTCTATTCTTTCAAAGACTGCATACGCCTTAAAGACACGTTCCAAAAAAATGGCCAAGACGGCCTATCCTTCACCTTTCTTGAAGAATGCATCACAGGGAAAGACATACGCACCTCCCTCGCAACCTTTATGCGGATTCGGGCAAAAGCAAAAGAGCTTGAAGCGCACATTCAAGAACACGCAACTCTTACAGGCTCACACATGCCCTTTTTCCCATATATCAAGGAGGATTACCGCGAGTCCTTTATGGGCTGGCGGGGGCTTGAGCGCATCCTCCACTACCAGGGCATCAAAAACTTTGTCGCCGCAACCGGTCCGCAGCTCTGGACCCTCTTTCCGCTTGAAAATTGCCCCTGGGAGCGCATGCTGACAATTGCCGCGCATGCAGCGCATGGCGGCCCGGTCATAGGCGCGCAGCACTCAAGCATTCGGCCGACAGATTTCAGATACTTTGACGACCCCCGTGTTTTTGGAGAGTCAGGCATTCCCGTTCCGGATCGCATTCTCGCAAACGGCACAAGCGCCTATAAGCAGTGGAAAGCGGCAGGCGTGCCAGAGGATCGGCTGCGCATGGTCGAGGCCCTGCGCTATCAGTATCTCGCACAAGCACGGAGGCAAGAAAAAAAAGTAAGGCCGACAGCAGTCCTTATTGCGACAAGCTTCTTCAGAGACGAAACCGCAGCCCACATGGCCCTCTTTATGGAGGCAATAAGGCACGGAGCCTTCAGTGGATATACCGTCATCCTAAAGCCCCATCCCTATCTCGCCCTCGACGAATTTCTCCCAAAGCCTCTCCCAGCGGGGGTGACTTTTGGCACAAAACCCACAGCCGCGTATCTTGAAGAAAACGTTCTTGTCTGGACTTCCAATTCGACTACTCTTGCCCTGGAAGCGGCTATTCTCGGCCTGCCACTTGCCGTGATGCAGCCAGCCGATGATTTCGATCTCTGCCCAATCCAAGACATACCAGGTCTTGTGCGCACAGCAACGCTTGCCGATGTGCGGGCAATGCTTGCGAGTCCATCCGCCGTCACAGTGCCAAAGAACTATCTTCTGCTTAATCCCGCACTGCCCGCCTGGAAAGCCTGCCTTCTCGATATCTAAAGAGCGAGAGAGGACAAAAAAAAAAGCGCGTCAAAAAGCCGAGTGGCTTTCTGACGCGCTAAAAAGAGCGTTTACTCTTGCGGAACGTGCTTAATCGAATCAGGGATCTGCATCATATTGATGAGAATGGGCTTTAAGAAGGACCACTTGATATTGTGTTCCTCATAGACTTCCATCATATCGCGGATGGCGTCCCAGCAGTTGTGGCAGGGTGTGACCACAAGTTCCGCACCGGTCGCTTTAATCTGGTCAAACTTGTTCTTAAGACCGATATTGCGCTCCTTACGGTAGAGGCCAATACCGTTCATGCCGCCACCGCCACCGCAGCAGAAATTATGCTCATTATGCGGATCCATTTCGCGGAAATCTTCGGCAATGTAGCTCATGATTTCGCGCGTATAGCGGCCAAGTCCGTCGTTACGGACATAGTTGCAGGCATCCTGCAGTGTACAGGGAACCTTGATTTTTTTTGTCGGATCGAGCTTGAGCTTGCCTGTGCGCAGCACCTGGGCCACCCACTCAACATAGTGCAGGAAGGGCACAGGAGGATCGCCGCTCACCCGGCCAGCCCAGTAGGGCCCTTCAACAACAGTTGCGCGGTGGGCGTGTCCGCACTCTGTTCCAACAACCATCTTGGGCTTTAACCGATCAACGGCCGCATAGATGCGCTTTAAGTTCTGCGCGCAGCCTTCCCAGTCGCCGGCAAACATCGTAAGGGAGGTGGTCTCCCAGCCTTCGCGCGGAACGGTCCAGTTAGTGCCGGTCACATGGAACAAAATGGCCGCCTGGGCAAGGTCTTCTGGATAGTGCTTCACCTCGCGCGCATTGCAGATGTACATGACATCCGCGCCCTGCTTTTCGACAGGAATTTCAAGGCCTGGCCACTCATCTGAATTCTCATCAACCATCCACTCGCAGGTATCGACCCAGTCTTCGACCGTCACATCCATCTGCGCGCCGTAGACGCGGTGCATGCCAGAACCGATCTTAAGCTCCCACGGCACAAAGCCCTGCTTAAACAAAAGGCCGCGGAGGTAGGAGAACATAACACCTGTATCGATGCCGTGCGGGCAGTAGATGCCGCAGCGGTTGCAGCAGGTGCACTGGCCCCAGGCGACATCCATGGCGTGGATCATAAATTCCGTATCCACATTGCCCTTGCGGCGCACCATCTCGCCTAAGGTCGACTGAATCTTATAGGAGGGAATCTGCTTGGGATCGTTATTGTTTGTTTTGTAGAAGAAACAGCTCTCCGCGCACATACCGCAGTGGGCACAGATATTGAGCCAAGTCCGCGTGCGGGATTTGCATGTTTTCTCGATATCCTGCGCGAGAGCTGCCGTGTCGACCTTCATCTCGCGCATCTGCTTGTAATACTGCGCGCCGCCCTTGTCCGAAAGAAGAGTGTGGATTTCTTCCTTGGTTGTCAGCGGAGCCGGAGAACACAAAACTTGAGACATGATGAACTCCTCGTATGGGTATACACTACCCGAGTCGCTAAAAGCCGGGGTACTGCTGAAATTTGCTCACCCCTCACCCTACCAAGGAAACACGCCGCCACGCGAGTCGCCGCCGCGCTTGATTGCGTAGTCCATGCCGAGCTGCGCGCGGGACATGAAGAAAAGAACGATATGCGAGAGCTTCGTGAACGGTGCAAGTATGAGGAAAAGTTCACCAGTCACCACATGGAAAATCATCCATGTGTCGTAATTGCCTAAACCGAAACGGGCGACAAAACCAGTGAAGAAAGGAAGGAAGGTCAGAAGGAGAATGAACCAGTCCTCCCAGGTATTCAGTTGGCGGAGTACCGGCGAAAGAAGGCGGCGGACACAGAGAAGGACAAGACCGGCAAGGCTCGCCACGCAGAGGATGTCGGCAACTTCCTGCGGCAGGCTCGGAAGGGAAATACCCGTGACCTCCTCAAGCAGAACCGTATGGCCCAGGAGAAAAAGCGGAAGAAGAATGGCGCCCACATGAAGCAGGAAGAAGGCCAGCATTGAGACGGGCTGCGCGCGCCAGCCATGGGTGGCCGCAGGGATAAGCCAGCGAACTATGGACGCTATCGCTCCTGGAATGGAGCGGTCGGTATGGTAGCGGTAACTTACGCGCTCAAGACGCCAGTCAAGCCCACGGACGTACGAGACGGCACGCACAATGAGCCCTACGATAAAGACAAGCAGCGACAGTATAAAACAGGGTCCTGTTAAAAATTCCATCGTACCAACTCCGTAAGATGACTATTTCATCGCCTGTGTGTCAGGCTGAGTGTGACAGGAACGGCACTTCACAAGCAGTGGGCCATGGCCGCTTGCCTTATGGCAGGCGGTACAGGTCTGGTGCATAAAGGACACCTGATTGTTGGGCTTCTGCAATTGCACATCGCTGAAAGATGTCGAAAGACCCTCCTTTGTCATGGAGTGGCATTTCGAGCAGTCGCCCTGATGCGCATCAACATATGCCTCGTGCGCGTCGTGATTGAAGACAACACGCGGCATAGACGGATTTGCAATGGTGGGATTCTTGATTACCAGAAGATTCGCCGCATCCTCCGCGGCGGCGATCGATACGCCACCCAAGAGCAGCCCACATGCAAAGACACAACTCCACAAAAGTCGTTTTGGCATACACTATCCTTCCAGACGGATTTGTCCCGTCCACGATCTGCTCCCCTCGCAAAAGCGCAAAATCTCCTCCGCTCTCCGCCGCCTGGCCGGCGCAACCTTCTTCTACCTCCAGGGGATAGTGGATTAAAGGCAGAGGAGGGCCCCCAGGATTGTCTGGCGCGACACGCAAGCACCAGACTGGTACACAATCTACGCCATAGTCCTCCTTAACGAAAAGCACAATTTGGTTTTAGAATTCTATAGGAAAATTCTCACATTATCATGTCACTGTCAATCAAGAGCCAGAGCGAAAAAAAAGGGCGAAGCCCAAACCGGTCTTCGCCCACACACTCTCACGCTATTCAGCCGCAGGATCGCTGTCTTCTTGAGCAGCCTTCAGGAGATCGCCTAGATTCTGGCCGCTCTCCTGGGGACCGGCATGGAATTCTTTCGGTTTGCGGCGCTCCTCCTCCTCGCGAATCTGCTTAATCGAGAGGCCAAGTCTGCGCTCCTCGGCACTTACATGGATGACCTTTGCCTCAATCTCCTGGCCCTCCTTGTAGCTCTCGGCAGGAACGGGTTTGCCTTTCTTGCCGCCAGAGAGTTCGGAGATATGCACAAGACCCTCGATTCCGTCCTCCACCTCAACGAAGAGGCCGAAATCTGTAATATTGGTGATCACGCCCTTGACGGTTGTGCCCTCAGGATAGGTCTCTGGCACATGCGCCCAGGGATCGTCGGAAAGCTGTTTGATGCCGAGGGTGAATTTTTCGCTACCCTGGTCAACTGTCAGCACCTTGGCCTGCACGACGTCGCCGACCTTGAACATTTCGTTCGGGTGGCGGATCTTGCGCGTCCAGGAAATATCCGAGACGTGGATTAAGCCGTCAATGCCATCCTCGATCCCGATAAACATGCCGAATTCTGTGATGTTCTTGATCACACCCTCAAGTATCGTCCCTTCGGGATACTTTTCAGCGACCAATTCCCAAGGATTCGGGCGAACCTGCTTCATGCCGAGGCTTATGCGTTTCTTCTCGCCGTCAACGCCTAGGATCACAACCTCGACCTCATCCCCCACATGGACCATCTGGGAGGGATGGCGGAGCTTCCTTGTCCAAGACATCTCTGATATGTGGACCAGGCCCTCAACGCCTGGCTCAAGCTCGACAAAGGCGCCGTAATCGACAAGATTAGTCACCTTGCCTTGGCACTTCATGCCTTCAGGATAGCGCTCGGTTATGTCCTTCCAGGGATCAGGAACAAGCTGCTTCAGACCCAGCGAGACCTTATTGTTCTCCCGGTCAAAGGAGAGGACCTTCAATGTCAGCTCCTGGCCCATCGAAATCATCTCGCGCGGATGACGGATGCGCTTCCAGCTCATATCGGTTATGTGCAAAAGACCGTCAAGGCCGCCCAGATCGACAAAGACACCGTATTCGGTGATATTCTTTGCCTTACCTGTGACAAGCTGCCCCTCTTCGAGGGTTGTCAGAAGTTCCTTCCTCTTGCTGTCGCGCTCCTCTTCAAGCAGGACCCTGCGGGAGACGATGACATTGCTGCGGCGGCGGTTAATTTTAAGAACTCTGAACTCGAATTCCTGATTGACCAAGGCATCCATATCCGGCACGGGACGCAAATCCACATGCGATCCTGGCAGAAAAGCCTCAACACCGCCGATGTTGACCGTATACCCGCCCTTGATACGGTGCATAATGCGACCCTTGATCACGCGCTCGTTTTCCTGAACTTCCTCGAGCTGATCAAAGACCTGCATGCGCTTTGCGCGCTCAAACGACAAAGTGATTGTCCCGTCATTTTCGTTCTTCCGAACAACGTAGACATCAATCTTGTCGCCAACCTTGATATTCAAGTTTCCATCGGCATCCCGGAACTCCGAAGCTGGAATCTGTCCTTCGGACTTGAAGTTCACGTCAACCAGCACGGTGTCGTCGTCAACGCGGACCACTTCGCCCTTGGTAATCGACCCTTCGTCCAGATCGCCGAACTCCGGAGTCATATAATCTTCAAGAGCAGCTTCGAAATTAAGTTCTTCTTGTCCGCTATCCTTTTCTGCCATAGCCATTCCTCCAAAAAAATCTTACCCAATGAAGGGTAAAGGCTTCATAGCAGAAAAAAAAAGGCTATTCAAGCGGAAATACCCTTTTTTTTTCGGCCTTGCCTATCAGGCATTTCCCAATCAGCATTTCTCAAGATGTTCAAGAACTATGTCGCCAAATTCTGAACACAGAACCTGTGTCGAATTCTCCATCTGCTTGGCAAGATCGAAGGTTACATGGCGGGTCTCAATGCTTTCTGCGAGTGCTTTTCTAATACGAGTAGCCACATCGCCCCAGCCGATATAGTCAAACATCATGGCTCCCGAGAGAATGACCGCGCTTGGATTCACAATATTTTTTCCAGCGTCCTTCGGGGAGGATCCATGCGTCGCCTCAAAGACAGCAATCCCTTCACCAATGTTTGCGCCAGGCGCCATGCCAAGGCCACCAACTTGCGCTGCAAGCGCGTCGGATATGTAGTCGCCGTTTAAATTCGGCAAAGCGAGAACACTGTACTCCTCAGGCTGCAGAAGAATCTGCTGAAACATAGCGTCGGCTATGCGATCTTTAATCACAAGCTTCTTCCCTTGTGGCAAAACCCCGCCCGCTTCCTTCCAAAGACGCTCTTCTGTGATGGTCTCCTCGCCAAACTCCGTCTCTGCGACCTCATAGCCCCAGGCCCTAAAGCCGCCCTCCGTGAATTTCATGATATTGCCCTTGTGCACCAGGGTGACACTCGTCTTTCCGTGATCCAAAGCATAGCGTATGGCCATGCGCACAAGACGCTGCGTGCCAGATCGGCTAATTGGCTTAATCCCAATACCTGAATCCTCACGGATGCGCTTGCCAGACAATTTCTCAACAAGTGCCATCACTTCTCGCGCCTCAGGCGAATCCTTCGGCCACTCAATCCCTGCGTAGACATCCTCTGTGTTTTCCCTAAAGACAATCATGTCAACGAGCTCAGGATGGCGCACAGGTGAGGGTACGGGTGGAAAATAGCGAACCGGCCGCACGCAGGCGTACAAATCAAGCGTGCGGCGCAGGGCCACATTGACACTGCGTATGCCCTTGCCGACAGGTGTGGTCAAAGGCCCCTTTATCGCCACTCGAAACTTGCGTATCGCCTCAAGCGAAGCCTCTGGCAGCGTGTCCCCGAACTCTCTAAGGGCCTTCTCGCCCGCGTAAATCTCAAGCCAGTCAATCGACCGGCCGCCCCCAGATTTGGCGACAGCCTGGTCAAAGACCTTGCGCGCAACGCCCCAGATATCGGGGCCTATCCCGTCACCCGGCACAAAGGGAATAACCGGATTCTTCGGCGTATTGAGTGTCCCATCTGGACGAAGTGTGATTGCCTCTCCCATACATCCTCCTTGCAAGGCAAAACCTCGTATCCGCAGGCCTGCGCGACACATCAAAAAAACGGTCCGCGCCTTTGGATTTGTCCTAGGAAAGACATACAGGGAAGTTCGGCTTTCGACAACCGCAAACTATATACCCCGTATCGCGCGGAGAGTAGGCTTAAGCCCATTGTCTCAAAAAAACCTTGACAAGTACGCGACCCTAAGGCACAAGATTTTTTTCAGTCCCTGGAGGTCCTAGCTATGTATGCAATTGTACAGACCGGCGGAAAACAATATCGTGTCACCGAGGGGTCGACCTTTATTGTGGAAAAACTTCCGTTTGAAGCCGGCGAGAGCGTAACTCTTGATTCAGTCTTACTGGTAAGCGATGCCGACTTATCTGTCGGCAAACCAACTGTTGCCGGCGCGAGTGTCACCTGCAAGGTCATTGCGCAGAGCCGTGGCCCGCGCATCCGCGTCTTCAAGCGTTTCCGCAGGAACGATTCCCGTTGCCTCAAAGGGCATCGCCAATACTACACAACACTGCAGGTGACGGGTATTACGGCGTAAACTAGCCACCCGTGTGGAGGATACCATGGCTCATAAAAAAGCAGGCGGATCGTCTCGCAACGGCCGCGACAGCGCGGGGCAGAGAAGAGGGGTTAAGCGCTTCTCTGGGCAGACCGTTCCCGCAGGTTCCATCATCGTCCGTCAGCTCGGCACAACAGT
>JAFTDR010000125.1 GCA_017454105.1 Desulfovibrionaceae bacterium | reverse complement strand
GACTGTCCATACTAGGCGGCATCATTCCCTGATTTGCTGGTCTTTGCTCAGGGAAAGACCTTTGGGGAGACAATAGAAAATTTGGTAGACGCTTTGCAACTTTGGGTAGAAGATTGCATGGAACACGGTAAGTTAAGAGAAGCCCTTAAAGAAGGTGGGCACGAAGATTTATACGACGAATTTATGGAAGATACTACACATAGCTACATACCACCTATGTGCATTGAGAGAATACAATGTCACGTATAACGCCATATCGGTGGCAACAGTTGGAATGCGTACTTCTTAAGCTTTGATTCATTTTTGTTAGACAGGAAGGCAGTCATAGGATTTATCGGAAAGAATGAATTTCACGATCATTGGTATTACCTGCTTATAAGTCAGTAGGAATCATGATAACAAAGACGATTATTAGCGAAATTGGTATATCTAGAGAATTATTTTTTAAGATTATGGAAGACTGCTAAATAGAAAAAGCCCTTTCTAAAAACTGAAAGGGCTTTTTCTATTTCTACTATGCTGCTCCTAATTCCTCTTTTACTCGCTTCTGTGTCTTCGTAGGAGCCTTACCTTTCTTCCACCTTTCCACTCTCTGATACACCTGCTTCTCCTCGATCTTTTGATCAGGCTTTCCTTTTTCTTCCATTTTCCTGTTCCACGCACGTAGCTTTGTCAGCATTTCATTATGCTTTGCCCTCAGCTTTTAATGCCCTAAAAGTGACTATATTCAAGAAAATCAGTAACTTACGTTTTCTAGATTTTCTATTTTTTCCTTCCTTTTCACACATTTTCAGGGAGTTTTACACACAAATTTACACACGGTTTAGCCTGCACACCTTTGCGGAAAAAAAGTATAAAATATTCAGTTTGAAGGCTTTTTGTTTATAGGCTTTCGATGCGCTTCACCTTTCACCTGTCCTTTTTGCAAGCCTCATTGACAAAGAGAGCTGACTTTGCATAAAAAGAAAGGGCGGTGTGTCAGCACTGCCCAAGTTGGGGCTACCCAATCTTCGAGTTAAGTTTTTGCCCAAAGAGAGCAGCTACGTCAGCTCCCTTTGGGCGCCTTTTTATAAGCCTAAGAACTTACACATCAACGTTGTAATTACGCCAGCTACTACTTGAGCAGCTATTGCAACGAGAGCCTGCTTGCCTAGGCAATCCCTCCTTTGAAGAAGGATAGCCCCACCGAAAAATTTAGCGAGACTTGCCATATTTAGCAAGCCTCGCTTTTCTTTTGAGAAGCTTTCCAAGCTTTGACACTGCTTTGCCGAAACCTGTAGAAGCAAGTCCCCTGGATAGCTCTCCCTGTACTTCCTGGTTGTAGTTGTCATTGACAATCTTTTGCCTGTACAGGGTATCGAGCATGTCCTGCTCTTCAGGGAGAAGCTTCTTGTTCTTGCCAATAGTGTTGGCAGCAGCTCGAAGCCACAAACCAACACGTCCTTTGGGAATATCTTCTCCCATGCGTGGAATACTGACAACCAAGTTACCAGTGGCGTTTACGGCGGCAGATTTCAGGGAGCCGCCCAAATACCATATGAAGAAGAGACCTTTTACATTGCCTATTGTCCTGTCTATACAGTCACTGTTACGCAGCATGTCCCCTACATAGCGCTTGGCGTAACCGTAAGTGTTTGGTTCCTTTCTGAAATCTATCTGTGATAAGGCTTTGCCAAACTTTGCGGCTGCATCAATCTTCGTGAGCCACCCGTTCATCTCCATCTTGTAATCGTAGATTGTCCCAAGAATATCGTCTTTGATGAAACCAGGAATACCCTGATCTTGACGATGCAGAGCATGTGAACCAAAACCACGCTGCTTGTACATGTCGGCAATGTGCTGTGTCAGCGTGCTGAATACTTCATCTCTGACTTCGCCTTCAGGCAAATTTGTGACAGACGCCTTGAGAATCTGCTCCATAGCGTTGTAATCCACAAGAGCGCCAGCGACATCTTCTGGCAGTTTCTTGTTTCCACCAACTTGAGCTGTACCTGGGTATTCGTTCTTGTATTTCGGTACAAAGCCTCTGCTTTGAGCTTCTTCTGTCTGTCGTCTTCCGCGTCAAGAATCACGAGACGTATTCGTCCTTACGATCTTAGACATGCCTTTGCCACAGAAGCTATTGCGGCTGGAGCTGACATCGGAACTGTTGCCAGATGTGGGGGGTCTCCCAAGATGAGAATGGGGCATTAGGGGGATCAAGGTGGACCGATGGGCTACTGATCCTTGACTGAAGGCGACCTGAAGGGCGACCATGGCGCGCTCACACATCGGGAAAAGGTTTGAGAACGAAGGCCCCCTCATGGGGGCTTTGTCACGCAAAATGAGAACGGAAAGGCCGTCGCATTTGCCGAGATTTCGGCGAGTGTGGCGGCCTTTTTTGGTTTTGAGTCGCCTTATCAGCTTCCGTCTTTCCCACGCCGTAACTTGGAACCAAAGATGGAACCGCCGTGGCGCGGAAATGCAGAGCCTGTGGATATCGCCGAGCACTGAACTTTTTTAAACTTGGAACCACTATTTTGTGTGATATCTGCATTTTTTTGCGCTTCTAGTAGTGTGGGGGCCTTTGTTGAAGAGGTGGCTTGATATTTCTTTCTACGAACTCCCCCCGAGCAATACGCACCGTGTCGAGTTGGTCTTCAAGAGCTCGAATCGTCTTATTTTTTGCCTCGTTTTCAACGCCCAAAGCCTTGATCACCTCGTCTTTGGCCTTGATCACCTCGTCTTTGGCCCGCAAAAGTTCCTCTAAAAGGCGAATTTTTTCCACTAGGGCGGCTTCGTCAACGGCGTGGTTACTTAGGGGCTGTGTGACAGCGCGCTTGGAGACATATTCTCTGTCGGAAGATCCGCTGTCATTGCCTTTCCCCTCCTCCATTGCGCCCCTGCCCAGCAATAGCCAACTAGGCGAAACTGAAAATTGTACGCAAACCTGTTTCAAAAATTCTTGGTTGGGCAGTGAACGCCCGTTTTCGTAGCTTCTCAGGGTGTTTGCGTTGATGCCGAGTTTCTGGGCAAAATCCCGCTGAGTCAGGTTGCCGCGTACCTGAGTGATGCGTTCAGAAATGGTGGTCATGGCAAGTTTTTATACCCCCACTGTGTAAGAAAAAAATACGCATGAGTACAAATTTGTTGACATGAGTCTAAAAAAATACGAAAAGGACCTTACGCAAGGTTAAAAATTAAGTTTCGCTTTTAACCTAGTGTATCGGCAGAAACACCGCAAAGCAACACCCTCTGCCTATAGGTCGCTGCCCATCATGACAAGGCAAGGTGCGCAGAGCAGATAACGCGGAGGAGAGTATGAACTCTGCTGACAGCATGAGTCCCGAGCAGTGTGGGATCAACCGCTATCAAGCAAGGTACAGAATACGCGAATCCTTGGAAGCACATGGACTCTCGATGTCCGATATTGCGCGCAGTTTAGGGATATCGTGTGCAGCGGTATCTGCAACTATCAAGGGGAGAAATCACAGTCAAAGAACCCTCGACGCGCTGAGGCGAGCTGGGGTTCCTGAGAAGTACCTATTCTCTCCGTCCGATTAGGCAGGGGTGACTGCGATGTCTTTATTGGATGCGTACACGACGCAAGAGCTTGCTCCCTTACTGTCCTTGACTCGACGAGGGGCAGCCAAGAGGGCCCAAACTGAGCACTGGGAATCCCGTCCACGCCAAGGCCGAGGCGGTGGCAAAGAATGGCTGGTGGCATCCATGCCCGAGGCCACACAGCAGACCATCCGCATTGCGGAGGAGCGACGGGCTGTGGAGGAAGCATCTGCAACTGCCGCTGCTATCGAACAGCAACAGCAGTCCAACCTCCCCGCTTTGCCAGTGACCACATCCCAGGCAATTCTGGATGACAACCGCCGATACAAAGCCTTGGCCAAGGCAGACCTGCTCAGCCTTTACCTGAACTGGCAGAGGCAACACGGGATAACAAAGGCTCAAAAGGACGCCTTCATGACCGCCTACCACGGCGGGGCGTGGCCAAAGCTCCTGCAGGAGATCGGCCAGACATCTTGGAAAAGCATTGAGAGATGGAAGCTTTCCCAAAAGGGCAGCGGAACACTTTCCCTGGTCGACACAAGAGGAATCGCTCATCGAGGGCAGACTCTGCTCTCTCCGAGACATCAGCACCTGATTCTCAGCTTCGTCCTCGCACCCAGTGCACCGGCCATCAGCCAATGTATCAGACAGGTGCAGTGCCGATGTCAGGCGGAAGGGATTTACATTCCGTCAGAACCGACAGTTCGCCGCTGGGTCAAGGCCTACATGGCAGAGAGCTACGACGAATACGTGCTGTTCCGTGAAGGTAAAAAAGCCTGGTCAGATAAATGCGCCCTTTCAATCTTGCGTGATTGGACTTTGGTCAGTGTGGGCGACGTCGTGATCGCCGACGGCCACACCCTCAACTTTGAAACCATCAACCCGGAGACAGGCAAGTCAAAGAGGATGACCATCGTGCTGTACTTCGACGGCGCGAGCAACTGTCCTCTGGGCTGGCAGATCATGGCCACCGAGAACGTGGCCTGTATCAGCGCAGCTTTCAGGCGCACCTGCATCATGCTCGGGAAGTTCCCGAAGGTCGTCTACCTCGATAATGGCAAGGCTTTTCGGGCCAAGTTCTTCAAGGGTTGTGACGACTTCACCCAGGCGGGCTTTCTGGGCCTCTACAGAGACCTGGGCTGCGAAGTTATCCATGCCTGGCCGTACCACGGACAAAGCAAGCCCATCGAGCGCTTCTTCGGAACCATGCACGAGCTTGAGGTCTGGCAGCCGAGCTACACGGGCTACGACATTGATCACAAGCCCGCCCGCATGAAGCGCGGCGAGGACCGTCATCGGCAACTCTACGAAAAGATGGGGTGCCGACCGTTGGATCTCGAAGAGACCTGCCTGCAGGTGGCCAAGTGGTTTGAGGCCTACAAGGCAAGACCACAGTACCGCACTCACCTTCACGGCAAGACGCCGGGCGAAGTTTTCGAGGCAGGACGTGGACCGGGTCTGTCCGAGAACGACCTGAATCGGATGACCCTCCTGATGATGCAGAAGGAAGTCAGAACCATCACCAAGGACGGCATCAAGGTCAACGGTAAACTGTTTTGGCATGAAGCCCTGTACAGCAGACGCCATGCAGTCTTGGTCAGATACGATGAGATGTACGACCCGTACCACGTGCGAGTTTACACAATGGAAGGCGAGTTCATCTGCATCGCTCAGGACCGCGAGCACTACAAGATAGCCTTTGGTGTGCATCCTGCGGCCAGGGTGCTCGGAACGCCTGAACAACAGGAGCAGCTCAAAAAGGACATCGAGCGCAAGCGACATCTCGAAAAGACATCTTCACAGCGCATGGATCAGATGCTTGAGAGCGACATCTTGCCCGAAGCGAGAAGCAGGCAGGCAGCGCTTGAGGCAGAGGTCAAGGCCCTCGCCGAAAAAGAGACAGGCGCGGATCCTACTGAAGTCGAAGTTCCGACAGCAGAAGAAGAGGCCGCTTTCGCCGAAGACCTGGCCGCCCGTCAGGCGGCCATGGAAGCGCAACCCGCATATACACCGGCATCAATTAAGAAGTGGAAGGACTCATCAGAAAAGTACGACTACCTTTTCGGCGTCAAATACGGACAAAATCTCAATTTAACACCGGAAGACGCCGCTTGGTTGGAGACCTACGAACAGACTCCTGAGTTCCAGCGGTATTACAAGAATAGATATGACGGTCTGCGGATCATCTACGATAGAGAACACGCCCGCGCGGCGAGCGCACAGAAGGAGGTCGGCGACCTTGCTGCAGCGAGCTGCTAAGACCGATGAAGTATGGCCCGATTGAATACTTCTTCTATGTCACTTTTCAAAATGATGAAGGACGAGTGCCCTGGGGCCTGTCGAACATGGAGCTGAACGTGATGGACTGCCTGTGGAAGAATGAGAGAATCATCAGCGCAATCACAGCGTAATCGAGGGGAAAAATGAACACAAAGACATCAAATGAAGTTGCGGAAGAAAGTGTGAGGATGAAGAGAGAAATTGAAACGAAAATGTCCTCGCGCATTACCGTTATGCTAAATTGTATTTCTGCTTCAGATCCTCAGATTTTTGAACGTTCCGATAGAGTATCGTCAAAAAAGTATTTTTCAAGATGTGTTTCTATGTGAATACGAACATCATCAATAGTGATGCAGTATCCTCGTACAAGTAAAGACATAATCGTGCAAGCCAACATACTTGCGCCATCATTTATAGAAGATTTGAGCAGTTCAGCTATTACTTGATCATTCCAATTTTTCTTCTTTTTTAACGACATTTCCGGCTCCGATGGCCCTGCGGGAACAGGGATTGAGGTTTTTGGTCACAGAAGAGCCTACCATCGGGGCCGGAACATCACAACTGAGTAGAGGAACGAATGAGAGACACAGTGATAGAAACAGAAGCCATGGTCAAGTTCAATGCGGCTGTGGACGAGGTAGTGAACGCCGACAGATCTTTGTCGGGATTCGTCCTGGCCTACGGTCAGGCGGGCCGGGGAAAGTCGGTTGCGGCAGACAGTTACCACATCCAACGTGGCGGGGCCTACGTACGGGTGTGGCAGGGATGGAGCCAGACGAGCTTTTTGCAGCGAGTGCTTTTTGAGGTACGCGGCAAAAACACTGATATGCCCCGACATACGGGCAATCGCTGCAAGGAGCTGATCGTTGACCTCCTGAACGAGAACCGTATTCCCATTTTCATTGACGAAGCCGACCGCCTCAAGATCGACCGCATTGAGGACCTGCGCGACATCCATGAGATGACAGGAACACCCATCGTCCTGATCGGCGAGGAGAGCATCTTCGGATTGCTCACAGAACGGCGGCGCATCTGGTCACGGATCGCTTACGAGGTCGAATTCGGCCCCATCTCTCCCTCAGAAGTGGCACTGTATGCCATGCAGGCAGCTGGCCTTGAAATCTCACTGGCACTTGCCAGCGAAATTGCCAAAAAAACTGAGGGCGACTTCCGCCTGGTGAGAAATATGTGTCTGCTGCTTGAGAAGAGCGCCAAGGCTTCCGGCAGTTTCACCGTAGATCGCGAGATGCTCGATACGGCCCTGTCAGCACATAGCTGGCGTAGAAAGTAGGAGATCACCCATGGAAATAACAACGACGATGGTCCGCAATGCAGTTAGAGCGTTGGGCGAAGGAGGCAACGATGTCACCTACCGGCAGATCTATGAAGCCCTGGGTCTTACTGCAGAATCAGAACAGGCCATTGTGCGATCTCGCTTATCCGGTATGAAAAAGCACGGCGAAGTCCATAAAGTTCGACCAGGGGTGTTTACCTACAATGAAGAGCGTCGGCCACGTGAAGGCAAGATGCACCCCATTTTGTGGCGCTATGTGCGTACGTCAAAGCCAGGGTGGACAATCAGTGACTGCAGCATGATGACGCGTGTCTCGTATACGCATGCGTTGCGGTATGTGAGTTGGCTGGAGGAAGAAGGGTTCGTTTCCCGTGTGGGCAAGAATGTAAAGCAGGCCATTATCTACGCCGCAACAGGCAAGGCACTGTCAACACCAGAGACACCCTTCCCGCCGATCCGGCGAGAGAGAAACGATCCGTTTCACACAGAACGAGTGGCCGCTGCTACAATCATACGTTTGATGCTTTGCGCTAATCCGTACGCAAAGAAAACGGCTAGAGAAATCACAGATGCGTGTCATATTTTGTTGAAACGTTTTCAAAATCAACAACACGAGATGGAGGAGCAGCCATGTTAAAGGAAGAAATTATGAGTGCTCACAATGCATTAGGAGAGCTTTTTGGACTGAGCGAGGATCAAGCCGATCTTGTGCGTGATGTTCGAAGAATGTTGAGTAATGCAGCAGATATTGCAGAAAATTTTGAACACAATCTGATTGTTCCTTTTAGTAAAATTGTTGATAGCCAAGCAATTCATAGAGAATATACACAGGAGGTTCAATAATGGCAACTCGTAGCAAACCAAAACCACATATTGTTGCAAACATGGAGCAGGCCGAAGGTGCAATGGCAGAATTGGCATCTATTGACCGTAAGCTCAAGAGCATCCAAGCAGAAATGAATAGCCAGATCGACTTAGCCAAGAAAAGTGCACTTGCATCGTCAGCATCACTTGATGGCCGCAGGAAAGAACTTGAATCCGCGTTGGCAGTGTACGCCACACTAAATCGCCTTGAACTCTTCAAGGATGGTAGTAAGAGTCTAGACCTTGGATATGGTATCATTGGTTTTCGTGCAAGTACAAAGATAGTACAGCAATCCAAAATTACTGCACAGATGACTTTGGATCGCCTACATCAGTTTGGCATGCTGGACGGGATCCGCGTAAAGGAGGAGCTCAATAAAGATGCTATGGCATCATGGACCGATGAAAAATTAGAAACAATTGGCCTTCGTCGGCAAAAGTCTGATGGATTCTATGTTGAGGTAAAAGAAGATGAACTTCCGAGAGAAGTTTAGAAGGAGAATAATATGCAAAAG
>JAFTDR010000124.1 GCA_017454105.1 Desulfovibrionaceae bacterium | reverse complement strand
TCTGTCAAATGTATACAGTTCCAGGAACAAGGGACTTCATAGCCAAACAAGCTACAATTTTATTTCTGCCCGCAGTATACGCTTCCAATCAGAACGTACGCAACTCTATGTTCTGGTACAAGAGTTGCTAGCCATTTCCTTATGGCTTGCAGCGAAAAACATTCTTGAGACTAGACAAAGAGAGAACAGCGGGTTAGACATTTTTGTCTCAAAAAAAAATGGGATGAATAGGGCTAGACGTCAGCCTTTTTATTTTGGCCTTACTGTATGGCGTTTGAGCGTACCCTTCGGTGTCTGTCTTAGCGAAGTGTCGAATCGTCTGCGCAATTTCACAGGAGCATCCCTGCCTGCGAGCCGCCCCGAGCAATGAAACGTAGCCTATGCCACAGAGCTATAGCGTGACGCTCAGGCTGACTTTTTTGCAAGCCGTTGTTTCATAGAGAGCATTCCTGCGCAGCCGTGTGGCGCTGGCACACCCCGATCAATGAAGCGTTGCATGCCTGCGTACCCGTTTGATGGTACGCGAAAACAGGAGTTTAGGAATGACGCGGATTTTCGAGCTTGTTCCATAGGAGACGCCGGTAAACTCCTTGAAATTTCCTTCATTCTTGAGATCTGCGGCGAAACGGCGTGCAAAGAGTTTTGTTTGTTCGCCCATCAAATCTTGCACCGGCGCTCCCAAATGCGTAGTCTTCGAAGCGACTGGATGGGCGACTCACATCCAGGCGATCTCTTTTCCCTGTAGTGTAAGCTCTTCTGTGTCGTCCAGAACAGTGTTGCTAGGAGAATAGGCATGACAAAGGATGAATACACAAGCTTTCTTGGTGAAGTTCGAAAATTGACACAACTTGAGATGTTTGTACCCGACGAAACAGGACTGGTCTCGGTGCGTGTGGACAATACCTACACGTTAAGCCTCCAGTTTCTTGCAGAAACGAGCAAGATTCTCTGCTTTGTTGAAGTAGCTACCCTTTCAAGCGAGACCCCAAAGGAAGTCTACCGAAGTTTGCTGGCCGCCGGTCTCTTCGGTAAAGAGACTGCTGGTGGCTACTTCGCAATAGAAGACGAAAGCGGAACCCTCATTTATAATTACTTTTTCGACGGTGATGTGGCAGCGAAAGTCCCAGGAAAATTTGTCGCTTCTCTTGAGAATATCCTTCAGATCTGTGATATGTGGGCGAATACTCTCAAAGAGGGCAAGAAAACAGAGAAAGACGAAACCTCTTGGGTCTTCAATAATGTAGGAAGTTTTATGAGAGCCTAGTGTCGACTGTACTCAGTTCGCGTGGTTCAATACGCTCAGGGCTCCCTCACAACTGTACGAGGATTAAAGCGTGCGAGATATACACGAACTTAAGGAAGCTAGTATTCTATTTTCTATACTCAAGCCAGAAAAAAAATGACTCTGTCAAAGATATGAAGTTCCCGGAATAAACGATTTCGTAGCCAAACTGGCTGTAATGGTATTTCTCTGCATACGATGCTCCGACGCTTGAGCAAAGCGTAAGAAGCTTTTTTTCCAAAATGGAAGAGTGCCGTCTGTGAGCAAGACTTTTTGCTCACAGAGTCGTGCGGAGAGAAGTGTCGCATACCAATCGAAGTCTTGCGCCTGTCGGTAGAAGAGAGTGAGAGGAGTTATCCATGGGCGTCTCATTAGAAAGATTTCAGCAGCTCGCAGATTCAACGTTTTTTTCTTCACGTGACATCGTAGTCAGACAGGATAGCGCACGCCTTGGGAATTTTATCTTCTCCTCGGGAAAAGCGATCAATGATTCGACCATGAAGGCCTTTCGCACTGCATTGTCGGAGAAATACGGCACCCTAGGCGAGCATGCTTTTGATACAGTACTCGGTTCACGTACACAGTTTCACAAGTCGCTGCGTGCCTGTGACATAAAGGCAACGATATCACAACTGTCTGCTTTGAAAGAAAAGCGTCTCACCTCTGAAATCGGCCGGCAGCTCAATACCCATCCGAAGATGCTTGAGCTGTCCCCTGCGCTGCAGCAAAAGGTCAGTGACTACTTAGATAGGCAGAAATTTTCTTCGCTCACCTTGAATGACTGCAAAACAGCAGAAAATATCTCGCGCATAGCGCACGAGAAAATCGATGAGGCGATAGCAATACTTCGAGAACACGGAGGCATACCAGAGAAGGACCTGCGCATCCAAACCATTGGCAAGCGCGAATCCGTTGAGACACCGGCAAAGCCCGACGAGCCAACAGGGCTAAAAAATCTCTCCGTATTCTTTGACAGGGAGTCGACCTCAATTGAGGATAAGGTGAAGCAGGGAACGATTGGTGTTGGCATGCGCATCAATCAGGCAAGCCCAAATCCCGTTCTTCTTGAGAAGTTGAAGACCAATGGCGTGGAACCTGGCTTTATCTATAAAAATGACTGGTCCCCTGAGGACACGCGCGGGATGATGATGGATTTTGAATCCAAGGAGAGCAAGGCACAACTTGCTCAGTTGAAGGAGAAGCATCCAGATATTGCGGCACAATGCGATAAACTTCCCCTTCGTGAGCAGATCATGCTCTTTGGCCGAGAACACCCCGCCGCTCTGTCGGCTGTTGCGGAGTATGTCGTTGAAAAAGGGATGCAAGACGAATCGAGTGCGATCTATGCTGCCTTCTGTGATAAATTTCCTGGAACACCGCCTGAGCAGTGGAAAAGCATGGAGAGGGATGCCATCAAAGCGGAACTCTTTGTGCCGATTCGTGACGCTATCATGCATGCGACGGATGCGAAGGAAGCCGAGAAGTCGCCCATTTTCAAGCATTTCACTGAGCGTCACATTGTGAAGCTTGACTACAATGAGGGTAATCGCATACGGCCGGGCAAGACGGCCTCTGCTGGCAAATTCATGCGTCCTGAACGTATCGTCGTTGGCCGTAAATTAGGGCAGATCTATCGTCTTCAAACCGCGACGACAGCAGATAAAGCGTCTGTAGGAGCGGTCACAGAGGCGCTCGCAAACGATCTTACGCGGCTTGCCGGTATTCCCTCACAGGAATTGACCATTGTTCGTGGACAGTACTCTGACGGCCACCCCAAGCTTATGCTCGAAGCGAAATTTGCCGAGGGCTACAAGGACATGGAGGAGGGTTTCTTAAAAGATGGCCAGGTTGCGCCGGATAAACGAGAGAGCCTTGAGAGTCTTGGAAAGTACAAAGCCTTCTTCCTTGTGACCGCTGATCGTGACGGCGTCGGATCGCGTGGGCAAAACAAGGGCTTTGCCAAGGGGCAGTTCTTTGCGATCGACCCTGGGCATTCTCTTGAGGGCAATGGGAGGTTCCTTGAAGTGGACGACAATTTTTCCTTCAAGGATACCTATGGGTTTTCGCTCAAGCCCCGCTTCAATAACTTCTCTGTTTTCGACGACGATACGCGTTTTGCCAAATTTCAGGGCGCATTAAATTTACGCACCCTCAAGGAATCTGGAAAAATCAAGGATTTGTTCGACTCCTACGAAAAGGCCTTTAATCCAAACGAGCAGGGTATTTCACCAGAAGAGAGCGCATTGCGCGGAAAGATTCAGGTTGGCTTAGCGGAGAAAAAGAAGGAGTTCGAGGATTCACTCGCAAAAGTCCTGACTGTTGCGGAAAATCAGCTCAAGCTGTACGACGACTTGGCAGCTGACGGGCTAGAAATGCAGAAAAATGCCATAGAAACCATCGAAAATCTTGAAAAGCTGACCTCGCCGACAACGTGGGTTAGTCCCAAAAAAGAAGTTGCGCTCAAGCATCTCTCGGTTCTCCCTGAAACGCGCAAGCCCTGGCGCGCGCACGTCGATAACGACAACATTGTCTACCATTGTGACGAACCCCTGCCACAGGACGCCCGTGATCGTCTCGATACCTTTGCCGCGAAGGCGGGACTCTCCGTTGCGTGGGACAGTGAAGGCTGCCCAACCTTGACCATTGCCAAAAAACTTGCTGAAAAGGCTTTTTCTACCTTTTCCGAAGACGCTGTAGCGAAGGCAACCCATCCAACAGAGGCCGCAGCGCGAGAGCGCGGACTCACTGGACTTGATGAGGCGCGACGCGAAGCGCAAGGGCCTGTGCGTCCCAATCAGGAGCCTGCTCGTCCTCCAGTGAATTTTCCCCTTCCAGAGACCTTAAACGTTGTTGTGGGTGCAAAAACAGTGACTCTCAGAAAGCAGCACTATGAGGCAATGCTTGAGAGAACACCCGCTGCTGAGCGTCCACGGAACCTTGCTGAATTTCAATCTATTCTTGCCTCCCGTATACAGCGGGGCATGGATATTGCGAAGGCTGTTCTTGAGGGCAATGGTCACCGCTACGCTGCGAGTACGCGCAATGTCGCTTGTCTGACGCTTGCGTTTCATGCGGCGACTGCTGCTCAAAATGAGTACAACGAGCGAGGTGCCTTCTCTGTCGCAGATCCCGATGGCAAGCTCTATCAGTGGCTTGACACAAGCAAGGATCTCTACCTGCGTACCTCAACGCATGCGAGAGCCTACCAGAATATGACTGTGGATGGTCATAAGAATATGCCGCGTGGCCTTGATATACCTGAGGGTATGGGAGGCCTTATGGGCGGAATGCGCACGCTCCATTATATGGCACTCCCAGAGGCAAACGGCCAACCGCGTCGACTCTTTTTGAAGTGTGAAACCTATGGCATCTTCCGCAGTACGATATCCAAGGAGCAGGAAGAAACTTCACGGTCCGTCGGTATGCAGACACGTCATGCTCGTTCAGGAGACACGCTAGAGTCCCTTAAGCACTGCTTCTCTCTTGCAACGGTGTTTACTCGCAGAGGGCCAAGTGAAGGCAATCGCAAGGAGAATTTTCCAAGTGAACTCAAGCTTGCCCTGCAAGAAGAGCAAAACAATTTACGCAGAGCCGGACACCAGGATTTGGCAACATCTTTGGGCAAAGATGTTGGAGGTGGTATGAATGGCGGCATACGCGTCTTGGTCGATAATCTTGCGACAGTCTTTAACTCCGCCAATGGTGATACGACCATTCTCGATGCTGCGAATCGGCTTCTCAGTAAAATTATTACGTACGCTGAAACCCGCGTTGGTGAAGGAACTGCGCGCCTGGGAAATGAGGTGATGCTGGATTTGGCACATGGAATATAAACGCTAATCCAGAGCGGAAGTATCCCTTTGTTCCGACGATATCTGGCCAGCTCTTCGACGTTTGCGACAACGTCTCTTTGGCCTTTGTACAACCACAATGTGCGAGCCTTGTGATGGTATTTCAGCCAGAAACACATTGACATTTTTGTGAGCGAGAGCCGGCACAGAGTCAGACATTTTTAACGCAAAGTGGCAATTTTTTCTGACCACACATCCAGATGACACAGAGAGCCTCCGTTTGACGGGAGGCTCTCTGTTAGGATGCGGTTGATGGCCTTGCAAGTTGGAGGGTATGCATGGCTTTGACACAGATATCGTTCGAAGAGGAGAGTGGCTTCGTTCGACAGGGGAGCCGCGAAACGGTTATGCTCAAGGGAAGACGCCGAGAGGCAGTATGATCCGCTACGAACAGCGTGCCGTTTCGTACAAACACTCTCCATCTTGCTGCTGCGATGATGACCGGACAATTTTCCGTATGGAATTGGGTTGAGACGCTCTTTGGCACAACAAAGAGGCCAAAAGGTCGGTAGGTAGGCGCGGACGCGGGTGACCGCACACAATACGCAAGCTTAGGCGAGACACTCGTAAAACAGGCTGGCTGAGCGCAACCTTTGCTCTTGAGTGCAGGGCCAGGCTGCATGGGTCAATTTCATCTTCGTAGATGGGCTCTCAGCAAACGCTCGCATACAATTGAAACGGCAAGGCAAAAGAACGACGAGAAACGCATGGCACAAAAGAAAAATGCCCCAGAGAAGCAAGGACTAAAAATAGCCGGACCAGGCGCAAGAGACGGCTGGCAAAGAGCCAAAAATCAACGCCTCTGACGCTGCAACAAGCAATATTTCAGCTGTCAGGAAGTGCTGGAGCCGTTCCTTTGCCATATATACTCACGACGCCAAAGATGTTCTTCTTTTCCCCTTGGTTCGTTGGGGTATTTGGTAGCTCAAGAAGCAGTGAGATGGAAGATTTCATCCGTCGCGAGTATATCTGAAAAACTGCTGGGAACAGCGAAGCATCTCTACGTCGCTATGGCTCGCAAAATGTCATAAGACATTGGATGGCCGAGAGAACCTGATGTGCTACGCAAAAATGTTGAAGGCGGCCGCTTTACCCTGTACGTCTTCAGTTGCTTTGAACAATACGTCGCAAAGCTTTCTCGCCGAGTACAACGACAGAATGAGAAATACTCCATGGATCAGACTCAATTAACAGACGATGTCTCCAAGGAAGACTCTGTTTACCCACCTCGTTGTAACAATGAAACTGAATATGCTGCTTGGTTTCGCAAAAAAGTCGAAGCTGGTCTCCGTGATGCAGAAGAAGGACGCTTTGTATCAGAAGAAGAAATGGAAGCAGAAGCAAAAGACGTATGTGACTCGCTCATTAAGGAATGGAAACGAAGGAATGGCTCTGACGTTTCAAGTCCGCAGCCTTCGCTCTTGCTTTAGCGTGACGAAGTCAAGAGATGCACGATTGGGACTGTGAGTGTATTCTAATTCGTACACGTGGAAAATTGGTAGCACGCATCGCATGCGAGTTTGAGTGCGGATGCACACTGTGTACAGTACAAATGATGGTATGATTGACGCAATTACTATACGTGGGGCACGTGTTCACAATTTGAAAAACGTGACCGTCTCTGTTCCCCTGCACAAACTTGTCGGCATTGCTGGTGTTTCTGGTTCCGGCAAATCGTCGCTTGCCCTCGGCATTCTCTATGCCGAGGGCTCAAGGCGCTACTTGGAGTCTTTGTCTGCCTATACGCGAAGGCGTATGACCCAGGCGCCAGTCGCACAGGTTGATGAAGTTCTCCATGTTCCGGCAGCCCTCGCTTTGCACCAGAGGCCAGGTATTCCTGGAATTCGCAGCACGTTTGGAACGGCGACTGAGCTTTTAAACGCCATACGCCTTCTTTTTTCTCGCCTCGCCTCCCATGTGTGTCCTAATGGGCACCATGTGCCGCCGAGTCTTGCTCCGGCAGCCGAGCAGGAGATATGTTGTCCTGTGTGCGGTGCGCGATTTATGGGGCCAAGCGCTGAGGAACTCTCCTTCAACAGTCAGGGGGCTTGTCCTGATTGCGGCGGAACAGGTACTGTCCGCCGTGTTGATCCGACAACGCTTGTGCCGGATGATTCCTTGACTATTGACGAGGGCGCTGTTCTTCCGTGGCAGACGCTTATGTGGTCGCTTATGAAGGATATTGCCCGGGAGCTTGGGGTACGGACTGATGTGCCGTTCCGCGATCTTACGGCAAAGGAAAAAGACATTGTCTTTCACGGTCCTGCGGTAAAGCACCACATGATCTACCAGAACAAGACAAGCGGCGCGTCTGGAGAGATGGATTTTACCTATTTTAACGCTATTTACACCGTGGAAAATGCCCTATCCAAGGTAAAAGACGAAAAGGGCATGAAACGCGTGCAAAAATTTCTCAAGGAGGAAGTGTGTTCTGCCTGCGCGGGCTCCCGACTCTCAGAGGCTGCCAGAGCGCCGACAATTTGCGGCCTTGGGCTTGATGCGGTCTGCCGTTTTCCGCTGCATGAACTTCTTGATTGGGTTGCGCAGGTTCCGGGATCCCTCCCAGAGGCTATGCGGCCCATGGCACAGAGCATTGTCACTGCGTTCAACGATACGGCAAAGCGGCTCATCGATCTTGGTTTGACCTATTTGTCTTTGGACCGGCCGCAGACAACGCTTTCCAATGGCGAGCGCCAGCGCGTGCAGCTTGCGCGGGCTGTGCGCAACCGCACAACAGGCGTTCTCTATGTGTTGGATGAGCCCTCAATCGGACTCCACCCGTCGAATATTCAAGGACTGCACGCCGTTTTGCGCGATCTTCTGGCGGACGGCAATTCCATCGTTCTCGTTGATCACGATACGAGTGTTTTGCGAGAAGCCGATTGGCTTATTGAGATGGGGCCGGAATCTGGAGTTAAGGGCGGGGAAGTTGTCGCGGAAGGATCTGTTTCCGATCTTGAGCGCAACCCCAAGTCCAGGATTGGCCCGTATTTGAGCGGGGCAGAGGAGATTCTTGTCAGAAAACCGGCAGAGAGTGAGAATGTGTTTGATTTTGGCCGGATTCTGCTTTCGACAAAACAGCTCTACACCGTTCATCCAGCAGAACTCGTCATTCCGAAAGGTCGACTCACGGTTGTCACAGGCGTTTCAGGATCCGGAAAGACAACGCTTATTCTTGAGAGCCTTTTGCCCGCACTGCAGGCGCTCTTCGATGGCACGCCCTTTCCTCCGCATATTGTTGCCTGCGATGCGGCAGGGCTTAGGCATGCAAAGCTGATTGACGCAAGTCCAATCGGCACAAACGTCCGCTCAACAGTCGCAACCTATGTTCAAGTGCATGATGAGCTGCGCAAACTATTCGCACGGACAAAGGATGCCAAGGAAAAAGGGTATAAAGCAGGTGACTTTTCCTACAATACAGGCAGATTGCGCTGCATGACCTGTGACGGGACGGGCGCAATAACCCTTGATGTGCAGTTTTTGCCCGATGTGACCATTCCCTGCCCGACCTGTCGCGGGTCGCGCTACAGTCAAGAAGCAGACAAAATTGTCTATGAGAAGAAGGGCGTCAGCTTTTCACTGCCTTCCCTTTTGGGACGCACCATAGAGGATGCCCGAAGTGCGTGTCACTCTCTGCCAACTGTCGCAAAAAAGCTCGATGTTTTATGCGATTTGGGCCTTGGCTATTTGAGCCTTGGCGAGGATACGCCTGGCCTTTCTGGGGGAGAAGCCCAGCGTCTTAAATTGGCGAGCGAAATGGGGAAAGGGCAGGGGGACACGCTCTTTGTTTTCGATGAGCCGACCATAGGTCTCCACCCGGCCGATGTCAGAGGGCTTCTCCACGTGTTTCAGACACTGCTTGAGCAGGGCGCGACCGTCCTTGTGATTGAACACGATTTGGATGTGATCAAGAATGCGGACTATATTGTTGATTTGGGACCTGGCGGGGGAGCTGACGGCGGACGGATTGTCGCCTGCGGGCAGGTGGACGCAATACGTGCGGCCAAGGAAAGTGTGACTGGCCGATTTCTGTGAGTGGCCGATCGGCTAGGCCTTCTTCTGCCTGTCATACTGGTCTATAAGGGTGCGTATCGGTATATCTGGCGTTATCGGAAGACCTGCCAGAAACATGTAGTCCTCTTTTGTGTCGATATCGAGTTTTATATCGGGCCTGCACAGCCATTCTTCCTCAGGGTTGAAGGTTGAGATGCGGAAGGACGCAGGATTATTCCAGATGTAATTGCAGCAGTGTTCGCGTTCAGACTTGTCCTTCGCGTGCAGAACCATATGATTGAGTATCTCCCGGGAGAAGAGTTCAGCGCCAAGCCCGTCAGGCCATGTGTTGTTTCGCGGGATGTGGTTGTAGGCGTAGTCGCAGGCATTCGTCTCATAGTGGGCAATAAGGCGGTCAACCGCTTCGCCCCAGATGAGTGGATTGTCTGCGCAGACGCGTATGATGTGTGTTGCTCCGCTTTTTTCTGCGGCCTGGGAAAAACGGTCCAGCACATCGTCTTCCGGTCCACGCATGCAGGGAATGCCGCAGTCGCAAAGATGCTGAAAGAGAATGGTGTCGAGCTTTGTGTCTGGGACAGCGACAAGAAGGGATGTGAGTCTTTTTGCCGTCGCAAGTCGAGTAGTCACCCAGTTGATCAGAGGGTGCCCTTTGAGTGTGACCAGGCTTTTCAGTGGGAGGCGGCTTGAGCCCAAGCGCGCCTGGATAATCGCTACGTATTTTTTTGTTGCCATGATACATCCTTACCTTTTGCTTTTGTGTGCGAGCGCATTGGTGAGGTATTACAGTTCTACAGGTTGATTGCAAAAGATGCGCTTGAAAAGCCAGCCGCCCAGCAGACGGGGATTGAGTCTCATTGCAATCAACTTCTCGAATCGTAATATACTCCAGACAGAAACAAACTGACATGTTTGCAAACAGGAGTCCGCACTGAGTGTGTTCTTTTCAACTCTAAGCGGCATCATTTTTCTGACCACAGTCTATCGCTTACGGGTTAACGGTGTGCGGTTTGTACACCGCTTCAAACCCTGACAATGTCAACAAACTCAGCTTTCTACTGTTTGAGAGACAGACTCGGCGTCACAAAGATTCTTCCCTGCGCGACGAGGTGAGCAGCGGGTGCCGAACAACTAAGGTCACTCTCCTTTGCAACTCCAGGGAAAATCGCTATGCGGCCGGGTATACTTGCGACGGATGCAATGTTCTTCATCAACTGCACTCGCGATACGCGGTACCGACCAAAGGGAAGGAAGAAGAGCGTTGGCGTCGAGAAGAGATAGACTCGGCGCCACGAAGAGGCTTCCCCTGCAGCGCAAAGTTATACTCGGCGTCACAAAGATTCTTCCCTGTGACGCGAAGGTAACCCAACGGGTGTCGGGCAATTCAGGTCACTCTTCTTTGTCACTCAAGGGAAAATTGTTGTGCGGCCGGGTATAGTCCAGATGCAGCCCAAAAGAGGTCGTTCTCCTTGTGCTTACGGTCAATGGAATTGCTCTGAACGTTCGCTCAATCGCGTACGCACGAAGCAATAGCACATTCATCGTATGAACGACGGCGGAAAAAGGACTCACTTAGAGATACGTCCCACAGATTGTATACTCGCGACGGATAAAATCTTCCTTCTCGACTTTTTGGGCATGCCCAGTAAGCCCGACTGCCAAAAAAGAGAGGAAGAAGAGCTTTGGCGTCGTGGGTATAACACGCCTATCAGTATACCACGACTACGCGACGGATGAAATGGTCTTCTTCAATTGTCTTGGCGATAGACAATGAGGCCATCGACCAAAAGGGAAGGAAGAGGAGCTTTGGCGTCGTGCGTCTATCGTTCATGTATACGCGATAGGTACACTCAAGCCAGAAACAAAATGAGATCTTTGCAAATGAACGCCAGCGCAGAGTCTTGTCAACTTCAGTGATAATTCTTTCTCTTCGCGCGTCACTGACTGACCTGGGCAGATGAAGGTCCGTATCACGCAGAAGCCCAGAATTCACTGTCGGTGATTGAACGATTGTATTGTACTCCGTACGCGCAGAAAATCTTTGCTATTGTGACAATACCTTCACAGGGCGTTGCGATAAAGCGTTGGCTTTCACGTCTTTCGCTCTGAGTACCGGATCACGGGGCAATGGTGCAGTTTTTATACTCGCGACGGATGAAAAGTTCTTTTTCAACCGTGTAGGCGATACGCGGATAGCCCCCGACCAAAAGGGAAGAAAGAAGATCTTTGGCATTGTGAGTATAAAGCGCTGCAAAGCGTATCACTCTCTACAAAGACCGGATTGTACCGGGGGAGAGAAACGTCGAGGGCAGGATACAAGGCACAAGCGTTCCTAGGTGAGCGTACACGTAGAAAGCAAAGTTTGTTGACGCTGGTGGGATCTGAAGATCTGTATCCGCTCACGGGAGTACGCAGGAAAGCGTCTTTCAGACTAAGCTACAAACGGACCTCGTTGGCGCTGTCAAGGTGCGAAGAGCTTTAAAACGTGCCGTGGTACTGTTGACCCGTTGTGAATACGGACTTTATTGATGTTGTCAAGCCTTAAAGAGTGTAAAAAAAGAATAGTACCGTTGGCCTGAGAGTGAATGCCAATAAGACAATTTTATTTACATTAAAAAAGAGTAGTAACCATGTTAGAAAAATTAACTGCAAATGGATTGGAAAAAGCCAAGGATTTATATAGTAAAAACGATGCTTTCTTTCCTCTCATTGCATCTGTATTGTCAGAGAGCCAGATTGGCGTAGTCTTTGGCGATGATAAGGACTCTCCTGAAGAAATATACACTGAGCATTCTTTTGGTTTTGCTCAGATTTTTGGAAAACAAAATGAGGATTTTGAGTCCTCTTTGAAGAGATATTTCCTTATAGAAAAAAATTTTTTACCACAAAAAGTTCGGCTATATACACCAAGGACTCCACTATTTATCTCCAGTCCAGGTGTCGGAATTTTAGATTACATCGTTTGCAAATAATCAGCAGAATTGTACTATGAGTGCCAGGTGGAAGTCTAGTGGATTAATAATGCAAAAAATAATGTAATATGGCATAAAAATAATTATAAAACTTATAATCTAAACATTTTTCAAAGAAATACTAAGTAAAACTTTTAAAGGTGGTACGTATCCGCTCACGGGGTACGGTAGAATGCGGGTTCCGCCCCTGTGACGGGGGGACGCCCCCCCATCTCCGTAGGCTACGAGTTCTCTTCGGTTCGAGCATGGGGAAAGCGTGAGAGCGGACTCATTCAGTCCTTACGCGCGCGGAACCTATGACTATCCTAGCAGTAGGTCCTGTTCGACATGGCGACACCTGGTGGGCTTGCCCCTCCTGACTCCAAAGCATCGCAAGGCGAGAGCTGTTCTGCTAAGGGACATTTGATGGCCTTAACGAGCTTTAAGCGTAC
>JAFTDR010000123.1 GCA_017454105.1 Desulfovibrionaceae bacterium | reverse complement strand
TTCTACCGAAGCAGAAAGGCGGACAGTCAAGGGCGCGTAGCGGCGAAGCGACCCCTTGACGGACGCCGCTGCAAGGTAGAAAAAGGCGTTAGATGCGGCGCAGAGAAGCTTCGCAGGTTTCGCAGAGCAGGTTTTTCTGCTGAAGCACCGAGGCGCAACAAAGGTAAGATGCCCAATAGGGGGTGGCCGACGGGGAATGCCACTGCCTGCCTGTAGCTTTTTTACCCACGAAACCTATCGAAGATCCAAAATTTCTTGAAAAGCTAAGCGATGCCATTCGGGTGTGGCAAAGTGTTTCCCTTGCCACCAAGGATTACAATGCATAAGCACAGGGATTATGTCTGTTTGGGCAATACGCATACGCCCTCCTTTGCGCAAGGAGTCTAAAAAAATGGTAGAATAGTGCAAGCATACTTGCACTATTCTACCATTTTTTGTCGAAGGACACGTATGTTTATTCTGGCTTGAAATTGTATATACCCGACCGCATACTGATTTTTCCTGTCCGTCAAAGGAAAAGGACCTCAATTTGCCGACGCTCACAGGATTCACTTCGTTTCGCGGGAAGAGTCATTGTAACCCCGAGTACCTAACGTATGGTGTGGATTGATTACTTGAGCCGCACATGAAAGTCGCGCGTTTGACGCCAAAAAACTGCTATGGCTCACGCACTGACTGTTTTTTTAGACACAGCAAGCCAAGCAGTGGACAGGCAACAACTTAGTCTCACCAAGAGAAACAAAACGCGGCGCGTACGCCGTTTGAAGAACTCTTTGGCTAGAAAGCGCCGTTTTTGTTCAGCTATCAGGGATTCAGCTTGGACATTGGGTATGAAAAACGCTGGATTAGTGCAGGTATCATTGCGCAAATCTACCATTTTTCAGAAATTGTGTTCGTCTTTTTCGGGACAAAAATTTGAGAGTTGGCGGGCTTTACGCTCTGTCATCCGATAATCCAGCTAAGAAGGACGGTATTTGCGCGAGGCCCACGACGTAGTGAAAACGGCAAGTGTTTTGTTTGTCATGATGTGCCAGGCGACGCAGCGTACAAAGCCCACAAGGGCGACATTGGAGACAGAAAATTCCCGCAGGCGAGTTAGCTCGATGGAGGAGAATCGCAGTCCACCTGCTCATCCAACTCAAAAAGAGCCTTTGCAGCTCAACGGACCTGTTTGAGCCAAAAGGTCCTGTAGGATAGAAGACCCGCGTTAGGCTCTTTGTCTCTGTAGCTCCATTTCATGCCGGGAAATTGTAGCCTAACCGGCCCAAAATCACCTGCGCACGCGTACACGCTTTGGGGCTGTGTGCTTATTTTGTACACCGAGGCTCGCAACCTTTCCGTGAAACAACCAAGATACCCTGATATACAAGTCGTAGCCAAGCAAAAGATTGCTGCTAAAAACCTTCCCCGCACAGAGACCAAAATGAGCGATAGAGGTGCAAGTCGAAGAGGCTGCAGAGAGTATCTTGACATATTTGTCGAAACTGTTAGACAGTTTCGATAGCAGAATTGAACGTCATTTTTAATAAACCCGAGCTTTGTATCTGCCAGCAAAATCCCTGGGGTAACTTTCATGGTGGGGACCCCGTGCCATTGAGGTCAACAGAGAGCCGTCGCCAGAGCAGACAGTCAAGAAATATGGTAATAAAGCCCCACATTGCTCAACGCAAGTCATGTGGAGTCGACTATCATGTCAGAAGAAAATAAATCAAGTATGGTTGATTGCAAGAGACTCTGGGCGTTTATGGCTAAGAGGCCAGATACTCTCGCAGTGCGTGGTCGGCACTCATTGCAATCAACTTCTCGAATTGTAATACAAATGACGATCCGGATGGTCATCGAGATATACATTCATAGTCTACACAGTAACTTTGATATTTTTGAAGATAGTCAGGTACCCCCGGCAAAGCCGGGGGCTTGAAAGGCAGGGAACCGCTCAAAGCGGTTTTTAGACGCTTCGCTTGAGCCGCCTAAAGGCGGCATACCAGCATCACCTATTGATTAAGAAGACTAAATTGTTCGATTCTC
>JAFTDR010000122.1 GCA_017454105.1 Desulfovibrionaceae bacterium | reverse complement strand
CCTCCGCCCCCCGCCAATACGACGGTTCTGCAATGACCGCATAGCTTCCGTAAATTCAGCATCACGGACCCGCTTGTCTTCTGTCCACCCCATAAAGCGAAGTAACGCTGCCAACTGCCAGGTCGGAACGCGATAGCGATCTGCCAGGACCGCGATACTTTCTAGAGCCTGAGAGGCTGCTTGTGCTGCTTCAGGCATTATTGAGTTTTCGACTGGCGCTGAAGCCAGTGTCGGTTCTGGCACAGACTGAGACATTGTATCTTCAGAGACAACCTGAGTCTCCTCATCTTTTTCAATCTTTTTGGCCATATTATCCTCCCATGATGGGTTCTTTGATTGTGAATGTCCGAATGAGATCGACAACATCTGTTCGTGTAATGCGATAGGTGCATGTCAGACTGAGCATTTGGCTGACCTTGGTAAAGACCTGGATCGTTGTTGTTCCGACACGAGGCGGCGCTTTGCGCCCGAATTCTGCCTTCATGACACGGATCTTGACCCAGTTTCCCCGCTTGTCATTGATGCCTCGCGGCAGGGCTGCCACAAAGTCGTAGCAAAAATCACCAAGCCACTGTTCGTCTTCTGCAAGCACGTTGGCCAAGACCGTTAATTCGACCTCATACAGTTCTCGTTTGGTGCGCTGTTCAGTGCTGGTACGTGTGCTGGCAAGTATTCGGCCCGTCCGTACGAGCCGCTCTGGCAAAAACTGCAACTCTATCCTGGGTCGTGGCTGCGTGAGATTGTCCTTTTTCGACTGATCAAAGACGTGGTCTTCAGGAAGACCTGCTGCCTCGGCAGCATCTCTGACAATGTCGCTTATCAGCTCATGCATGCCTTACCCCTTGAACGCGCCCTTCATAAAAGCAGCTATGGTCGCTTGCACATCCGCAAGGTCTTCCTTGGATACACCAATAAATGGTCGTTCAGGCATCTCAACCTTCTCGGCCGAAACAGTTTTGCCGTCTGGTCCTTTCCACATCAGCCGTTTTTTGTTTTTTGGCGTGATGGTGCCACCTTTTTGATGAATGCGGGCATACTTGGCATTTGTCCCGACCATGACGGCATCACCGGTTGTCAGGTAATCCACCGAATTGCGCAGCCTGCCCGTATCCGTCAGTGTCTTTCCGCCTTCCTCCATGGCCCGTTTGGATTGTGGCCATGGCTTGCCTTCAGGACTTACCTCTTTGTCAAAACGGGCAATCGTCCCTGATACCAATCCCTCACCGATGCTCGAAAGCAGTTCAGTATGCATATGCAGCTTCTTTCCGGCATTGTTGATAGCCTTGTCGAATCCGCCCCAATTCAGACTGCATCCGCTTTTTTCAGCCATCAGAGTCCCCTCAGATCAAAATAGCGCCCTGGTGCCACCACAGCGATGCTTGCCTCTTCACGATCCGGGTTAGCCTCCTCAAGAGGCAGTTTGAGCTTACCCTTGGCAATGTCTTCCAAAAGGTCCGTTACGTACTTCCATTGCTTTTGCAGCGGGATCCATTCGTTCTCAGAGGAGGCCTCAGTGTCCACAAGGGACGTAATGGCTTCCACGATACGATAGGCGCTGATCACGGCAGCAATGTAGCGCACGAGTTCCGGTACATACGGCCAGGGCTGCGGATAGCGATAGGAAAGCGCGTCGCCGATCTCGCCTGAAACGTCTTCAATGGTCCGATCTACGAGACCTGGATTTTGCTCCTCGCATGCTTGGACGTATTTGGCATGCAACAGATCAGTGATGTTCTCTTGATTGCACAGCCGCATGGGCACCTCAAAATTTTGCGTTTTAGAATAGTTTTATAATAGTCTAAAAGGATTTCCCCTTATGGCAGTCCGTCAGACGACCAAATCGCAATTCTGAGGCATCCTGACGCATTTTCAGCTATGCCACCACAATAGCCTTGCATGTTGCCTTACTGGGACGTGCCGGTAAGGGCTTCGCCTGACCAATGAGCATGATGCCGGAGTCGTCGTCGCGCACCACGGGCACAATATGGAGCGTCGTCGGCTGATTATTGTTGCTGATGCTGTCGATGGCGCAGTACCAGACGCTGCCCTGCTGATTCGTGGCCACGCAGAAGATCGCCTTGGCAGGCATCTTGGGAAGCCAAGTGGTCTTGTCTTCAGGACTCGGATAGGTCTCATCCATAAAATGGATGACATAGTTGCCAACACAGACCTTGCCCTGTTCTAGGGTCAGCCGGTACGGACGGTTTTCGGTCGTGGAGACATACTGCTCAACGATCCCAAGCAGCACGGCCACCACGTCGGATCCGGCCCAGAATTCCACATTGCCGCCAAGGCCTGCCTGTTTGACCACGAGCTCCATGCCCCTCAGAAGTTTGTAGACATCGGGCAGCTTGGAGCTCGTTGTCAGCAGAGCAGCCGGTGTATACGAGAGCAGAGAGCCGTAGTCGACCTCATAGGTCTCACGGCCACCGCCATCGAGCTCCACGGGCCAGGTCAGTTTGCCCGTCGTGGCCACCACGGCGCACATCCCCTCGGTCGTGTCACGCACGGCCTTGCGGATCTGATCCACCTTGCGGATACGCCAGGCAGACACTGCCGCCTGATTCCCAAAGATGACCTTCAGATCATTGAGCTCGCTTGCCGTAACCGGGATTTTCACCTTGACCGGCAGAGGAGCGATGAACTGCATGGACACGGCTTCGTTATCGAAGGCAATGGGCGTCCCGTCACGGCGCACCACAGGCACGGTCTGCACAACGGGAGTCAGCTCCTGCACGCCGATCACCGGCAGCGGGTGCGTCGGACGATTCTTGAAAAAATTATCCATCATGGTCGTTTCCAAAGGCGGCAGAGGAGCCAGCGCTTTAGCAATGGCCTCCGGCGTAAACAGCCCTTTCAATTTTGCAAGCATACGTTTTCTCCTTAAGCGGCAAACACGCCGTTTTGAGCCAAAACGGCAAGATTTTGAGCTGTTGGCGTCTGGCTGTCACCGGTCACCAGCACGCGGGTCTTCACCGTTCCATGAGCAACGGCGATGACACTTGTCTCCCCTTTTTCACACGGTGAATCGACCACGGCCACGGGCTTTGCGTCCGCGTCTGTGGAAAGAAATGGGGAATAGGTCAGAGCGCCATCAGAACCTTCCACAGGTTTGAGCAACGTCCCCACCGGGATATCTGCTGGGGCAGCAACTGTCAGAGGCAGCACACGGATAATGGGCGGGTGATCATCAGTAGCAGCCCGCTCACCCTTGAATTCAAATTTTCCGAGAAATCCTTCGTTAGCCATGACGTCCTCCCAGGCTTACAGCTTCTTCGTGATGTCGTCGGCGTTCCAGCCGGGTTCCTTGAGATCGGCATGGGCAGGCGGTGCACTGAAATCAGTAAAGCGTCCGTCCACCGGACGCGCCTCAAGCTCTCGCATGTAGCGCTCCTCAAGGCTGATCTTCTCAACCTTTCCGTCCGAGGCCGCAAAATCAAAGGGTTCCTGCTGTGCACCCAGGCGGGCTGCAAATTCCAGAATCCCTGCCTTTTCTGCGGGTGTAATCTTGCCCGCAGCAACCAAAGCTGAGATCCTGGCCTCACGCTTCTCACTCTCCACCTGGCTTCGGAAGGCGGCAAAATCAGCGGCTGTATCAGCGGCCTTCTTTTCGGCATCGGCCTTGCCTTTCTCTGCGTCAGCTTTGCCTTTTTCGGCGTCATCCCCGCGTTTTTTCAGTTTGGCATTCTCAGCCTTGATCTGGGTCAGCTCGCTTTCGAGCTGACCTATCTTTCGTTGGGCTTCTTCCAGCGTCATGCTGTTACCTCCGTTTGTCGGGACGGCAAAATCAACCGTGATGGCATCGTCCCCACCATCGTGAAATTCAACAGCAGCCAAGCCATCAATGGCTGGCTGTGCTGCTCCAAGCAAGGCCACATGTCTCAATGTCACCCTGTCAGGCATGAGCGACATGGACACATGGCGATAGTGTTTTTGTGCCACAAGATTCTTTACCTGGTCAGGAACGTGCGCGAATTGCGCAAGCAACTTGCCGTTTTGACTCTTGAGGGTTTTTGCCCAGCCAAAGGCCGGTGCTGCATCACTCTGTGGATGCCCAAAGACCAATGGGGCATCCCTTTTCACAGGATCATAGGCTTTTGCTATGGCATCCAGATCAGCTTGCGTGAACGTTTGTTCTCGTCCTGCACTATCAATGAATGTCCCAATACGAGCGATCTCAATCCATTTTTCAGACATAAAAGACCTCCGTCTTCTGGTATCTCAGAAAAACGGAGGCCTGACATGAACACAATGCGCAATGCGCATTCTTCTTTCAAGGTGTGGGCAGAGTTGTATCAAGCATCCTCACCATCGTCTCACGATCATAGATCACCGCATCCGCATCGTCCTTGCTCATGGCATTGGTATTTCCTTCAAGACGTATCCACCAATGATTTTTGTAACAGTTCCAGCAACACACAATTCCACGATTCTGCGTAACACCACGACACACACCAGGAAGATACGTCGATGCTTTGAAAAGGGACAGTATTCCATCATCGTTATATGCTTGGCCGATATGATTAGCGAGATCCAAAATCATCTGTTTCAATGGCCGCCAAAATCCATCTTGCCAGAAGACACAATGCAAAACGTCAATGGCACCATTGTGATGCGCCCATACCGCAAAATTTCGAACGGAAAAACGAGAAGGATCTCCCCAGTTCCTGATCACACATCCTTGCAGAGTTACGCACATCTCTCCCTGTACCTCTGGCCCGCGACGGCCGAAATCCTCCAGAAGACAATCCTCAAAAAGTACTGTTTTGGCGTACTCAAGCGATTCCTTATCCTCATCACCGCTTCCACAAAGTATCAGCTTACCTGCTCCACGTATCCAACACCGTTTGAACACGGCCGAGGCTCCCCAGGTGATCGCCACGGCTTCATCCATGTCATCTAGGCCATGTCCCGAAAGATCAATGATGCAGTCATGCACATAGTAATGAACATCATCCTGATACAAGCCAAGGCCATCGTCGCGTGTATAGTGACCAATGAGCTGACCAGGTCTTGTAATCCGCTGAAACGCAATTTCAACGCATTCTGAAGTATTGTTCTGCATAAAAAACCTCCGATCCCGTCTATGACAGAGAATCGAAGGTTTTGCGTGAAGAGGATGCACGTTGTGCTAAGATGTTGTCCTATTTGTCATTCAAAATGAGAATTCAAGGTGCTATTTTGACAGTCTGGATTCAGCGTAGCGACGTCTCGTGGTTTCAATGACCAATAACCTGGCAAAGGCCTCTATAGCTACGACTGGCCCGGCGATACCTGCCTGACGCACAAGTCGTTCAGCTGCATCCTGCACAGGCTCTGTATTGACGATCCGAGTAAAGTCATCCATACACTCTGTAAGGTTGATAGGCTTCATACGTCTCTCCTGGAGGTTCTCATGCTGTATTTCGAAGGAACATGCCCTCATTGTCACTCTGATAAAGGTTTCTTGGCGTTTGGCTTGAGCATGTATACTATTGGTGAATACGACTATTCACATAATACGCTGGAAGAACGGAAAATCCTTGAGGAAAAAAGAAAGCACAACCCGCAAACACTGTTCTCGCTTGCCGGTGAATGCCTATCCTGCCACACCCCTGTGGTGGCCACCTGTGCTGCAAGTCTGAACATCCGTGACGAAATCAAGCAATGTATCCAAGTTGCCGATAAAACCCTTGATCCACTACGCCGTCCTGACGTTTTACAAATCTTCCCACAGCCAGCGCAGCCTTACGCACATCCTTCGCTGCCCGACAATGTGCGCGAAAGCTTTATCGACTTGCAAAGCATGGTGTTTGAGAAAAAACGCCCACCGTTTATCATTATGGGCTGTCGAGCCGTTCTTGAAGCGGCTGTGCGCAATCTAGGTGGCGATGGGAACAATCTGTATGAACGAATCCAAGATTTGCGTGAAAATGGAGCCATCACCAAATCTTTGGCCGATTGGGCAAACATCATCCGCAGGGTCGGTAATGAGGCAGCCCACGAACTGGCCGGATCAGTGGAAGATGCCCGCGAACTCGTTGACTTCACGAAGATTTTCCTCCAATTCACCTACGAACTGCCTGCGACCATAGCCGCCCTCAGAAAATAAAAAACCTCGACTCCCCTTGTGACAGGGAGTGACTCAATTTGTTATTTTTTATCGCAAACTTCGTGACCCCTTAACGTACAGGAGAAGAAAATGGAAGAAAAAATACCTTATGAAGTACTCTTGCCTGTTGCTCTCGCCATATATCAGTCCGTACCGAGACCACTAACGTCAAAGCTTCCAAAAGAAGATGAGTACGCACTTCTTTTAGAAAAAAACAGCACAAGCTTTGCTACTTTTTATCACGATCTTCATCGTAAACTATTGACATTAGAGAAACCCTAACAATTACACCGCTCCCAAACACGTATTCGTTAATTGCTGATGCACAAACTTCCCCCGCGTCATAAGAAGACAATTCATATTCTTTTAGAATACGCAACATCTCTTTTTTGCAAGCCACCAATTTCAAATTGCTCTCTTGCATAAGCAAGCCCTCCGTCTTTCCATTATGACAGAAAGGCGGAGGGCTTGCTGTACAGAGCGCGCAAAGCGCGAAAAATCAACTTGCTGAGCGGAAATGATCCCAGCGCGGCATGGCCACGGTGATGCGCCGGATCTCATCATACGCTGCAAGCTGCCTTCGCCATTCCTTGGGAATGGCATCAAGGCCGTAGGCAAGGCCTGCCATGGCCCCAGTGACAGCTCCGACCGTATCCGTATCGACCCCAAGATTGACCGCCTTGAGCACTGCGTCGCGGTAGTTGTCGGTCGTCAGAAAGCTCCAAAAGGCCGCTTCAAGGGTGTCAACAACATAGCCGCTGCTGCGGATGTCGGCTTCGGCCAAGTCCCTGATGTCACCCTGCAGAATCCGTGAGAATCTCGCCTTCAGCTCATCATTGATGAACGGGAAATACTTTTGAAAGTATTCTTTGACCTTGGCGTAGGCGACATCCTTCGCACGGTTCATGCGGATCCAATTCAACATTTCTACATAGATGAAGCATGCCGTGACCGAGGTCTCATGGGCATGCGTGATCGAAGAAACATCCTTCACGATGCTATAGCGTTCCTTCGGGTCGCGTATGCCGAACATGTAAAACGTCAGCGGGGCAATGCGCATCAGGCTGCCGTTGCCGTTGTCACGCCCATCCTTGCCGCCTGCCTCTGTAGGCGGAACGCCCTTCTTCAGACGTGCAATGGCACGAGCTGTAGCACCCCCAACATCAAAAACCTTGCCGTAGGGCGTGTAGGCACCCTTGTCGTACCACTGCTTGAAATTATAGGCGATTGACTCAAGGCCAAGAGAATTCGGCAGAATGCCATCTGCCAGAGCCAACGCGAGAGAGGTGTCGTCAGACCAGGTTCCCGCAGGCTGATTGTGTGTGCCGTTCCCTTGCATCCCCGTGACATGAAACGACCCGCGAGGCTTGAACTCCACAGGCACCCCGAGCGCATCGCCAACAGCCAACCCCACCATGAGAGAAAGCGGTCTGTCATCCGACTTTTCGTAGCTCTCACAAGGAGCGCCGTCCCAGTAGACTTCATGCGGCTTCATGTCTTCATATATCTGACATGTGCCTGTGTTTGCTCTGTCAAGAAATGTTCCATCCTCAAGAGTTGTTGAACGGAACAAGCACGTTTCACAGGCAACAGGGTGGGCATCAAATGTGGTGGGCATTTCATCCCACCATCTCGGCCGTTTCTCGTTCATATTATCTCTCTAAATTTGGTCGATTACTTCAATTTCAAATGTAAGCTTGCCATTCATTTTTTCTACGTTCAAGACCCTAAACGTCGTCCCACGCTGAATAATTGTTTCGTCTTCATAGCCGAACGACTCTTGCTTGCTTTTGCCATCCCAATCACGTTTTGCGCCATATCCATAGTGACTAAACGGCTCAGTGTAGAGCATTTTTGTACCCTTGGGACAGAAAATACGATATATGATTCCGCTAAATCCCTGCCCCTTCGCACTACCACACGAAACAAATGCATACTCATGGGGATAGGTATTCAAAGCCGCTTTGATTTTTTCTACTGGCCACTCAAAAAACGCTTCCTCGGGCAGTCCGAGAAATGCCGCCGAGCCAGCCGCGTCCATGCCACGCTGCAGCCAGATGTCCTTGTTGTACGATGAACGATTAATGACGTTCGTCATGTGTTCTATCGCTTCGCCTCGGCCTTCGTAGTTCAGGTCGACCTTGCCTGGCCCCTTATAGTCCTTCTTGTTCCAACTCCCCTCATATCCGCGCAGAGGGCGATTGAATCCGCCTGACCCACACGTGTAGGCGTACAGAGCGTCTTTTTCTGCCTCAGAAGCCTTCTGCCACACGGAGCCGCTCTTCCTGCGCAGAACCGCGTCTGCTTCCTCAGGCGTTGAGGCAAAAAGGGCTGCGTCTCTTTGTTCCTTGGTACTTCCTTTTTTACCACGTTTTTCCAGCTGAAACAAGGAGTTCTGAACTTTTTCTTGTTTCTCCTTGATTGCGTGGTAGGCCTTGCCCTGGGCGTCAAACTCTTCAAGGTCCTTCAGGTAGCCTGTGAACTTTTCGACATCTTCAGGTGTCAGGCCACCTTCGGACAATTTGTTCTTGAAATACTGCTTCTTGTTCGGGATGCTCTCGGCCTTACTGTACCAGTCCGCCGTGGTAACATCGTCCTGCCAGATCCCAGCGTAGGTCTTGACCTCGAACTGCACAAGTTCCGCTTCAAGCTTCTCGTTCTGCGCCTTGAGCTTCTTCTTCTCGGACGTCTTCTTTTTCTGCTCAAGCAGCTTCTGCTTTGCCTCTTTCTCTGCCTTCAGCTTGTCTATGGTGTCCTGATCCGTCGTATATCCGATCAGTCCGTCTATGGCTTCTATATCTGCTTGCAGCTTCTTTTGTGTAACAGGCTCTTTCTTGGGCTTCGCCTCTAGCTGGTCTGCACTTAGCTTCTGCAGGTCCAGCCCCGCCTTGTACCAATCTTTACCTGGATTATTATTGAAGCCTTTGTCTGCACCAGGGAAGTGAACAAAGTACTCCATGCCCGTTTTGGGATCAGTCCACACCCCGTCCTTGGGCATTTCAGTTTCGACGGTAAGCCCCTGGGTCTGTACCTGGTGTTCGGACAGCGTTCGCACCGTGCAGCGGCAGCGAAAGCCGTTGGGTGGGTAGTTGGTGCTCCAAAATTCATGATCTGCAGGATAAACCTTTTCATGCAGGATGGCGTGAGAAGGCCGCACGCGCTTGTCGAGAACTGCAATGTACTGCCAGTAGGGCCGCGACTTCTTGACTTGCTGCATCTTCTTGTAGCGGCCAGCCATGTAGGCGGTCTGCATATTCGTACGGAAGATGTTTTCTATGCGGTAGTCGTGCCATCCTTGCGCCTGAATGGCTGCCGTGATCCGCTTTTTGAAGTCAGTCAGTGTTTCTCCGTTTTCCAAAGCCTGCTGCAGGCCGTCGCTGACAAGTTGCACAAGATCGTGCTGCGCAAGGCCCGTGACATAGAAGGCCCGATACATGGCCTCTTCGCCAAGTGCCTTGGCCTCTTCGTAGGACAGCTTCGCCTTTTGCTTCCAATACTCGATGGCCGCATCAGCAGGAGCGGCATCGGCTACGATCTCCCAGGGCGGTAGCTCAAAGTCCTTGTCCTTAGCCATTGCCCGCCTCGGAAGATACGGCTGCAGCGCCGTATCCAGCTGCAGCTGTCATGGCGCGGGCCATGAAGCCCTCAAGAGCGCTCGGCGACATGGCAGGCGAGAGCATGTCAATCAGCCCAGCCTCAAGCTCTTCAAAGCTGTCGGCCTGTTTAATTCTGTTCTCAAGTTGTGTGACAAATTCTGCACTCGACTTGATGGCCACGGGCAGCATGGCAGAGATGGCTTTCTCAAGTCGGTTCTGCGTCTTTTCCGCCAATGTTGTTTTGCGGGAGGGTGGGGCAGCAGCAAAGTCGGATGCGTTACCCTCGTGCGGATCCACATCAAGGTCATCAGCAGAGACCGATGGTTTGTCCATCGTGAACTCCGTTTCCTTGAGACCGTAGACGTTCTGTATGTGCTCTGCCGTGAAATTTACACCGATCTGAGCGATCTTCTTGTCAAGATCGGCCTGAGCGTTCAGGTCTTCTGGTTCATCATAGGCCGCAAGAGGTGCCAGGACGTTGGGACCAGCGTTGACCTGAGTGTACAGCCAGGCGATCTCGTTCCAAGCATCTACTACCATGGCCTTGTCAGCATCAGCCAGATCCTCGGCCACTTCCTTGTGGCTTTCTGTGGCCGCAAGAGAATTTGTGCCGTTGGTCTCAACAGTCAGAGTCTGCCCCATCAAGACTTTGCTGATGGCCTTGTCCTGTCGAGACAGGAAGTCTTCGTGAATGGCACCTTGAGTCTGTCCTGCCGTCACCAACTGTACTTTTGCCCCCTGAGGGATCACAGAAACGGCATCCTGGACCATGCGTGAGAGGGCTCTGGCCATGTCCTGCTTCTCAAGGGCGGTCGCCTTGGCCGGGGCCTCTCCGACTGTCCACGGCAAACCATGGCGTTCCAGAAACTTGGCATAGAACGTCAGCCCGCCCCGCTTGAAGGCTACCGGCCACAGACAGCGAGAGAGCAGGCGGATGCCGTATGGATTGTCATAGGTCGCCTGATGCGTGACGAGCACAAATTTCCCTGCGGGCAGAGGTCGCGTCTCATACGCCATGGCCCCATAAGCGCCAACAAAGACAGGGTTGTTGTGACTGTCAAAGCGGAACCAACGGTAGGGCTTGGCCACAATGTCGATCAGGTGCCACCAGCTGCCGTCACATCTCCAAATCAGTTCCATGGGCGAAAAGCCATAGAACGGAGCGTCAAGTATTGATGAGATGATTGTCCTCAGGTTGGCCCGCTCCAAATCCTGAGTGAAGCGCTCATACAATTTCTTGGCAGCGGCATCGGGTTCCTCGCCGTCAGGCGCCCCAGGGCGCAAGGCAAAATACGAACAGTTCAGGACCCTGTTCTTCCGCGAAAGCATGGCTGTGGTCACCTGATCGTCGGCCGACAGGTCTGTCAGTACCTCAGCGTCGTCCCCGCGTTTACGCAAAACAGGATCTGGGTCAGGCAGAACGTTTAGCCATCCCTCAATCTCGCTGAGCACCACGCCTGCGCTGTCGGGTGTGGCCAGCTCTGTAGAGAGCTCCGTCGCATCGAACGGCTGAAAGGTGCCGTCGGGAAGGAAGATTCCGTTCATGACAAAAGACCTCCGTTTTCCTGTTATGGCAGGGAAACGGAGGTCTCGCTTGGAGCCTACGCGCTCAGCACAAAAAAATCAGTCGTCGGCGTCTCTCCTCTTTACGGGTACAAAATCAAGAACCTTTCCCTTCTCGGCGGTGGGCATCATGCTGCTCAACACATCTTCTGACACGTTCTGCAATTTCAATATATCATAAAGGTACGACACCGTCACACCTAGCCGCTCAGCGATTGCATCAAGGCCAACCTCGCCACAGATCAATTCGAACGCCTTGTTGAGCAGTGAAGGCATTGGATGTTGAAATTCACATTCTTCATAAACGCGTAGACTTCGATCAGTTCCTGGCAACTTTTTAGACCTAGACTTCATGGCGTTCGTGTAAGAATACTCGGACATCACGCCAAGCTGCCTTGCTCTATATAATGCCGCAGCTATCGAAACATACCAGCGTTGCTTTACTGCACAGAAAATACTTGACACGTAACGATTAGGACATTCTCGCTTAAAGCTGGCATACGGCATCAAAAAAGAAGAGGCAAATCTATTTGCCCTTCTCTCAACCATGCCACTATCAGTAAGACTATTTTCATCAAGCACTAAATGCGCGAACTCATGTGCGTAGTCAAATTGCATCCTGCTGGCAGGCGCACTAGCATCAACCATGATACAAGGTTTTCCGTTTATCCACGTTGCGAATCCATCGAGATTATTGACTTCATCATGTGGAAAAAGAATGATGCGAACTCCAACCCCCTCCAGCAGCTTTGCCATGTTATTTATTGGCCCCAGTCCCAAACCTAACTGCTTTCTGACTTCAACAGTAAACGACTCAATCTGTGATTCAGTTATATCGTCTTCACATCTTGGAACTGAATCTATTGGAAATTTAATAAAATTTTCTTCTAAATAGTCAAAAATCATCATGACAAATTCAGCATATGCCAAAACTTGTATGCGTTTTTTTTGAGGAACACGTTGATTTGCTCTGAAATGACATAATCCAAGGGAAGCATTTGGCAAAAATACACTTTCTTTCGAAAAAAAAGATGGAGGAAACGATAAAATCTCACACAATTTTTGAAACACTTCAAATGATATAGCACATTTTTCATTTTCAAATTGTGTGACGTGACTTGGCGTTCTCTCAATCTTCTCAGCCAGTTCTTTTTTTGTTAGCCCTCTAAGCTCTCTAGCAAATATGATCTTTTTGGGATCAAGTTTTTGAAAATAAAAATAAGAAGCAGAAGAAGGAACGCTTGACGAAGATTTACCAGACGAAAAAAAGTTAATGGCGGCCATTACAATAACCCCTGACCATTAGTGATCGGTTATTTAGCTTCTTCTTTCTGATCTTCTTCTTTCTCTTCAATTTTTTCAAGGTGAGGAGCTTTAATTTCTTCCTCTGTTATGTCAGTTTCAGCAGGAACAGTGATGCGTGCCGTATCAAAGAGATGTATTAGTTCACTTTGATATACATCTTTATCAATCGCACAAAAATCACAAAATGCAATCTCTCCAATACCTTCTGTCTTGTCGAGCTGATAGCATAAAATATAAAAATGCTCTCTTGAAATACTTATTCTTTTTCCAATTTCTTCAGAGAGAAAGCCTTGTTCATAATTTGCTATTTTCTTTATTTTCTTTCCTGACGTTGGAATATATTTTTTATCAACTCTATAAATACAAAAAGAAACTATATCTGAGTCATTTTTGAAAGATATTTCTAGAGAATTATTCACATTTCTGACTGTGAAAAAATCATCGCCATCGAGTTGTTCTTTAATTCTTGCTGTTGAATTTTCCCAAGAACAATATCCTATTGAGCCGTCCTGAAAATAATTTTTTCCATCTTTTTCAAATCCAGCATTATAGGCATCTAGCGAAATTTCACATGATTTTAGAAGTAGAGGGATGAGTTTCTGCTCAAACTGAGAAATGGCTTCGTCCGTCAATTTCATAGGGGCCTCCTTGTTGGAAAACGTGACTTCTTCCCTATAAATTAAGCAGACGCGAAAATCAAGCAAAAAAATTAAGTGGAGACATCCCTAATCAATCCACCCCTTGAAGTCAATCCT
>JAFTDR010000010.1 GCA_017454105.1 Desulfovibrionaceae bacterium | reverse complement strand
CTTCGGAGTCATTTCTTTGTGAGATCTACTTCACCTTGAAGCTTCCTCGGAGCCAGCATCGCCGACGTCCGAAGGACTAGAGCCTTTTGACCTTCGCGAGATCGGCGGACAGTCAAGGGCGCGTAGCGGCGTAGCGTACCCTTGACGGACGCCGCTGCAAGGTAGAAAAAGGCGTTAGATGCGGCTTGAGGAAGCTTCGCAGGTTTTGCAGAGCAGTTTTTTCTGCTGAGGCACCGAAGCGCAACAAAGGTGAGATGCCCAAAGAGGGTGCGGAGCCGACGGGGAATGTCGCTGCCTGCCCGTACATTGCTTACCCACGAAACCTATCGAAGATCCACCTTTTTTAGCTCTCTCCCTCTCTCCTTGATGGGCTTCTCGGTCACATCAATAGAATCTACGCTGCGGTCAAGATCTGCTTTGGCTGGCAAAGAGCCGCATTGTAGGCACTTAAAGTCGAAGTTGTGCAAGAAGTTTTTCACGGCCGATAATGACTGGATCATCGCCAGGATTTGTTTGACGCGAAGGTCAATCCTTCGATTCAAGTTCTTCTATGATCTCATCCTGCTTCGAGGCGTATGCACTTTTTCTACCGCTTCCCTGCTTCCGTGAGAAAATCTCCTTTAGATTGCCGCTTTCAAATAAGTCACGCTTTTTTCGCGCAGTTGGTGCGCAAAAGCCGGTCATTTTGGCCGCACGTGGAACCGGCCGAGAATCAAAAAGACGATACGTCAGGGCAACAAAACAGTGAAGCAGCATGGAAAAAGAACAGGACTTCGTTGATACGCGCGGCCGCAATGCCATCTGTGCTTTCTTGTTTATCCCGCGCTTCCTGTGCCTCTTTCGATAATCTGGGCATGCCACTCCTCTGGTTTTTTGGTAGAAAAAGTCTATAAACGCATACTAGGAAGAGGGGAAGGAGTCAAGACAAAAATCGTAATTTTTTTCTGACCGCAGTATAATATTTATCTATAAAAAATTAAATACTATTTGCATCCGCTAGTCGTTACGTAGCGAATACAAATAGTATTTTATTTACATACTTAATGAAAATTTTAGAATAGTTGTCGATGTTTTAGGCTAGAGTGTATTTTAATGTAATAAATAAGTATCATATATGCGTGTGTATCAATAATTTATTTATTTGTCTCAAGATATAAAGTCTGTATAAGGGAAGAAAGTCATACGGAAAAATAGGAGATTACCGTGAAATACATAAAGGAACTCAATGCCTTTCTCAAGGCAATGGAAACAATTCGCCATGTTATTTTTACTAAGGCAACTTTTGCTTTATATAGCAGTCTTCCAGATGAGGCTGTTGAACAAGTATTTCAAGCAGCTGTCGAGACAGGTACAATAAAAAATTATATAAGAAATACTACTATGACAAAAAATCAAGGGCTATATCGCCATACATACGTGATGACTTAATACATATAATGAGACCTCCATTTGAATTTTTTTATATCAGTTTTGAATATATGCTATATAAATATGGTTTTAGTAACGATGCTATAACTGCTCTGACAGTTGCGACGTCGGGTGAACCTGAAATCTGCAGAACAGCTGAAGGGCTCATTCACCTACGACATAGAGATGACAGAAAAAGTATCGCTGCACTTGAAAGAGAACTGCTGTATGACAAAAATAGACATATGTACGTCGCAACACCACGGATAACTATAGAAGACTGTTGCTTTGCTGAAATCGACTTTAATCCTGTTGACCAAGAGCATCTAGAATTTGTGGAATCAAGTATTGATGAACTCTACGCCATACCACCATTAAAAGAATATGAAATATATATGAATAAATGATAGGAATGATATTTTATGAAAGAAAATAGTATCGATAATGTTATATCATTCAGAGAGAGTGCAAAAAACTTACTTAATAATTGATTTGCCGACAGGTATCAATCAATTGATATAGTTGAACAATCTATTTTATTAGACGCTATTTTAAAAGGGCTGCAAGAAGAAAAATTAATAAATGATCTCGCAATAAAAGGAGGCGGGGCGATTCAGCGGGTTTATGCAAGCGAGCGTTTCTCAAGCGATCTTGACTTTGCCTGTGGAAGGAAGCCAAAATTCACCAAAAATGAATTCATAGAGTTTGGATAATCTTTTTGCTCATCATTTAAGAAGATATTAAATGATGCCTTTGCAATAAAGGAAAGAAATATTAAAATCTTACCTCCTGGTGATTCAAAGATTGAAGGGATATTCTCAGAAAGAAGAAATGTTGCATCATGGCAGATAATTGTTACTATTCCATCATATATGTCCCTTTTAAATAGAAGAAGCGTACCAACTCCCTTTGACAGAAATAGTATACTATTGAAAGATAGACAGTTTGTTAAAATAGATATATGTAATGTCGATACATATTTAGAAAAAAAATTTTTACCGTTTATTTCATCATCGGCATATAATTCATATTCACAAGAAAGTTTTTCTCAAGATATAGAAGAAATCTACTATGAAAAATGCTGTTCATTAGCAACACGTGGGAAAGTAAAGCTTTATGAAATTTTTGATATGTTTTTTTCAGAAGCAATGGCTAAAATTAATATAGAGAATATAAATGAAGACTTGATAAGAGTAAAGATTCATGACCAGGAAATAAATAAAAGTTTTCTTACGCCACGTATTTCTTCAAATCGTCAATTATTTATCCCCTCTAAAAAAAATACAGTACTTTTTATGGAAAGCATGGAGAAAATCCTTACATATTCCGGTTATAAGGCAATATATCTTTCTTTTCAACATCTCCTAGAATATGGTCAAGACAGATTTGAAAGAGTCGTAAATATTTTAAGTGGAAGACCATGGGAAGCTCCTTGGAAGAATAGATAAGATCCAATCATGATAAAGGGTGTTGCAGATTCTCTTTTAGAGCTTTATACCTGTAACGATATATTGGATAAAGAGGAAGAAAATGATATAATTGAAAATTGTATAGATGACCCTGAATTTATCAAAAATATTCCAAAGGAATTTCAAACGAAAAAAATACTTATTGCAGTTTGTGAAGGTTCTAAAAATTATCCAGGTTTCGATCTTAATACACTATTAGAATACGTACGTGATGATTTAAAAGTCATCATCAGAGACTACCCAGGTCATTGGAGTCTAGGACCGAATTCAACATGGTACTGGTGCGATTCCTGATAGTGTTAGCCCCCATTGTCGACAATTGCAAAGCCATTCTCAAAGAAGCGTGTACTTTCCCTTTCTATTTGATTCCATATATTTTCTAATTTCATACGGTAGACACTTGTAGATTTTTATAATAAAATTAAAAAAAATAATTGATAAAAATATTGTTTTTTTTAAAGTGTTATACAAAATAATTGTAACGAAGAATGTAATTAAAAAAATTGTATACTTTTATATTTTCCTGTTTTTTTTCAAAACATAAGGATGTTTTTATGAAAAGGCTATTTTTTTTCCTCGTATTCTCTCTTTTCTCCAGCCCATGCTTCGCAGAAGTTTTCCAATGCGGTACCAATCAACTGAGTATCAGAGTTGACGTTCCATCCTACTGGAAATATGCGCCGACTGATACAGGCTGTAAATTTTCATCGCAAAAGAATCATTCTGATTTCATCTCAATTATGAGTTATCCCAATTTTCCAGGTTCCCCTCAGCAGCTTGCCAATGCGCATATCAATGGCATGAAGCAAGGTGAAGCTTTTTCAGCAACTGGCGATCCGATTGTCTATCACGACTTCGACAATCTCGGTGATACGTGCGTGATTCATGCATCAGTATTAGACACACCAGTAAAATTTATATTTTCTAAAATCCAAAATTCTATAGTTATCATCCAGACTGGTGGCGATAATTACAAAGAACTAGAAAAAATAATTGACTCTATAGAGTTCTCTAATTAGTTATCTATTCTTTCGACTACAATGTACATTCACATATAGCATACAACCAAATGACAAATATTCCTCTTTTTAGTTTCTTAAGAACTACAGCATACTATTACTCGTATTTAGGTAGTCTTGTAAAAAATTACAAAAAGTCTCTACTTTACGTCATTATAGGGTACATGCATGTCTGGACTACACACTGCGTATACCCTGTACGTCAAAAAATAGAGGACACCTTCAAATTTATAGATACTATTCTATTAGAAGAATTATGTGAACTACCCACCGTCTAAGGCCGATGGGCTTCCTGTTTCACAGGGTTCGTGTCTCTTGTTACGGATTTTGGCGTGTTCTACGGCTAATTTCCGTTTCAATTTTTCTCGGTTGTGACTGCCCTTGACTGTATGCGCAAGTTTTCGTTGCAGTCGCGCATAGTGACTTTGCGTTCTCATATCTGTGTCCGTCCGAGGTACGGTCGATTCCGGTGCTTTTGTTTGTATGCGGGAGTTGCTAATGTTCGGTTTCGTACTATGCGCCATCGGCCTCTCGTGAAACGGTCGCTTTTTTAATCGTATAGGTCAAACTCGCGATGGAGTTTTGCTTTGATTTTGCCAATTTTTGAGAGTTTGATTCTGCCGTGCTCACAATCGACTGCGATGTTGTTGCTGTACAGTTGGTTGTATAGGCCTGTCGGCTATTGTGTTTGCTTTTACATTGAGGATAGCCTGCGTGTTCTTTGAAAAACTTTTGATAGGCGTTCTCCATGTTGTCGATAGAGTTGGTGAGGGCGAACGTATCAACTTCTTTCGAGCCATTCGTACCATTGTTTGACCAGTTGTTGCAGTCGGTTTTGCTTACGGATCTCTTCTCAGTTTCATATTTTTCTTTGCGACAAGGTCTTGTTGTAGACAAAGCGCACGCAGCCGAATGTTTTTGCAAGTGTATCCGCTCACGGGTCAACAGTACTATGCGGTGTTTGTACATCTTCCAATAGAGTCATTATTAAATAATCCGCACTCTTCCGTTGGAGAGATAGCTTGAGAGTCGGCTGAAAAGCGCATTTCATTGTCCCCCCGTGAGCGGATACTTGCAAGTTGCTCTCGCTGTTCGAGCGTTTGGTACTTGTACCCTTTCCCTGATTCGCAAGGTCTCTTCGGCAACGTTGCCTGCGCTTAACACTAAATAACCGAAAAAAAATCATCATTTGCGCTTTGCGTACATCGCGGTCTTGACCCATCGTCTACAGCCGATGGGCTTGCGACCGCAACATTTTCAAACGCACCGACACTCCCAAAAGTCCTGAAGACAAGGGAAGAAATGCTCATGAATCCCTTGCGCTTGGCATTGCACACATGAAATTCCCCGATCTGCCTCTCTATCGACTTGTCATGGTGATCGGTACATGCTCTCCCCGAGTTTTGTCGCAAGGTGCGCGATACAACAGGTTTTTCGAAAGGTGTCGTGACTCTTGCGTTTCTCGTCTCTTCTTTGCCTAAGTCACTGTCCAGGTAGATGTCCCACCCTCCCCCCCTTCGGAACCGTAGGTGCCCTTTGTAGCTAAACCCGTTTCGCTACAAAGGGTTTTTTTGCGCGTGTACGGAGTACGAGTCTATCTGTCAAGCTCGAAAGCCCCAAAGAACCAGGCTTTTTCACTTGTTCATGACATTCTTGCTTACTTTTTGCTGTCACTGACTACAGAGGCTGTTGAGCGATACTCCGTACACGCGGTTTTTTTTGCGTTGAAAGCGTACAAGGGCTTTGAGCCGCTCCTCAGTGTAGCGAAGTAGGCGTAGATGGAATGTACAAGTATACTTGAGCCAGAAACAAATTGACATTTTTGCGAACAAGAGTCGGCTTTGAATCTCGTATTTGTCACTCCAAGTGACATCTTTTTTTCTGACCGCAGTCTACGCGCGCTCGCCTTTGGCTTGCGAAAAACGAGTATCCAAAGGGACAAGTGCATTGTGCCGCCGGCAGCTTTGCTCCGTCTCCCACTTTCGCAGGATGCCAAAACGCCTGTTCTGAACTCCTATCCTGTCACTGGGCAGGACAATCTGCGCTCAATATCCTTTGGATCTAAGAGTCCTTGGCCGCATTTCCTAAGGGCGACCTCAAGACACGTCATCCCACCCTCCTTCTTCCAAAGCGCCCTCGCCTCTGTGCCATCTCCCATAAGAAGTGCGTCATGAACGTGCGGGCTTATGGTCAAAACCTCGGCACACAGTGTCATGGACACGCACCCTCGTCCGCCGCAGCGCGCACAGCCCTTGCCCCGGACAGAAACCGAGTCAGGCGGAAGAACACTCGCAACTCTCTCGAAGAGCTCAGGATCCTTTTTTTTCATTGTCTTAAACGGCTTTTTGCAGGCAGGACAGAGGACAGGCACAAGGCGCTGATGGATAAGTCCAGAAAGGACACCTGGTTCAAGAAGACGGGGACGGGGGTCTAGAACACCGGTCTCAGCAAGCAGGGCCTCCATGCGCCGCACAATGCCAAAGACGTCGTTTGCGTGCAAAGTGGCCCAGACAGAATGGCCTGTCAGGGCCGCGGCAACTGCTGTTGCGCAGGCCTCGGCGTAGCGTATCTCCCCAATCATTAAAACATCTGGATCCGATCGCAGCGCTCCGGCAAGCGCTTCCCTATAGCGCTCCCTCCGCTCCTCGCCACGGACCGATCCCTGTGTCACAACCTGTATCTGCTCCACTCCTTGAAGGATGTATTCTGGGGGATCCTCGACACTCAGATACGATCGCCCAGGCGCATCGCGCACCATGGCCTCAAAGATGTGCTTAAGCAGGGTTGATTTGCCATGTCCCGTTGCGCCGCTTATGACACACAAGCCCTCCCTGCGCGTCAAATCAATAAGGGTCTTCTGCTGGTCTCTTAAAAAACCAAGTTTCGCAAGACGCTCATCAAGGCTGCCCTGCGCATCTGTCGCGTCATAGAGAAGACGCAAGGTCATAAAGGTGCCGCATTCTCTGGTCTCGGATTGAATGGGCTCTGTGTGCAGCCGCACAGAGAGAATGCCCTGCGGCAAGACCTTGGGATTGACAATGCGGCCGTCAAGACGCTGCATGGGACTAAACACTGCCCCACCGGTCTGCTATGCGAAATAATTGTACAGCAGGGCCATTACGGCCTGGCCAAAAGCGCCGTCCTGTAAATCCCGCTCAACAAGCTCACCCAGTATGCGCAGACGCACGCGGGTGACATCGCCTGTCTGGATTATATGGATATCCTGCGCTTTGCGCGTATAGGCCTCCTCAAAAAGCGCGACAACATAGCGCTGCAGAGCATTCTCGCGCATGCGGTCTGTTGTCGCGTAGCGCTGAAAACATCTGGCAAATTCTGGGGCACTGTGCCAGACAATCGTAAGTCCCGCCACTAGCCCCGCATGCACAATCTCCCCACAGTCTCTGTCTTGAAACAGGGCCTCCGAACAGTGCATGATCGTCTGATCCACATACACCCTGCCGGATGCCCGCTCAGCAAGTCTCTCCATACACTCCCTCACTCAAACGGCAAGGTCACAAGCCGCTCGCCGTCCCGCACAACCACTTTTTCCCGCTCGATCACAACAAAGGTTAGGCCACAAGCGCTCATTCCCGCATGGACCCAGATAAGCCCGCCATCTGGCAGACGGATCTGCGCTTTATACTGCCTGTCGCGTCCGCGCTCAATTGCCCGAACACTCAAAACCCTCTTGTCCTCCTTTGGATCTTCGATAGGTTTCGTGGGTAAGCCAACTATGGGCAGGCGGCAGCATTCCCCGCTGGATCCCCTCTTTCTTGGGCTGCTCGCCTTCGCTCCGCCTCCCTACGAAGCCGGTATTCTCTAGCTCTATTTCTCAGCTCAAGTTTCTGCTCGGATGTGAGCTGGAATCTGTTGGCAAGGGGGATAACAAGCTGTGAGCATTTGAGGAGAATCAAAGCAGTCAGGTTAGCCAAATTTCTGAATCCTTTACCAATGCGGATAAGAGCTTGGATCAAGGCATTGCAGCTCTCGCTTTGAGAGCTGTTTGCATGATACTTGATAGAGTTCAGGATATTCTGTCTGTGCCGAGCAATTTTTTCTGCAAGCTCAACAAAGGGAGGTAATCCTGAGTTCCTAGCTCTGTCTATCCAGCGATCAAGTTCATCGGCAGCCCCTTTCTCGTCACTCAAGTGGATAATAAGCCTGAGTTCCTCCTTCAGCCGATACGCTGCGTAGAGTTCAGGTGAGCTGCTTGAATCATCTGAAGTTTATCTTCTTGAGACGCCGTTCTGTTTTCTGGATTTTTCCCAACGGCGTACCTGGCATTTTTAAGATCCTTCGAGAGATTCTTGAGATTTTTCAATATCTCTTGTTCCTCTGGGGTCAGAAGAGAAATTAGTACTCTGCTATTTTTACGTCTCTTTTGATCTTTGCGATCCTTGTATCGCTTAAGCATTAAAATATAGAGATTAAGAGACTTCTGGCGTTCCTCGTCACCGCACAATTCAGCTTCCCTGAGGTCTGCCTCTGCCTTTTCAATGGCTTCTTCGCTAATCGTAATATTTCTAAAGAATTTCTGCTCTGTCTCCTCGTAAATAATCTTTGCCTTTCGAACTTCGTCGTTGCGGACTTTATCTAACGCATCATTCGACCAACCGACGACATGAAAAGGATCAACGCAGCGAGCAGCGTTGGGAAATCTTTTAGCTCCAGTATCTATCCATCTGGCACCATCGCCGGCGACAACCAGGATCTTAGCCCGTTGCTCCTCGGTTAATTGGTCACAGAACTCATTAAAAACATCTAGACCATGATTTTCATGAACCCAAACGACGCAACGACGATCCATGTCGTAGATCACAGTAATATATTACAATTCGAGAAGTTGATTGCAATGAGTGGCGATCCCGCACTGTGAGAGTATCTGGCCTCTCTGCCATAAATTCCCCCAGTCTATTGCAATCAACCAGTAGAACCGTAATACTTGTATCCATTGGAATAGCTGGTTTCGTCGATGCAAAATCGAACCATTCCATCAATACGCGATAAATAATTGGGTTCTATGCGATCATGCGCAGCCTTAAT
>JAFTDR010000121.1 GCA_017454105.1 Desulfovibrionaceae bacterium | reverse complement strand
TCTGTCGTATCGTTTGTTTGCAGCAAAAAATTTGCTGTAGACGGATCTCTGTGTACCTGCAAAATGCTCAAGTTAGCTTTTTACAGGTACTTATGCGGTCTTCGTCGACAATGACAAGCTGGTAAGCCTGAGAAGCTTGCACAGTACTGTTGGCCCGTGAGCCGATACTATACTCCAGCCAGAAATGAAATGACATATTTGCGAACGAGAGTCAGCCCTGAGTCTGGTATTTTCAACGCAAAGTGACAACTTTTTTTCTGGCTGCAGTATATACTCGCGCCGGGTGAAACCTTCCTGCCCAACATCGGAGGAAATGCAAGGTTCCGCCGTTGATACGGGCGAAACGAGTATCAGCACAATGCTTCTTCCCGTTGCGGCCAAGAGGCTGGTTCTCCTTGGCTTTCGCACAGAAAACCATTCTCTGGCCGAGCATACAAAAAAGCCCAAAGGCACATGTCCCTTGGGCGGCAAAAGTGTCCATCGTTTCTCAATTGCAGAAGTGAAAGATTTGAGCGCGTCCTTACGATACTGTCACCTTGCCAAGGGGATCGACGCGCGTGACAAGATGCACAGGATAGACATCATAACCCGCCACGCGCAGTTCGGCGTTCAGCAAAAAGACCATCTGGAGTGGTGTGGCGGTATCGGGAGTAAAATGGACCTCAACATGCTGCAGCCGCGGCTCGCAGCGCTCGATGAGGTCCGCAATCTCCCGCTCCACCTTCGGCATGTCCTCCTGAGAAAACGCGAGCCCCGCGCTTGTGAAGTCAGGAATACCAAAATCCTCGTCCAGCACAGTGCTTCCCTTGCGGGTGTTCAAAATCTTACTCACATAGCTTGTGACAGATTGCAGCACGTCATCTGGGGACGTCGTCACATGACGTTCTGGATCGTGCTGAATCCTGCGCAACCTCTCCAAAAAACGTAAACCTGCCATACAAGAACTCTACCGGCGTTTTGAAAAGACAATACGCACAAGCTTGCGCGTTGCGGAATACTCCACTCTGGCATCCAGCGTGTCACGCGCATTGCGGGCTATGCCCGAGACGCGCACCCACTGCTTATGATCCGCTACCTGCACACGCTTGATTTCTCCCCTCTCCAGACGTTTGTCCAAAAACACATCCCCCTTCCAGGCTCCGATGAGATCCACGGACAGAGAATCGACGTTTGTCGGATAAAATGCCCGGTAGTCGCCTGGAGAGGTGCAGGGGAAGGTCACATGCACATCACCGTTATCAAACGTTGTGACATCGGCCGGGCCCAAAGTCCCCTTGCCGGCAGCTTTGCCCTTGTTGAGCGCGGTCCACTCTGTGCTGGGAGGGGCCGGTTTTTCTTCGGGCAGGACTAAAGACGGCTGTTGGGGCGGATTTGGCGATTTCGCCACAACAACAGGAGGCAGCTCGCCTGGATTTTGCGGCGCATGAAACAAAAAAGCAAACAAGCCACCTATTTCGCTTCCTGTATTGTACCGCACAACCACTGCCATGCACAGAACCACAAGGACCCAAGCGATCAGCATGGTTCGACAGATCCAGCGTAAAGAGTACATACGATCACCACACATAGGTCAAGCGGTCGGGCAAGGCCGGCGGCTCATTGCCTTCCTTTTGCAAAACAGTGGACACATTGTCCGCCAGAATGCGCACTGTGACACTGTGTACCCCAGCGCTCTCCATCTTATCCGCCACATTCTCAAAGTCGTCCTGGGAGAAGTCCCGCTCGCCATACTGGAAATCCTTGAGGAAATCCGTAAAGGTGTCGTACTCTTTTTTGAGGGTAAAGGAAGGAAAATTCACCTGAAGCACGGTTGGGCCGCACTGTTTGACCGTGTACTGAAACTTTTCTTCACGGGGATAGTTGCGGTTAACCAGAGAAAAAGTCTTGTCCTGACATTTGAGCGTAAGCGATGAGGAGTCAGCGCGCTCTTTTGCGTCGACATTGACGAGCGTTGGCTGTGAGCGCAAAAGAACGTAGTAGGTATCCTCTGGGGGCTGCGCGGCAATCATTTCTGCTGTCGAGAGGACGCGCAGGCCATCAGAGGTAAAAGGAAATTCGATGTCGCCCCAGCTTGCCGCAACAAGGGCTTTGTCTTTGCGCATAAGAAAAGGCTTAAGATACGTCTCAACAAAATTCTGCACAACACCCTTGTCCCCAAATATGGCAGACACATCGTCCTGTCTGTAGAGAGCCGCTGCGCTGCCAAGGACATCGTCTTCCCAGGCCTGTTGCACGACCTTGGCAGTCTGGATTGTGACACCCTGGGCTATGAAGTCCAAAATGCCCGGCAAGACCTCCAGCATGGGATTCTGCCCTCTGCCCTTGAAAGCGGCGACTATACGTTCAAGATGCTTTTTGGCATTGGCGTAGATGTCTTCTTCATCCGCGAGACTTGAGCCGCCCTTCTCCTGCGCTTTCGCTGCATTCTTAGGCTTAACCTTGTGCCCGCCAAACCAGGAAGAGGCGAGAGCATAGGATTTTTCTGGGCTTGTCACCACCTTCAAAAGATACAAGGTATCGTCAAAATATATCCTCATGGTGTCGGCGACTTCCAGCATCTGGCGCGCCTCTTTCGCATCCTTGGTCTCTGCTCTCAGACGCTGCATGAGTTCTGGAGCGGATGCGACGAGAGAGAGGAGAGCGCGGACCCGACCTACGGTTTTCTCTCTGTGTTCAAATTCCGCTATATCCGTCACTACGTCCATAAGCATACAGCTTGACAGCCAACGCGGGCTGTCCCTGCCTGCATCCTGCAGAGGGGTCAGTTCTTCCGCCAAAGTCTGCAGGAGGTGATAGTGAGGCATGTCATTGATCTTTCGGATGTCTGCGTAGGAGATAAACACTTCACCTTCCTGCATGGACGCGCGAATCTTTGAAAAGGCCTTGGTGAAATTCACCCACAATTCGGCATACTGTCGAAAATAGCTTCTCCGATAGGCCTCAGTATTCTGCGTGATAACCCCACTTGTGTCGTCAAGCGTTTCCAGAGTATGTAACAGATTCTTGAAGCTCCTGTAGCCTGCGGTCGTATACGCGGGCTTGATGCACACATTATTTGGATCCGAAGAACTCACATGCGGCCAGAAATGGGCCAGACAAATCTCGGCTGCGGGATAGCGGCTGTTTATTTCATCAAGGACATCCTCGAGTACATTGCCATCCTTTTGCGCCAGGCTCGCGGCGAGAAGAGTACGTATCTCGTGGGCAAGCGTATTAACCTGGTCCCCTTCAGCCATCCATTGAACGCCATCAACGATGAGCTGCACCTCAACCGGGTCCCAGCGCACTGCCTTGAGCATGGGTATGAGCACCCTGCTTTCCTCTGATATGCCTCTCTCTTGCACTCTTTTGGAGACAAGCGAAGTCAGCCATAAAATCTCACGCCCCATCTGTATCCGTTGATCATGGGTCAGCCCCGCGCTCGCCAAGCGCGTTTTGTACTCCGAAAGCAAAGGGTGGAGCAATTTTGTATAGACCTTGCCTGTGAAATCAGCTTTTGTGCGCACAAGAGCGCGGGATAGGGCGTCCAGTCCGAACAGCGGCAAATACCAGCCACTCTGGGCCTTTTCCAACTGCTTGATATAGAGCATCTGTCTAAATAGCGCATCCATCTGAGCGTCATGGACAAGAGACACAGGGGAAGGTCTACTTTCAGTCAAAGCCTGGTTTTGGTAGAGAACATTGACCCCCATAAGGCCGCAAAGCCCAAGCAGAAGCAGGAGCCAGGCGCCCAGGACACAGGCCCTTGTATTGGCCACAAAGGGGAGCCCGCGTGTGAGCGGGGCAGGATGGGGCTCGGTCGGCAAGATATAGGAAATAAGTCCTGTAAGAAATGCAGGACGTTTGTTTACCTCTCTCTGGCAAAAACAGATCCCCGCAAGGTGGACATGCGACTGATGCGCCACGACCCGGGTAACCTGCTCAACAAGCACCTTCAGTGTATCGCCAAAAGCGCGCAAGGAACAGAGAGCCTCTAGCATGTCGCCTTCGGGTCTGCGTTCACGCACTGAAGCATCGCGCACAATGTCTTCAAGCCGCTTCGCAGCCGCCTCTACAGCTCCTCTGGCGTCGGCCTGCGCGGTCTGCGCCTGCCCAAGTACAGCATCAAAATCATCAGCCGGCACAACGTCCAGAATACTGTCCATACCAGGCAGGGTTTCTAGGCCCTCCACAAGGATATAGACAGGATATTTGCGGTTGAGCGTCAGCATGATCTGCTGCGCCTTTGCGCGCAGCAAATGTCCTTTGGCCGCAAGCTCCTCACGGCCAAGAGCTGCCAAGTCCGCGACTTTAAGCAGCAGGACTATGCCCCGCAGAGGCATATGCCGACGCATCTCAACCAGTTTCGCCAAAAGGTCCTTCCAGTCCTCTGAAGAAGCCTGCTTTTCAGGAAAGCGCAAAAGCACCAAGGCTGAGAGGAAATGCCAGAAGAGCGGCGAATCCCCTTTTTCTGGCAGCGTCTCACCAAAAGGAGCAAAGAGATCGGAGGATGAGCCTGTCGAGTCCACAACAAGAAACCATGGCTGGCTAAACTCGAGACGCTCGTAAAAGCGGCTCGGCGAAACGCGCAACACATCCATGCCAGAGCGCCAGGCCTCAGCCATGCGGCCAATTGTTGCTTGCTGCGCCTCTACCTGCGATTGCTCGTCCAGCACCTTGCGGACGAAATGGGCTTTGTCACGCCATCTGTACAGGGCGCGCGCTCCGAAAAAGGCCAACACAAGGCCGATACACGATAAGAGAATGGCAGCGCCTGTGAACAGCGGCCACTGCATCCACCAGGAAAGCACGGTCAGCACAGCAAGCAGGATGAACAAAAGCAAAAACCACAGGATGCCCTTGAACAGTTTGAGCAGAATATTCATACATTTATTCAGCCCGGAAACCGCACCCTCTCTGCGGTGCGGAGGAGCGCTGCCTCCTATCCTTGTAAAAAATTAAGAATTCAATGAGAAAATCATAGCACCTGTACAACATAGTATAGTACGTATCTATATGCTTTTATGCTATAAAGAGGCACAGCAGTAGCCCACTGATTCTACACCAATAACTAAGTACCGGAATAGTAGAGGACATCTTTTTATGTAGTAAACACACGCTCTATTTTTTCTACCATCACACTGCTTACTAAAGAAAGCGCGTACCTACAAAGAGCATTTTTTAAATATCTGTATTTGTCACGGAGTACGGTAGCCTCAGACGCTCTCTAAACGGATGAATGCGGCCTTCCTCCACAATAGCGCCATTTGAAGAACGTACAATCTGGTACCGCTGACCGGATACGCACTCACAATCCTTTTACTGGCCTTCTCCTCGATCGTACAACCAAGAATGGCACAATAAAAATACAGAAATGCAGCATAGAATCATTATACTGGCAAAGGATTACATCTTCCCGAAGATCGGAGAAAGCGCGACGTATCACCCCGATGAGCACAAAAAAAAGAAGGCGTACGCTCTTTTCTGCTGTGAGTCGATATTCAACTCTCTCAAGAGCTTTTATATCCAGTTATCATTATTAAACTTTAATAGAATAATTATTTGAATATATACAATTTTCTGGACAATTCAATGACTTAATTTGAACTATATCAGTATTCGTTTGAATCAGTCGTTATACTTTAGACTACCTATACCCCCTAGACTCTTTGTACATTTTGCGTACATCACGCGTCAAGCAGGACGGGCATTGAGCAGGTGTTCCAATGTCCGCAACTGCTTCAGCCGTACCCGCTCACAGGTCAACAGAAACTATGTCTCGTTTAACGTCACGCGTCACATCGCCTCATTCGACAAAGACGAAGCGATTCTCTTGTTGAGTACGACGAGAGTACGACTGTTAGGAACTGTAAAAAAGTATCTTGACATTGTTGTCG
>JAFTDR010000120.1 GCA_017454105.1 Desulfovibrionaceae bacterium | reverse complement strand
TAAGCGTGCAGGAGCGGCGATACGAGATCGGAAAGGCGATCAACCAGGATCTATTTTTTCGCAATTTCGCGTCAGAGCTGAAGAACCAAGAAAATTCCGAGGAGCTTATGAAGGTTTTCAGCAGAGTTGCTGGGAAAATTAGGTGCTTCGCAAAATCAGGCACCGAAGAGTAGCCTAAGAGCCTTAAATAGCGAGCCTAAAAAGAGGGGCAAAAGCCGAATGCAAAATTCGTGCCGTTAAATGCGTGAATTTTGCTGTATGCAATTTTTGTGCCCTTTTTTTCAGGACCAAAAAATTGGAAAGTGGTGCAACATCCTAAGAAGAGCTGAAAAAAAAGGACGCCTGTTTTGCAGTCAAGGTAAGGATAGCGAGATAGGTCGTGTGGGTATAGTCTTGACAGGTATGCAACAATATCTCATAGTTTTACGGCTATCAGGTCGCGTCTCCTCTTTGATCCCAAAAGTACGACCAGACGGGAGTCTTCTCCTTGGCAGTGGCTTTTGTCTTTGTATTGGATTCATGGGGGGAGAGAAAATGACCGTGGCAACGGAGGCTGAACTGTTTTTTTCGCGGTCTACGGCTCTTTAGCCCGTATTTTTTGCACACATTTTCCGCTTAAGACAGCGTGAGCGCAGGGACAGTGAACTGCATAAAGACGCTTGTCTGGTTGGCGATCCTTTCTTTATAATCCTTTTTTCAAAAAATATCTCTAGTGGTATACATATGACCTGCAAGATTCTTCAATTCAGTTCACGGCGCAACAAGGCCAGACCTTCAGCTTCCGAGCTTTTTTCCATGGCGTGCGACGAGTTTGCGAAAACAGAGGATCCTTTTTATGTAGAGAAAGCCTTACCGCTTCTTGAAGAGGCTGTTCAGCTCAACCATCCTGAAGCGACGGCTTTTCTTGCTGAAATATATTATTTCGGCGAGGGTGTTGCGCAGAACTATGAAAAGGCCCGGATTTTGTATGAGAAAGCGCTTGCCTTAAACCAGCGCGACGTCCTGGCGACCTTGGGAAGCATGTATTATTTCGGACAGGGCGTGAAATGCGATTACTTCAAGGCGATGCGCTATTTTATCCAAGCGGCAAGAGAGGGTAATCCCCGCGCCATGCACAACCTGGCCGTGCAGTTCACCTTTGGTCACGGTGTTAAAAAGAATATTGAGCTTGCGAAAATGTATTATCGCAGAGCCGCCGAATTGGGATGCTTTGAATCCTTCTACAATTTAGCGCTCATATATTATGAAGGGCAAGGCTGCGAAAAAGATCCGAAAAAAGGGATATATTACTTAAAAAAAGCCGCAGCGCTCAATGACGTCAAAGCGCTTTTTTATCTTGGCACTATCTACCGTGAGGGGAAAACAGTCAAGACTGATTTTGGTGTGGCCCGCCGCTATTTTGAGCGGGCGAGTGAAAACGGCAGCGACTCCGCCCTTTTTGAACTTGGCGCCATGTATAGCAGCGGCGAAGGTGTTGAGAAAGATTACAAGCGGGCTCTTGAATATTTTAAGCAGGCGGCGGATTTGGGCAACGGTCTTGCGTATTTTAACATGGGCGTCTTTTACTGCAACGGCTACGGCGTGCGGGTCAATTTGAAGAAAGCGCGCAAGTATTTCGAAAATGCCGCGGATTTAGGGGTTCGTGAGGCGCGCGTTGCCCTGCGGCATATTGATATGATCCTTGAAAACTGAGAGTGTTGTGCCGCAGAGCGCTTTTTGTACATTCGCGAGCCTAAGAACCGGGGGGCATTCCGCAGATACAGAGTGTCGAGGCGAAGCGCTAGGCCTAGCGTCCATAGAGTCAATGTAAAATTCCGTCCGGGTCCTCGTACGTCCCATTGAACCCGCGGTCTAAGGGAGAAAAATACTGATTGTATGAAGGGAATACGGGTTTTTTGTGTCGCGCTCTTTATCCTCGTTCTTGCGAGTACGCGGGCGTTTGCGATAGCCTCCCTCTCGTGGGAGGATCTGGCTCAGCCGGAGGTTCTCGCACCGAAGCTTACGGGTGCTGAGTACACACTTCAGGGTTTTGTCGTTCCGCTCGAATATGATTCGGAGCAGGCGCTCACTGAATTTCTCCTGGTGCCGTATTTTGGCGCCTGCATCCATGTGCCGCCGCCGCCTCCAAACCAGATCGTGCATGTTGTTCTGCGAGACGCAGTTCCAGAAATGAAAGCAATGGATTACGTCACAGTGACCGGCATCTTGTCGTGCGACACAAGCGATGGGTCGGTCTCCTACAAGGCGAGTGGCGCTTGGGTGGCCAAAGAGGATGATTTTGGCTGGGCGGTCGCTTTTCGTGCTGTTTTTCTAACACTGCTCTGCGGCGGCTCCCTCGCGCTTGGCTGGATTGGCCCTCTCGCTGGCCGCTCGCTCTCTGACCGGGTTGCGGCCTGGAGCATGAGCTGCGCTATTGGCATGCTGCTTGGGCTTGGTCTCACAGCACTCTTTCTGCGTATTCGTACCGACACAGTGCTTGTTTTTTTAGCCGGTATGGCGTGTATTGTTATTCTGCAACGCTTCTCTCAGATGAAGACACAGGGAGCGACGGCAATAGCCGCTGGCCTTGCCCTGCACAATTTTCCAGAATGCTTTCTTGTCTGCAGCTTTTCTTTTGCCGACACGGTCGTTGGGACAACGCTTGCTCTTGCGATGCTTGCTCACAATCTGCCCCTTGGCATTTCTCTGAGTCTTGGCCTTGGGGTTTTGCCCAAAAGAAAAGCCAGAGCCTGTGCGGCCCTGGCCGGTTTTCTTCCGCCTGTTCTCGCCCTGGTGACGTATTTTTGCGTGCGATCGTTTGTGACACCAGACGGCATTCGTCTTGCTGTGGCCGGCGCGGGCGGTGTTCTCTTTGGGCTTGCTCTCTTTGATTTACTCCCGCACAGCATCCGCCACGGTTCGCCCGCTCAGGTTCTTGTCGGGGCTTTGTCTGGATTCTGTTTTCTTTTTCTCGTTCTGTATTTTCTTCTGTGACCTTGTCCGTATCCGCTGCGTCTACCGTACATTGTAGGATCGGCAGGCTGCCCGAGGACGATTTGGGGGAGCGCGTGCGCGGGCTTACTCCTTTCGCGAAACTCATGAATTATGTATATGAGGGAGGCACATGATCTCTGTTGAGAAGGGACTTGAAATAGCTGAAGATTTGTGTAAGCGGCGCGGGCTCCGCCTGACAAAACATCGCCGCGAGGTGTTTTCCTGCCTTCTGGCTTCAGATCATCCCCTTAAAGCCTACGACATCATAGATTTGCTCAGAACTAAGGGAGAAAATCTTTCTCCCGCGACCATGTACCGCACCCTTGATTTTCTTCAGGAGTCGGGACTTATCCATAAAGTCTCGTGTATTAATGCGTTTATGCCGTGTACCTGTGAACACACAGATCAATCTTCCATGCTTTTTGTGTGTTCATCCTGTCAAAATGTTAAAGAAATAGATGATAAGCCGCTTTACGAGATGATGCGCGCCCGTTTTCTCGAACTTGGTATTTCAGCGGAAAATACGGCAATTGAAATGCAGGGACTGTGTCTCAAGTGTCAGCAAAAAATGCGGCAATGAGTTTTCTTTGGTCCCGCTATTGCCGATATATGCCCTATTTTGTGGCAAAATAATAAGGAGTGTACACCGATGAGTCAGACAATTCTTGCCATTCCCTCAAATCTTCCTGGCGGCCTTGATGCGGAAAAATCCGGGCACTTCGGCCACTGCGAAATCTATACGCTGGCCACAATTGAAAATGGTGCTGTGCTGTCAGTGCAGACGCTTGAAGCTGTTCCGCATACTGAGGGCGGTTGTCTTGTCGCAGTGCAGCATCTCGCTTCCCATGGGGTTACAGCTCTGGCTGCGGGTGGAATGGGGATGCGTCCTCTCATGGGCTTTCAGGAGCTGGGCATTGCTGTATACCGCTCCTCTGAAGAAGTGACTGTGCGCGAGGTTGTTGATGCGTTCTGTAAAGGGACTCTGCCACTCTTTTCCACTGACAATGCCTGCAAGGGGCATCACTAGGAGATCGCTCGCTTGACAAGAAAGTGACGCCCCCTGCACTGCAGGGGGCGCGCTTTACGAGCAGCTCTCTGGTATACTCCAGCCAGAAACAAATTGACATTTTTGCGAACGGGAGTCAGCTCCAAAGTATAGCAAGCAATAGAAGCTCTTGGGCGAACGGAATGGTGCGCTTCCCCACGCCCGTGGGGATGTTTCTTAGAGGCCTTCTCGTACGTCCTAACGCCTGTGGGGGGCAGGAGCTTGCGCGTTTAGCGTTTCACTTTTCTTTTAAGACGGATAACACTTCTGCGCGTGATGTTTTTGTGTGACGCAAGGACAGCGCATTCTGTCCCGCTGGCCGCGCGGCGGCACTCGAAGAAGCGCGGCACAAAGAGGACGCGTTCGGCGCAGGGCGCGTTGCCTGTTCTGATTGTCAATGTTTCACCTGAGAACTTTGCCTTGACTTTTCCCTGGCACTCGCCGTGGGCAAAGTAGCGTATGGATCCCTCTCCTTTTTCTCCAAAGCAGATGTCTGCCGGTGTCTTCTGGCCGGGATTCTTTGTATTTTCCCAGACGGCAAAGTAGCCTGGAAGATCATTGGTATGCCAGCAGCCTTTGAGAAAACGAAGATCCTTTTTTTGGGCGGCCCGTTCTGGAATGCTGAGTTGCGAGCCTCGCGTTTTTTTCTCCGCCTTTTGTTTTTTTTCTTTCGCGGGCTTTTCATCCTTTTTTGTTGAGGAGAGCGGCAACATCTTCCACAAAGCGGGATCGGGTTTAGAAATTGGGAGAACGACACCGTCCGGCGTTTTGACACGGCCTAAGTCGTCGATATGGCAGCCTTCGGGGATACTTCCCTGCGGGGCCATTCCGTCTGGGGTGAGTATGCGGCCGTCTGGGAGGATGCGAACTTGGTCCAGTATTGTTAGGCTGCCGTCCTCCAGGCGCTGATAGCCTTCGGGAAGTGTGGTCGGGGCGTTGCTTAAGTGGTATTCTGCAGCGAATGCACTGTGGGCGAGGAAAAGAAAGAGAAATGCGAGAAAGGCCATAGAAAGAATCTCTCTCATTTTTTGGAGAAAATAGGATTTTTTCCCGCACAGGCCATTACGGGCAGCGCGGCTTTCTTTTGGTCGCCTACCCGCTGCGCTGTGAGCAAGACACGCGTTGCTGCGCGACGTGGCAGCGGACTCGCCAGCCAGGACTGAGTTCTGTCCATGGTGGCATTGTTTCTTCACAGAGTGGTTTGCGGTACGGGCATCGCGGATGGAAGGCGCATCCTGCCGGCGGATCGAGCGGACTTGGAATTTCCCCTGTGAGGGGTGGATGGCTTGCATCCAGGCCGTTCCGCGCAGCGAGCAGCGCTTCAGTATAGGGGTGGGCAGGGTGCCTGAACAGTTCTTCAGTCGGTCCTTCCTCAAGAAGTCTGCCTAAATACATGACCAGAATACGCTGGCACATGAAGCCGACGATATTGAGATCATGGGAAATAAAAAGATAGGCCGGGGAGAACTCTTCTTGCATGTCTTTTAGAAGATTGAGAATCTGGGCTTGCACGGATGCGTCAAGCGCCGAGACAGCCTCATCGCAGATGATGATATCAGGATGCGTCATGACAGAGCGGGCAATGGCTATGCGCTGTCTTTGGCCGCCTGAGAACTCGTGGGGATAGCGTTTTCCCGTGCCTTTAAGGCCTACGCGCGCCAACATGTCCTCTGCGGCTTGTATGCGTTCGGCTCGAGGTATTCCGCGCGCTGTCAAGGGTTCAGCAACGGCGTCCTGCACGGTCATCCGCGGGTTTAGCGAGGAAAAGGGATCCTGGAAGATCATCTGAATGCGTCCCCTTGCCCAACTGCCGGCACCGGCAGGGGGGAGGGGAGTTCCGCAGAAGAGGATTGATCCTTGTGTTGGCTGGAGTAGGCCGCAGGAGAGTCGGCCAAGGGTCGACTTCCCGCATCCTGATTCACCGACAAGTCCGAGGCATTCCCCTTTCTTGAGAAAAAAACTGGCGGCATCAACTGCCGTCAGCGTTTTTTTCTTGGCAAAGAGACCTTGGCGGACCAAGAACTTTCGGCTCACGCTCTCCGCGACGAGAATGCGTTCAGTCGTCTGTGACATCTTTTTTTCCTGGAATGCCCGCGCGGGCTAAGCTCGCCATATCATTGAAGAGGGCTGCGGCAGCCTGGAAGAGCGGGTAAGCGAGCGCTGCACCTGTTCCTTCCCCAAGACGCAGACCAAGATCAAGAAGAGGGTGTTCATTGAGCGCGTTAAGAACTGCGGCTGTGCCGGGTTCGGCTGAGGTGTGCGTGAGAAAGGCGTAGTCTGTGACGCAGGGCGCAAGAGCGCGCGCTACGGTGTAGGCTGACATGGCGATAAAGCCGTCGATGAGGACAGGGAGGCGTTCTGCGGCTGACCCAAGCACAATGCCGGCCATGGTGGCTATCTCAAAGCCGCCAAGTCGGGCAAGGGCATCGATCGCGTCGCCTTCGCGGAGGGATTCGGCGTGGAGGGCGAGAGCGTCGCGGATTACACAGGCTTTGTGGATGCGGCCTTTTTCGGTCAAGCCTGTCCCAGGGCCAGTGATGAGCATGGGATCAAGATCGAGAAGGGCGCAAAAAAGAGCTGTTGCCGAGGTGGTGTTGCCTATACCCATTTCTCCGATGGCCGTGCATTGGCAGCCCTCGTTCGCAGCGTCACGCACAAGTTGAATGCCCTGCGCAAGACCCTTTTTTGCGGTTTCTCTTGTCATAGCCGGGCCTGCGCTAAAATCGGCGGTCCCGTCACCGAGGCGTCTGTCGAGGAGGATTGGGTTGGGAACAATAGGAAAGGGTCCGCCCGCGCAGCCGGCGTCAACAAGGCAGTGGGTTATGCCGTTTTCGCGGCTTATGATATTGATTGCCCCTGAACCGTTGAGAAAGGTCGAGACCATCTGCCGTGTCACTTCTTTGGGATAGGCGGATACATTATGAGCGCTTATGCCATGGTCTGCGGCGACGGTAAACAGGATGATCGGATTGACGGAAAGTGGCATCCTGCCTTGCTGAATGGCGTAGAGCCTTGCGGCTATTTCCTCAAGCCGGCCCAAACTCCCCAGAGGTTTCGCGAGGGAATCTATGTGGTTCTGCGCTTCGGCTATGAGTTTAGCGTCAAGAGTTTGCAGAGAGAGAGCAGGGTCAAGCGAGGAAAGAAGAGTGTTTGGGTCGTGCATGTCGGTCTCGATTCGATTTGCTAAGAAAAAATTCGTACGCAGTATTGACCAAAAAAACGATATTTGCAAGCATAGGCCATGCCTCTTTGTGGCACTCGTTCTATTTTCAGTGGGAGGGGGATATGAAAGCCATTGTGTCGCTGTGTGCAGCTTTTCTTGTCGCGGCCCTTGCGTCGTTTGCGCAAGCTTTTGATTGTCCTTTAGGAAGCGCTGTTATTGAGCCGGGCGAGCAGTTGAATGGCAAAACTGACGGGGCGCACACTTCCTCTGTCCCCATTCCGATTCAAGGGTATCAGTGTGTAAAATACGATAAAGTCCATAAAAAATGGATTGCATACAGGGGCAGTGCTGTGTACGCGTTCCCTGCGGGGACGGTGCGCGTCTGGCGTGTAGACGGCGAGCTTTTTGTCAATGCCAATGACCAGGTGCTTCTCCGTCCAAGGAAGCCTTTCTTGATCAAAGGGAACTCCCCAACAGGCGTGGTAAAAGATTCGATTCAGTTCAATGCCAAGGAAAAGGTCTGGGTAACCCATGTGCGGGATACGGAATCTGGGGTTAAGGATGCCGGTGGTGATTTTCCAGAGGCCGAATACGACGCGTATGACGGCAATGGTTTGGCAATTCCGGGGAAATAACGGCTTATGATCCTAGCCGTGCAGAATGGGTAGCCTTGACGCGAGTGTCTTTTTATGGGCTTTGCTTAGGCTGCATAGTGTTTCTTCCTGTGCCGACCAATGACTGCTGTGGGAAACCTGTATGCGGTCGGGTATACAATACCACTCACTGTCCCTTAAGCTTGCGGGGACACAATCCTATGGGCGATCAAGGAATGATGCAGGGTCTTCCCCACGTGCGTGGGGGTGTTTCTCGGTCGTCCATTCTTGCACATGGCGAGAGCAAGTCTTCCCCACATGCGTGAGGGGTGTTTCTGTATGAAAGTTGAAAATCTTGGTTCTCTCGGCGAGTTCGATACGGATGAGGGAATTACGCTCTATGGGACGCCAATAGAAGCGGGTTTTCCCTCACCGGTAGATGACCATATAGAAGAATCCCTCAATTTGAACACCTATCTTGTCCGCAATCGAGCGGCCACGTTTTTTCTGCGCGCCTCTGGCTCCTCCATGATTGACGCTGGTATACATGACGGCGATCTGCTTATTGTGGACCGGTCAATTCAGGCGGGCAACAATCGAATAGTTATAGCAGCACTTGAAGGTGAGCTGACAGTCAAACGGCTTGTTCGCAGAAAAAACGGAGTGTTTCTCGTTCCGGCTAACCCTAGCTTTCCTGAAATAGATATCACGGAAAACGAGTATGTTTATATTTGGGGTGTGGTGACATACGTTATTCACAGAGTGTAACAATTCGCTGATACCCAGTACGTGTGCCGCAGCGTTTTTTCGATCTGAAGAGCCGTTCGCCTTCTATCAGTATTGCGCGCCCTGACCAGAGTGAGTGTTCAGAACTTGTAAAGTATCTCAAATTCCCGGCATTTCGCGTACGCCTAAAAGACGAAAAGCCCAAAGATGTGGATTTTTAAAGCCTTAAGGACGAGTTGCAGATCTACTTGAGCTTGAAAAAGAGTTTTTTAAGAATGGTATACTCGGCGCCACAATGATTTTTTCCTTCCCGATTCCCAGAGGTCCTCGCCTTTGGCCTGCGAGGTAAAACTTTTAGCGACCGGGTATACTGCAGCTCGGCGTCACGTTGATTCTTCCCATACCGTTTCCTTGAGGTCCTCTCCTTCGGTTTACGTGGGAAAACCATTCTGCGACCGGGAATAATTTTCGAGACTGAATAGAAATTGATCGCTTTCTACTGCGGGCAGAAATACCGTTGCAACCAGTTTGGCTACGAAGTCCCTTGTTCCAGGAACCTGGAATAGTGAGAGTGTAATTAAATTTGTGTAAACTCCGCACTTGCCCAAGACCAGTCCAGCTTGAGGATAGATTTACACAAAACTTCTGATACACTCGGAATAAAAAAAGTCGGAAGAAGAGGGGATTACGGCTCTACTCCGCGTCTCTTGAGCCAGAAAAGGACCGAGGGCTTGGGACTATACGAATTCGTAGAGTCAGGATGGCGCAAAGAAGATTTTTCGACGCATCACATCGAAAGCATATTGGGGTTAAAGAATCCCAGAAGCGTCTTAGGCAAAGAGCCTCATCAAGCTTCCTTTTTTGTCCAAGGAATTTTTAGGCTGGACTGCCAGGGCAGAAAAAAATCAGACTGTGCTGGCTTGCTGTGACAGTTACCCTTTGCTAGCAGATGTCCGCACCGTGTTTTCTTAAAAAGCGGCAGTTTTTGGCTGGTACGTGACGAAAAAACGCGCAAGCCATGCCAAGAATGGGCAAGGCTTGCGCGTCCACGCAATGCTGAAATTGTTCCGGTCACGAGCAAGAAAAGAGTCGCTCGCCTCTACACAGATATAGCCCCCATCTTTTCAACGATTTCCGCAACTAGAAAAGCGTGCCCAGCCTTAAGAAAGAAATCGTCCTCGCGCGCGCTGCCTCTCTCCTGTTTGGGCATCTTGAGTCCCGTCACAATCAGTGACTCATCAAGCATAAACTGACAGGTCGCCTTTGGATCATCGCTTTGCTCTTCTGGGTCGCGCACTTCTGCGTTAATGCCCATGCGTCGGATATACAGCCCTTCTTCCAGTGCTTTGAGCCCTGCCTCCTGATTGCCGCGAGCTGAGACACTCGCCCGTTCATCGGATGATTCCTGCGTCTGCAGTGTTACGGTAAAGTCGTCACTTAGAAGGAGAGCGCCGGAACCGTCTTCAAGCTCAACTGCAACTGACTTTTCACCCATATAGATTGTTCGGAATACGTCTTTGATATCCTCGGACGCTGTTATGGCTTCCAGAGTTACGCCAAAAACCCGTGAAAAAAGTTCTGTTGCCAGAGCTGCCTGCGCTTCTGAGGCTGTTGAAAGAACAAGGCGCTGCTTTTCCGTATCGTAGATAATATCAACAAGCGTCGGCACATAGTCGGATTTCATAAGGACGGCAAAAAGGGCGTCCTCCTTCAGTTCTTTCTTTCTTTCGCGCGAAACTTTTCCGTTATTCTCTGCCTCTTTCTTCAGCGCTTCAGCAAAACGTATACGCACGGCAGGCATAGACGGTTTGCGTTCGTCAATGCGCAGGGACAGTGTTATATAGTTTTCATGCTGTATATCAAATTGAAAATCGGTATCCAGTGCGTCTCCCAGGCCGACAAAACCGATAATCTTCTCTTGCGGGTCCACTTCTTTTGGCTGCGAGCGAAAAGCGGCGTTGGTAAGCCTGTCTCCAAACTCACCGACAGAGCCAGATACCGAATAAATGCGCATGGCTGTTGTTGACGTAAAAAAACCTGACATTCTCACTCCTTTTGAAAAAAATAGATATAAAGGCGCTCTGTTACATGCCTTTACGTTCATACACGGAAAAAAAGAGGGCTGCAATCTTTTTTTTTCTAAAAAATATTATGATACTTTCTCAATAAATAAAACTTTACCTATGGAAAGTAATAAGCACTGCGCAATTTTTGTCAACGAAAAAAACAAAAGTTCATTTTTTCTGTACGTACACTGTACACTCTTTTAAGAACAGACGTGCGGAAAAGCGGTATTGTACCGCATTTTGTGGCATTCGCTCTGCGATCGCACTGACATAGGGTTTGTAGGCGTTTATACAGGCAGAGTCCGCGTTTTCCTCCAGCTCCTACACTTTTCATCATAATACCCGGCAGCATAATGATTCTTCCCGTACTGGCCGATTGCGATGGGCCTTGCTGTTGTGCGGAAAAGCATTGTGCGGTCCGAGGGCAGCTCTTGAGATGCGCGTCTGCGTGTCGTGTGAAGCTTGGGACCGCTTCGCTTAGGTTTGGTTCTTTTTGCCATACTTCCGATGTCCCAAGCAGCTTGCAATTGGCCGGCCGTTAGGATAGTGTTTGAAAATCACTTCCAATTTCGGAAGTAAACAGCATATGGAGGATACTATGAAGACTCTCACTATCGACGGCATGATGTGCAATCACTGCGCGGGCGCTGTGCAGAAGGCTCTGTCCGCTGTGCCAGGAGTTTCCTCTGTCGAGGTTCGCCTTGATGACAAACAGGCTCTTGTCAACTGCGACGACACTGTGACAGATGATGTTCTAAAAAAGACAGTGGTGGAAGCAGGGTATACCGTCGTAAAAATTCAATAGGAGACGCAAATAGGGGGACGTATGGATCAACTTGATCTGAACACCAATATTTTCCAGATCTTCAACAATGACTGGGCTTTGCTCACAGCCGGTCCTCTTGGCGATTACAACGCCATGACCATTAGCTGGGGGCAACTCGGGTCGTTATGGGGTGGACCAGGCAAGGCCAAAAATATTGCGACAGTTTTTGTTAAACCGATACGTCACACATTCTCCTTCATGGAACGCCACTCGATCTTTACTATCTGCTGGTTCCCGAAGGATAAAAAGAAGGACCTCGGCATTCTCGGCAGCAAATCAGGAAAGGACTGCGACAAAATTGCCCTGACAAGTTTAACGCCTAAAGCGGTTGGCGAGGGTGTAGGCTATAATGAAGCGATGCTGACTCTTGTCTGCAAGAAAATCTACACAGCGCCCTTGATAAAAGACCGTATTCCAGAGGATGTCGTTGCCAGCTTCTACACCGATGAGGAGCCGCATCATATGTTCATCGGTGAAATCATTACAATGCTCAAGTGATCCGGCCGCAGGAAATAGTGAAGGTTTTGAGTTCGGCCGCATTTGAGCGCGTCTTGAGACCTTTTTAGCCTTTCGCGCTTTGCTTCATATATACTCCGGCTAGAAAAAAATTCCGTGCGTACAGTAAGCGCTTTTGGGACCGTGTTTCTTTGCTTTTTGGGTAGGACATTTCTTTCTAGCCGCAGTATACTTTATGGCGAGCGTCTTCTGCGCCGCTCACAGACAAAGTTTCAGCGGAATGTGCGACGTATTGCGCATTTTCCGCGAAGGCAACCAATGCCAGTTTTTTATCACGTGCCACCATTGCCTGATTCAAAACAAGCAATGCGTGGGTGCGAAAAATACCCCTCGCTTAGCTTGAGTGACGCCAAGGCCAATCCTGTATAGGACGATTTGTAGCTCAAGAGATCCGTGGTTTTCTGCGCGGCGGCCAGAGGTGAGCGAAGAATCATTCGTGGAGCCAAGTTGAGCGACAAAGGCTATTTTTGAGTGCGCCGCGCCTCCCAGAAGCAAACTGACAGTTTTGCGAACGGAAGTCAGCACTCAAGTCTGGTATTTTCAACTCCTGTGGTCTTTTTATGACCGCAGTACAACGTGGCGATACGAGGCGTTTTCTTCCTCCAATCACACATCAATTTTTTTCCAGGTGTAACGCTCTTACGCCACAAAGAATCAGGCGTTTCATTCGCCTTACATTTTCGGGCATCCTCGCTTCCTTTTAGCTCGTTGTGACTTAAGCCAAGCTGCTCTGCACAGCGATGATTTCAGTTTCCCCTGCAGGATTGAACGGTAGTATTGCTGTACACGAGGAATTTTTCCGCGTGTACGGGTTGCCAGACTATCGCTCGCACTGGATATGCAGGGAGCAAGGATCTGTAAAATCGTAAGTTGAGCACTTCCCCCCAGAACTCCTTTCCCGGTTCCCTCCTTGAAAGCGGGTAAGAAGCTCTTCGCGCCAAGTAGATTTTTCCAGCGTCCGAGTTGGGGGCATGGCATTCTGACAATTTCGTATCAGTATGTCAGTATACCCGGCAGAGTAATGCTATCTGCCGAAAGAAGCTTATGGTTAACCTGGGGATTTATAGCAGACACAAAGCCAGGGCTTATTAAAAATTACGTTCATTTCTGCTGTCGAAACTGTCCATCAGTTTCGACAAGAATGTCACGATACCTTTTTACAGTTTCCAAGGACGCTCCAATACACTTGTCTCCATACAAGCGCAAGTTCTAGCTTGTGGTGCTGCCTGCAAGCGTAAGGGGCAATCCATGAGCGCACATTCTTCAATACACCATCCTTTTATGCCGTACTCAGTGTTTGGCTTTTTTGGGTCTACGATCGCGGTAGCTCACTTTCGCTTTCTGTGCCATTCAGGCAAGTGAGCGATATGCTCGACCGCATAATGATTTTCCGCTAGGCACCTAAAGGGTCACGGGTATACTCGGCGTCACAATGATTCTCCCCGAATGGTGTACTTCAGGCATTCCGCTATTGTACCGCTGAGCTTTTGACGTATTCTATGCCCTAAAACATGCTAGGGGGGACCGCTTAGGTTCGGCGGTTCTTAAAGTCCCTTTGCCAAATTTCACTTGTCGCGCGTATATACCCAGCTATACTGCGGTCAGAAAAAAAGTTGTACCAGACTCAGTGTTGACTCCCGTTCGCAAAAACGTCAGTTTGTTTCTTGCTGGACAATCTTTGGTCGGCACGGGAAGAATCATTGTGAAGCCGAGTATAGCTTGAAAGGCTTTGGGAATGCGGCTTTTCTCCGTCTCGTTATACTCGGCCGCACAATGATTTTCCACCAAAGCCTTTACGGTGGGAAAAAGCGTTTTTTTCTCGGGAATGCACGTTTATTGCTTGGGGCGACGTGCGGGATGGGCCTCAGGGCACAATTCGTCTTTCTGTGCAGGACAGTGCAGAATAAAAAATACCCTCCAAGGAGGGCAATACGATCGTGCTGCGCACACTCATTTGTGCTTTTGTGTCTGCTTATTTTTAAGAACCGAAGGCAACACCGCACGCTCGCTTGTGTGGGGTATGACTTCCTGCACAAGCATACGCAAAAACCAGACTCTGGCTGTCATTCGAGGACTTGCAGGAAAGTCACGATCCGACGCACTCGAAAGATCCTCATGCGCACTGTTTAAGCAAAACGTGGACTGACATGGCGGCACACTCTTTGTACCGCCACATACACCAGAGAGCAGGCAGCAAGTGCGAGAGACAGTCGCAAGCTGCAAATGCTCATCGTGCGTTTGTATACTCGCCGTCACAATGAATCTCCCGCGACACGAAAGTTGCCCTGTGGGCCTGTGGATAAGCCGAGTGACGATTTCAATGCGGCGTATCTTTTTGGCGGCCCCTGCAGGCTGTGTCTGCCAAAGGTTCTTAAGCGCCCGGAAACAGGAAAAGCCGTCTATGCAACTGACGACTTGCAGTGAGCCTGAAGTCTCCTCAATTTCCCGGCATGTACAGTCGCTACTGAAAAGAAAAGCCTAATGTGCGCGAGTTTTCTATCCTAATAGGACGATTGGAAGTCCAGAAGGACTGCGGCTCTCTTCCGTGTAAAAGCTGCGGCAGCATAATGATTCTTCCCGTACTGGCCTGCGATGGACCCCTCTTGATGCCGCTTGGAGCGGGAGACTCGCTACGCTTCTGGTACGAACTGACACGATTTGAAGAGCTACGACGTGAAACGAAAGTTGCGTACGTGCTGCGTTTCACTGTTGATCCGTGAGTTGCGCCCGAAGGGCAAGAACGCTGATATGCGCGTATCGTGTGTACGCTGTCAGCTTTTTTTTCTGTCCCAACGGTAGCTTGGAGCAAGAGAGAAAGCGGCAGGGTAGAAGATATACTTGCACAATGATTCTTTAAGCGACACGAAGTTAGCCCTGCGGGTGACGACCTTTGTCTCTTGAAGTTCAGAAGGATTGCGGCTTCTTCCGTGTAAAGCAGCGGCAGCATAATGATTCTTTCCGTACTGGCCTGCGATGGACCCCGTTTAGAACGGGAGACTCGCTACGCTTCGGCGGTCTTTGTCGCTCCTGGTACGAACTGACGTGATTTGAAGAGCTATACTCGACCGCACATTGATTTTCCGCAGGACGCTTAGAGTTACACTCTGACATCGTCCACCTAGGGGAAAATCTTTATGAGGCTGAGTATACGACGTGAAACGAGAGTTGCGTACGTGCTGCGTTTCACTGTTGATCCGTGAGTTGCGCCCAAAGGGCAAGAACGCTGATATGCGCGTATCGTGTGTACGCTGTCAGCTTTTTTTTCTGTCCCAACGGTAGCTTGGAGCAAGAGAGAAAGTGGCAGGGTAGAAGATATACTTGCACAATGATTCTTTAAGCGACACGAAGTTAGCCCTGCGGGTGACGAGCTATGTCTCTTGTGGGACAAACATTATGCGGCCTGAGTGTCATGTGTGATGGCAGAGAGCAGAAGTACTTTGCTTTTAGCTGACCATGTCCGCGAAAAAAGAAATAATCAGTGGATCTGTTACAGACAAAATTTCAAGACACAAACCAATGTTTTTGTCATTTGAAAGCGTGCTGCCGCTCATGGCGATGACCTTCATTATTGCTGCCGCGCGCAAGAACATCATGACAACTTTTGCGGAGTTCAATGTAGGATCAGATTTAAAGGCCGCAAGGTATTGCGTCCAAAGTTTATTGGAATAGATAGTGGAGTTCGACAGGCCATAGGCGCTTATTATGGCCTGTGTGCTGGTGGAACCGAGGGGTACCGTATAATCGCCGCCTTGCTTAAACACTTCTTTGGGTGTTCTTCTGAGAATGTTATTGAACGCTTCTGACTTCGAATTGATGACGTAGAGTTTGGTCCCGTCAAAGATTTGGGTCGGTAAATGATATCGAGCTTGCACAAGGTGATTTGCTTTTGCACACGCATTGGCAATTGTTAAAAGTTTCGGAAACTTTGCCACGATATCGTGTATCCCAGCCATTTTTTGTCTCCCTACTTGGTTGAATAGTGCGAATGATCAATTCTATGAAGTCATACTAACCATTTTCGTTTTTTTTTCAATAGGATACAGGCTATTTTTCGCCTACTGGCCAACGTGTACTATATCATACCGTTGATGATCTAGAGCGAGAGTAGGCATCTGTGATCTGGCTTCGTTGCAGGTTGCTCAACCTTCTCTTTGTAACCAGACCTCATAATGATTCTCCCTGGCCAGGTAAAGGAAAGCGGCATCAATTGATCTGCACAACTGGGTTCACTTCGTGTCACAGGAAGAATCATTGTGATGCCGAGCATAAGAGAACTGTGAAAGTGCTGGTGCATGAACCTGGACCGATTTGCATTCGTTCATTGCGCACAGTGGGAGCGTGCTGGCGCAGTTCGCGCAAGCGTAAATAACGGTCAACATTTCAGTCACGATCAACAGAGCGGGATGAGAGAAGAGACCGTTCATGACTTGCTTCTACGAGGGTATCCGCTCGCGGGTCAACGGTGCTACGCGGCGTTTATAGTTCTTCAAATCGTATCAGAGGTGACAAAGTCCGCATTCTACTATTAGAGATACCAGAAAAGCTTGCATAAATCGCGCATTCCACCGTGCACCCGTGAGCGGATACCTACGAGGTTATACTCGAGACAGGTGAAGTCTTTCTTAATTCAGAGGAAGTGCGAGGTTCTGCCGTTATGAGTACGAAAGCGGAAGATCTTTTCCGTCACAAGTATAGCTCCAAAGAGGTGCAAGAAAAGGTTGAAAAAACTGAAAAAATCAAATAGTTGTCTAGAAGGTGGCGCATTTGCAAGAAGTGTACCAAAATTAAAGATCAAAAAATTTGAAAGTGGAGATCTTTTTGAATAATGGTTTTCTCATGCAAGGCAAAGGAAAAGCTCAATTCATTGCCACGGGTAGAATCCTTGTGACGGCCGAGTATATAATGCTTTTGCCCGGCGCTTGTGAGCATTTGCCTCAGAATACTCACAGAGCGCGCGTATCTGCCTTTTAGAATCAACGGGCTTTTGACGAGGGATACAGAGAGTATCAATACTCTTGTTGAAATACTCAACTAGTTTTAACAAAAATGTCAAGATACCTTTTTACAGTCCCTTTCAGCATCTCTTTGGATAGGATTTCTTATTGAGCAGCAGGTCTTTTCTGCCAATCCAGCTTTGTTGCGATGGGCGCGATGCACAGCAGGTTTGAGTGTGCAAGATGCTGTCCTTAAAGCGAAAATTGGCAATCCACAAAAGCTCAAGAACGAAGAACCAGTCACAGCTGAAGAACGTTTGTTATCTTGGGAGGAAGGAAGATCTGCTCCATCCTTATCCCAATTGAAGTCCCTCGCTAATGCGTATCGGAGACCGCTTGTGACTTTTTTTCTGGCTCAGCCACCGATACAAGCATCTTCTTTAATGGACTACCGAACGTTTTCTTCTGCACGACGCGAGAGTCCTGAATTTTCGGCGCTCAAACGACGCATTTACCAACTCATCGTGAACTGTGTGCAATAGCCAAAGATGAGCAAGCGGAGTCCCTGTCCTTTGTCGGTTCCTGCACTATGAGCGATGGCGTGTGTACCGCTGTTGACGCCATTCGACAAGCATTGCGCATTATGCCTGTTGACAGGACATTTCGTAGCGTACGCGATAAGGCTCAGAGAGCGGGCGTATACAGTATTCTCATGGGTGACCTTGGCAATTATAAGACCCAGGTAGCTCCTGAAGAATTCCGTGGTATCGCCATAGCTCATCCGATAGCACCACTCGTTGTTATAAATAGCTATGATACACAAGCCGCCATGCTATGTACTCTCGTACATGAACTGGCACACATTTTCCTGGGTTCCAGCGGCATCTCAAATCAGAATGTCTTTGAATCTAGATCTTTGCACCAACCTATAGAACAATTTTGCAATAGCGTAGCAGCTGAGTTTCTTGTGCCTGACGAGACTCTCCGCTCTTCTTGGAATGAGCATCAACGAGAAGACCTTGAGATTTCGATTGCGCGTCTTGCGCGGATTTTTGGCGTTAGTTCTGAGGTCATTACCCGCCGATTGTTTGATTTGAGACGTATCAAGGAGGAGGATTACCAACGGCTTATTGCCTTATATCAAGCGAGATGGGAGAGTAATAAGAAAAGGCATATCAGAGGCGGTCCGAACGCCAATAGCGCACGCTACAATCTTGGTAGAAAGACGTTGAGTACAATATCAAGAGCTGTTGATGAGGGTTTGATTACGCTACTGGATGCGGCAAGAGCACTCAATATGTCTGTATTTCGCTTTGAGAAGATCGCAAGAGATGACATATAGTCCTGAAATGGTACACACAGAATTGATTGTTGGGGATGACAGTTTGTCAGCCTGGATGTGGAAGAGCAAATTCAGCGTTACAGCGAGAAACAAACTGACATTTTTGCAAGCGTAAATCAGCACTGAATCTGGTATTTTCAACTCCAAGTGGCAACTTTTTTTCTGACCGCAGTATAGCGCAAATCAATAGAGTCATTGGCGAAGGATACGGCACAATTTGTGAAGTCACTCTTGATTCACTCAAAGCCGACCTGTGGGGTCTTGCTCATGCATTGGCCTGGCACTGAAGTTACGTCAGAGAAACCAGGCAAACACACGGCACATCGCATTATGCTGCATGTTTTGTGTTTTTGGCAAGTGCGTGCTTCCCCGAGATAGCAGCCATTTGGGTGAAAATTGTAGTACGTAAGCCTTTTGAGCGTTGTTACAATACTTGCTTAGAACAAGACTACACATTGATTAGACTCAGACACCTATTCTACGCGAAATAGGTTTTCGAGACGGTAGGATATTCATGGATGGCGTTGTCAATATGACCCTGAGAAATAACGATACAATGTAGGACGTAATTACACGACTTTAGCAGACGTTTTGCCAGGAATTTTTTTATTTTGAAAAAGAAATTGTGGAGGTATTGTGAACAGAACGGATCGGATATTTCTCTTGGTTTTTCTTGTGCTTTCGATCCTAAGTGCTGGGTGCGCGCGGAAAGGAAGGGATGTTGGAATAGAGGGGGAAAAAGCCGATCTTTTTATCCTGCACACGAATGACACACATTCGTACATGGCCGGTCGTGATGCCTCGGGTTTTCCCTGCACAGACGATGCGCAGTGTTTTGGCGGCTACGCGCGGATTGCTTATGCAATACAGAAAGCAAGAGATGATGGGAAGAATGTTTTAGCCGTTGATGCTGGCGACCGTTTCCAGGGAACGCTCTTTTATAGACAACATGGTTGGCCTGCGATCGCCGATTGCTCAGCGCTCATATCGTATGATGCGGCAACTCTCGGGAATCATGAATGGGATGGGGGCTGTGCGGAGCTTGCTAAGTATATTGGCGCGCTGCGCGACACAAAGACTGTAATCGCCGCCAATATGACCCCCCGGGGTTCCTGTCCCCTTGTTTCATCTGTTCCACCGCCCTATATCATTCGGGAAATAGGCGGGCACAAGGTCGGTGTCATTGGTCTTGCCAATGATGAGGTGGTAACTGTTTCGAATGCCTGCCGAGACACACAATTTGCGGACAGAGCTTTGAGTGTGCGGCGCGCTGTGCGGGAACTTGAGGCGAAGGGGGTACATCGCATTGTACTCGTCACCCATATAGGCCTTCCCGCAGACAGAGAGCTTGCCCGCGCGGTTGACGGGGTTGATGTCATTGTTGGCGGGCATACCCATTCGTATCTTGGCCCAGGCTCAAAAGAAGGACCGTATCCAATTGTTGAGCATTCGCCTTCCGGTCAGCCAGTGCTTGTTGTCACAGCAAGTAAAGCCACCCAGTATATCGGTGAACTCGCCTGCAATTTTGACGAGCGCGGTGTTTTGACGGCTTGGAGCGGGCAGGCCAGGGAGCTTCTGCCAAGTGCCCCCCGGGATCCGAAGGTTTCGGCGCGTGTTGCCGAGTATGCGAGAAGCGTGCGCGCCCTTTTGGATCAGGAGATCGGCAGACACACGATTGATATGGGGCCGGACGGTCTTGACGCGTGCCGGGAGGGACAGTGTGTCTCGGGCATGTTTATGGCCGATGCCATGCTTGAGTTCGGCAGAAAGTACGGTGCGAAGATTGGGCTTATAAACGGCGGTGCCGTTCGCGCAGCACTCAGACCTGGAACAATCACAGCGGGCGATATACTGACGTGTTTTCCTTTTGAGGACAAAATAGTGCTTCGTGACTATACAGGCGCCCAGCTTAGCGAGGCACTTGAACACGGTCTCGCCGAAGAGCGGGCATGCGGCCCGAGAATTCTGCAGCCCTCTGGACTGCGCTACGAGATTGACAGTGAAAAGCCTGTCGGCCAGCGTCTGCGCTCAGTTGTGTACGTTGATGCCCAGGGCAAAACGTCTCCTTTGCGGCCAAAGAAAGTGTACCGCGTTGCCTTGACTTCCTATTTAGCGGAAGGCGGAGATTCTTTTGCCATGCTGAAGAAGGGCCGTGTTGTGCCGTGCAAAGAACTCACGGATGCCGAGGTCATTACGAACTACTTTAAAAAGCACAAGCCAGCCACTCTGAAAGAAACGCGGCGTATTCTTCGGAAGTGATTGTCCAGGTTTAAGGCACTCGGATCTGGCAGGCAGCTGCTCTTTCTCTGCAATCAGCCTCAAGGATCTCTCACGCTTACTCGGCGCGAAAAAAGCAAGTTGGGTGTACACGGTCGAGACTTTCTCCGTATTCTCTCATGCGTCTAGGTACTCTCTATTGTATACTCAAGTCAGAAAAAAATGACTTTTCCAGATGTATGAGGTTTAGGGAACAAGGACTGCATAACCAGACTGTTTGCAACTGTATTTCTGCCCGCAAAACTGTCATTGCCTTGTGTGAAGCGTGCGTCTTGTGCGCTTTTCACGTTAGTACAGTACAGAGGCTTGTGCAATCGAAGCGGCTTTTGGTTGCTTAAGGTCATTTCTTTCTGGCCGCAGCAAGGCATTGTCCTTTTTGAGAGAGTTTGACGGGGGCTAACTGGCTTCTCTTAAGTCCGTGTATAAAAAGATGGTTGAGGGAGACTTGTGGCTGGAGACATCTTTCATCTCAACCTCGGAGAAACTGCGAGGTTCCGCCGTTATACTCGGCGTCACAATGATTCTTCCCTCGACACGAAGTGAATCCTGTGGGGGCCGGCAAATTGAGGCCCCTTTCCTTTGGCAGACAGGGAAAATCATTATGGGTCGCGTATACGAGGACGAAACGAGGAGAACTCCTCCGTCGTACAGCATAGTTCAAGGCTAGATGACAGGGGATTGGCAGGGTGCGCGCACAAAAAAAAGTGGAAGAGCGTCGTTCTCTTCCACTTTTTTCGATTAGTATGCGGACTGAAAGGATCCAGTGCCGTCCGGCGGGACCATATGCGGTCCCACTCCGGAAAGCTTGTCTTAGAGGTCATAGGGGAACTCATCTATCCTACCGGCGCAAGAGAAGGCGTGCTTGCACCATTCGAGAATGTTTGGGGCATATTTTTCTTCGAAATCCTCTTCCTCCATGCGCTCAAGGAGTATGTCAACGACTGGATCCCAGTCGTCCTTGCTCGTGTCATCAGAGATGTAGTCGACAAAGGGCTGGCAGATATCTTCAGTGCCATAGAGGAGTGTTGCGTCGAAAAGCCAGAGGAGACGCTCATCGTCTGAGAGGGAGGAATCAAGGACGGCGTCCTTGATGACTTCAAGAAGAGGGGTGATGGCGGTGATGGTTGCGTCCTCGTCGATCACGATATCTTCATATTCAGTCTCAAGCTCTACGCGGCAATTGTCGATGATCTCATTGCCTAAATCGAGAATTTGATCCGCATATCCCGCATCAAGCAATTCTTTCACAACATTTGTCAGAAGCGTAAAGTCCGGTACAAAGACTTTGGTGTCACTTGCAACATTGTTCCAGATGTCTGAGTTGAGATCCCTTGCTACACTAAATGCCCCGTCAATGTCTTTTTTGCCTATGAGGATGTTTGCCAGGATATAATTTTCTATATCACTATGATCTTTTGCGAATGTATAAATCAGTTCGTAGAGTTCTTTTTTGTCAAGTCTTTTAAGGTAGGCTTCAAATTCTTTTTTCTGCTTATCTACACTTGGGTTCATTGGAGAATCTCCCTGCAGCATTGGGTTTGTGTGAGAGTGACTATCGTGATGGCTGCAAGCTTGCTGCGAAGCTCTTAATGAGTTCGAAGAGTATAGCAAGCATTGGGAAGCGTCAATAGTTGCATAGAGATTTCTGTTGTCTTGATCCTCTTTTCTGGCCATCATCACGAGGATCGAAGTTTTGCTCTTCGCGAATGAGGGAAGGGGAGTACCGGCAAAAAATTTTGCCAATAGGCAAAATGAAGGAGCCAAAGTTGTTCTTTGGCCCCTTTAAATGAAAGAAGAGTTATGTGTCTGAGTATCTATAAAATTTATCTGTATTTTTAAGATTATTTTTTTATTCTTATGAGAAAAGTAGAATAAAAAATTCTTGCTTTTTTCTAGAGAAGCATATTGTCTGAGAGCTTTTCCTCTGTTTTCGCATCCCAAAGCGCGTGCAAAAACAGAAAAAAACAAGAGTCGCGCAGTATGTTGGCCCGACGCACGCTCTTTGTTCTCCTACACGGAAAAATGTGCGGGGCGGAGCAAAATCTTGTATTCAAGTAAAGCGTTGGATTTTTTGCTGAATTGCTCCGCATCTCACAAAGCGCCCGCTTAAGACTTGCCGCCAGATTGCCTCTGGCGTTCAAAGCGAGAATTTGAGCCCTGAGAAAACCGGATGTGGCCTTGTTTATGGTCTAAGGGTAGCGCACATAGTGCTGATTTGTTGGCTCGATGAGGGATCAGGCGCTACCCGAGTCCAAGAGGCAGCTTTTTTCCTGACCGCAGTATACATCACGTAGGCAAGCACAAGCTGGCGGGCCTGGATTTTTTTGTCTTTGCGAAGTATGGCAGAGCGCGTTGGCTATTCTGCCAAGGCAAAAACTAGGCCCTGTGGCGGCATATTAGGGATGATTGAGGAATTTGTCAGAGAGAGCGCCTCGTCCATCGTGGCAGGGTGTGCAGTTTAGGACGCCTTTGCCCCAGTTAACAGCCTCACCCTTCTTCTGGTGGCAATCGCCGCAGTAGGCAACGGATTCGGGTTTCGGCATAGCTCCCTTGAACGTTTTGCCGGCGTCGATTTTTGCGTTCAGAATTTCGACAGCTTTCCTACAGACATCGGCAGTTAGGCGACCACATCGTTCAGAGCGCTTTTTGCTCGTCGCTTCAACTTTGTTGGCATAGCACCATTTGGAAACAGAGATGTGGCAGAGGACTGATTCTGAGACATTGCTTGGGATGTTACCTTTTACGCCTTTTGCCATAGTGCCAGGATTGTACACCGGTAACTTTGTACTCTGGTACCAGCGGTACAGTTCCGTCACCATGACGTTTTGCTCTTTACGGCCATAAAAAAGGGAGAAGGCCGCAGCAGCCGCTCCAAGAGCGCCGCAAATAGTTCCCCAGTTTGCAATGCCACCTTTCAGGAATTCCAGCATTGAGAAGGGGAATTGGGAGTAGGGGGCCCCATATTTTTCAGCCATAACGCCGATGATACCGTAGAATGTCCCGAAACCGCAGGCATAGCCCTTGTGCCAGTATGCCTCGTAGGCAATTCGGGCACTTTCAGCGGGCTCAAGCTTATGCGGTTTCCAACTGAAATCGCCACCCATCTGCTGAAAGCGGGAAAAAGGAAGCGTATCCTCTGCCTGACAGCTTTCTGGACGCGCAGCAAGCATGCCGCCAACGGCCAAACCACCAAGACCACACAAAAGGTTGCGTCTGTTGAGATCCATTTTTTTTCTCCTGTCAAGCTTTCCGTGAGCCTTGCCGCTCACTCCTAAAGTCGACTGCGCGCAGTATACATACGCTCTCTTGCGCGCACGACCACGAAATATCCTTTTTTTCTTTGGCACATCGGCAAAAAATGCTGCCTTTGTCCCTAGCAAATCGGGGTGTATCTAGAAGAAAAACGGTCATTATTCTCTGTGTGCGGATTCCCAAGCTTTCAAACTCTCGGCTCATTTGCCGAAGCATGTGTACTCAACCGCAGAGTGATTCTTCGCAGCCAAATCGGTACGGGAAGAATCATTGTGCCATCGAGTATACGGTGGTCTTCCTGGTGAGTCCAGGGTGGGTGTGGGGAGAGCGCAATAAGTGTTTGCCAGGGACTTGGGGGCCTTGTCTTTACGTTAGCCAAAGGCCGGCATGCGGTGCGTCCTAAGACGCACACCGTATTGTATTTAGTACTAAAAGTTTTGACTATCTGCAAGTATCGTGACTCGAAATCTGGCATCAAAACAGTCACGAAAAAAACTTTCAAGAAAGACATGCAGGCAGTGATAGCAAGTTCGCTGCACGGAGAAGAGCTGCATTCTTTCTCATCCTCCACGTATACTCCAGCCAGAAACAAACTGACATTTTTGCGAGCGGGAGTCAGCTCTAAGTGGCAACTTTTTTTCTGACCGCAGTATAGAATAAGCCTTTGTGGCTAAACAGATCTCTTTGAGCCAAAATTGTTCTCCATGGGGGGAAAATCAGCTCTGTAGCTCAACGAAATGTCGACAATTTGAGCTAATCTCAAAAAAACTTGAAGCAGTCCGAATTCGCCGAGAGTCATCAGAACGAGAAAGGGGGAGTGTATGCTCCCCCTTTCTGATAGGGGCAGAATGGCACAGGAATGCGCATCTTGGCTCGGAAAAGACGTTGTAGGTGGTCTTACTCCTTCTCCTGATGGTTTTTCTTTTTTCGGCCAAGATGAAGGGGCAGGATTTTTCGTGCTTGCCTAAACTCAACAGTGAGACCTGGTGATTCTGATTCTCCTAGCTCCATTGTATTGCCTGTCACGCTCGATTCTTCAGGCACTCCTTTCTGCGGCAACGCGCTGTCATCGGTCAAAGCGTCAGTCTGACCTCTTTCAGAAACCGCAGGCTGTGCAGCAGGCTTGGCGGATTCCACCTTGGTAGGACTGGATGGGAGAGTGTCGCTTTGCTGTGTCTGGCTCGTCACTGGCTGCTCGATTCCAAGCGTTTGCGTAGAGAGCGTGTGTTCTGGAGAAGCATTGGTGACGCTTCCCGTATGGCTCGGTACAGTGCCTGGTGCGGGCATACCCCCGTAAACGTCACTTTCCCTGGCGTCAGAAACGCTTTGTTCGGGGTGACCCAAGGTTGGTTGATGTGTGACAGGCGAGGGGCTCAGCGGATTTTCCTGCATCACGTGCGGCTCAACAAAAACCGAAGTCTGGGAAACAGGCTCGCTGGCCTCCTCTCTGGAAGGCCGGAACGGCAAAGCGCCACTTTGCGGGGTCGTAGTACATGACGGATCCGCCGCAGGTTGTTCGATAGCATGGGGTGTTTGCGCGTGGTCTCTGCCTTCCTTTTGCCCCGCATCGCGTGGCACTTCTTGAAAGCGTTGCTGCACAGTCTGCTCTCGCTCACCGTGAGGTGGTTCAAGAACGCGCTCTCCCTGGTAGGGTGGGGTTTGCGCGTTTACCTCGGGAGCCTGTGCCGTTCCGTGTATCTGAGGCTCTTGGAATGTACCCCAAGAAGTCTGGAAGGCATCGCTTTGAGGCGTCTCATTGTGCTGGGTCTGGGACGCCTGGGCATGATCCAAACGATCGTCACTCTGCCGAGCGCTGGGCTCTGCAAGAGGAGCGAAGGCAGGGCCTTCCTCAAAGCGTGGCTGCACAGTTTGCTCTCGCTCACCGTGAGGTGGTTCAGGAACGCGCTCTCCCTGTTAGGGTGGGGTTTGCGCGTTTTCCTCGGGATCGGGAGCCTGTGCCGTTCCGTGTATTTGAGGCTCTTGGAATGTACCCCAAGAAGTCGGGATGGCATCGCTTTGAGGCGTCTCATGGTGTTGAGCTTGGATTTGCTCTTCAGTCTGGGACGTCTGGGCATGAGCCAAGCGATTGTCACTCAGCACAGCGCTGGGCTCTGCAAGAGGAGCGAAGGCAGGGCCTTCCTCAAAGCGAGGCTGCACAGTCTGCTCTCGCTCACCGTGAGGTTGTTCAGGAACGCGCTCTCCCTGGTAGGGTTGGGTTTGCGCGTTTACCTCGGGAGCGGGAGCCTGTGCCGTTTGTCCGTGTATCTGAGGCTCTTGGAATGTACCCCAAGAAGTCTGGATGGCATCGCTTTGAGGCGTCTCATTGTGTTGAGCTTGGATTTGCTCTTCAGTCTGGGACGTCTGGGCATGAGCCAAGCGATTATCACTCTGTAGAGTGCTGGGCTGTTTTTTGTGAGCGTCGCTTTCACTGGAGTGAGGGGGGACGATCTGTTGCCCGACCTGGGGTTTTGCAATGCGCTCTCCCTGTTGGGCAGTGGATTGGGGCTTTGCCTCGGGCTTACGCGTCATTTTGTTCTTTAGGCCCTGCGCGTCTTGCTGCGGTTTTTGCGGGCTGGTCTTACCCTGTTCCTTGCCCCTAATATTTTGTTGTTTTGCTTGCTGGTCAGTACGTGTTTTTTGCGGGCCGGTTTTGCCCTGTTCCTTGTTTCTGGTATTTTGAGAGTTTTGTTGTTTTGCTTGAGGTTCAGTACGGGATTTTTGCGAGGCGCTTCTGTCTTGTTTCTTGTCGGTCGGCATTTTCTGCGCTGGTTTTTTTGCGCCGTCCTTTGCCGTCGCCTTGGGCTTTTGCATTTGTCTCTTGGGTATCGCTTGGCCCTGGCCTTCGCTCTCCGCTTCCCCTGGGATCTCAAGGAGAACGCCAAGTTCCCCGGTATCAGGCGTTGCGGTATCCTTCACATTGCCCGCATCGTGCTTTGATGCAGATATCTGGGCTGCATCAGTCTGACCTGTTTGTACCTGTCTGCGCTTGCGAGGTTGTCTGCCGGCATTTCTTCTCCTTGTGTCGGAATCCTCGCTTTTTGTCTTTGTTTTGTCTGCCGCATCTGTGACTTGTGCGTCACCGCTGTCCGTTGGCTGGGCCTCGTCCTTGGATTGTGCGTCGCTCTTGAAAGATGGTTGCGCTTCTTCTTTTTTGTCAGAACTGGGCGATTTTTTCTCCGGCTCTTCATGCCAGTAGAAAGAATCGAGAGGGGGGAAGTCCGCTGCGACGTTTTCGTTGTTTTTATGCTCTTCGTCCAAATCTTCATCGATGAAGGACGATATATCGTACGCATCGCTTTGTTCTTCGTCCTCTGTGTCAGTGTCGAGTATGTCGGTTTCCTCTCCTGTGTCGTCGTAGGTAAAGTTGCCGTTTTCATCGGCTTCGTATTCGCTGGACGCAAACGAAAGCCAGGATTTGTAGGAGTAGAGGGTCAGTGGTCTTTTTTCGTCGCACCACTCAACAAGACGCGCAATCTGGTCTTCGAGGTAGATGGCCAGAGGAACCTGATTTTGCAGTGAACTGGCTGCGGCCTCGTCTTCGAGCATTGATGCGAGGATGGCCCAGGCATCTGTTGTGATTTGCCAGCCAGACTGTTTTTTCACGACAATGCGTTGTGGTTGGCATTTCTGGGTTACGAAGATATCGCGAAGCCAGAGTGTCGTTTTGACCTGGAAGAGGGTGACAAGGTCAGCGGCAAGCGTTGCGAACTGGTTGGTGTCGTGAAGGTAGCCGTGATAGGGCGACAGTCCGTAGCTGCTTAAAAGAGCCGCTATGCGGCAGTAAATAAGATTATCCGCTGCGTCAAGCACCGTATTCCAAGCGTCACAGCAGGTGTGGGGACGGCGTTCCAAGCTGCCCTTAAATGGTTTGGGAAGGGTGACTGAGATGAACGGGTAGCTTTCTCTGGCAATTGTGCGTACGCAATCAATGGCGTTGGCTCTGGTTGGGTTCTCCTTGATTTGCAGAAGGAGTCTCGCCGCAAGACGCTGGATCTTTTTGCCAATCGGATTGATTGGGCCGAGATAGTCCCTGTAGGAGCGTATGGTTGAACGGCAGATGAGAATGCCGATACGTTCCCTGCCGGAAGACCCCAGATCCTCCCATCCGAGTGTCTGCTGGGTTAAACGAAGGCGCAGTTCTGTTTTTTCTGGATGCAGGCCGACGCGGCAGTGCCCGTCCTTAGTCATGAAGTAGAGAGTGATGTTGCGTTTGGCGCATTCGGCTATTGTTTGGGCATGGAGTGTCGCCGACTCGTGAACAATGAGCAGGCGGATATCCCTAAGGAGGATGCTTTTGTGCGGGCTGTCGTCGACGTAGGCGGTCAAGGACGGTCCGGCGATAGAGAGAACAGCATAGGGATGGAGAATCGAGTACGTTTTTTTATGTTCGTTCGGGCTTTCCTGGTGTTCCTCGCGTGTCGGCTCCCAAAGGTCGTGGATAATCTTCTTCGTCCGGACCCGGTTCATCTGAAAGAGGCTGTCGAAGAGATCATGGCACAGAGTGTTTGCCGCTGGAATAAGGGAGAGAACTGTTTCGTAGAAACCGGCAAAGTCAGGAATATCCGGCAGCGCTTTTTTCCATGCGATAGCCCAGTCGGGATCCGCGTGTGAAAGCGGTCTTGAAAGCAGGCTGTAGAGAGCAAAGACAAGAACGCAGTCATAGGGATTTGTCGGGTTCAAGGGCTCTGTGAGCGGGCTTTGAACTCGTCTGTTCATTGTGTAGAAGAAACCCCTGGGAAAGGGCGGGGTTTTCGGGGCGGACAGACGGTTGAGTTCTTTCCAAGCTCTGCGCCAGGTCTCTTCCTTGAGAAGGAAATTATCGATTATGGCCGTTTCGGGAATAATATTATAGGCTCCCTGGCCCAAGCTGATGTTTGGGCCAAGATTCAGCCGGCTGCCAATTGCGAGGAGGGGAAAGACTTCGTCCAATTGGCCTTCAAGCATTAGGGGACCGGCGAAACCCGAGATATACGGAACACGCACGTTCGAACGCGTCTTATTGACATAGATCTCATGGCGCCAAAACCAGGGAATGAGGCGTTTTGAACGCCAGGCTATGCGAATCTCCCGTCGAATATCCGCAGGGATTGTGCCGAAAACGCGCTCCACACGCCGAATAAGCTGCTCGCAGATCCACCCGCAGGAAACAGCCCCAGTCCAACCGAAACGGGATCGGTAGGGAATGGGACTTAAAATATTGACGCAGGCCGCAGTTATTTCTTTATCCGAAGGGAAGAGGGGTTCGAGTTCGGCGAGAGTCGTTTCAAGAGTTTCAAGGCGGGCAGCATGGGAAGAGACAAGTTCTATGTATCCGTTAAACTTTTTGATCCATGCGGCTACCGTTTTGATAATTTTGTTGCCTACGGAAATATCTTTGCACGTTGGGAGTACCAGCCGGACTTCAAAGGGTGTTCCTGTAATCAGCGGGGCTGTGTAGTGGGCTTTTGGGCGAAAGAGCCAAAGAGGCCATGAGAACGAGGTGTCGTACCGTGAAGAAAGCTTGAATACTGATTGCAGAACAAGTAGGGGATGCTCGACATAGGGTTGGGCGATTGTGGTGCGAATCACGAGAGGACATTCAACCCAAGCACGTTGGGCAAGCCATGAATACAAATTACTTTCTTTCTGTATCATCGTCGAGGTCCTGTCCTGTACCGTCTCTCAGGAGTAAATGTGGAAAAAATATCGCCGTGTGTGCTTATCTGAACGAGAATGCGTGTGTTCCGTGTTTGACCTTGTCGTTCGTATGTAGTAGCAGAAAGTTTTATATAAACCCTGCGCAATTGTGCCGGTGAAGCACTCTCTCTGTCAATCGAAATCTTCCGTTCCCATGTGATGGCCTGGAGCGCAGGCGCTAGGGTATCGGCTGGATACCTCCCTCATTATTTATTCAGAGATGGATTATGTCACTACAAGCTAAGATCGTTGGGCTTATTATCGGAGCCTTTGTTGTTTTTGGTCTGGTTTCCGCGTATTGCTGCTACAGAATCTATATGGACGCCTCGGTTGAGCAGCACGAACGCATAGCAAAGGGTACGGCCAGACTCATTGGAACCTTTATCGACCCGCATCGTGTTGATGCGTATATGGAAATGGGGGAAAATGCCGAGGAGTATCAGGCTGTCAAGCAGAAGCTGGAGAATGTCCGCTCGACCATAGAACACGTGACCTATGTGTATGTCTATCAAATCAAGGAAGATGGCTGCCACGTTGTTTTTGATTTGAGTACGGAAGATTTGGAGGGGGAGAAGCCGGGAAACATAGTTCCTTTTGACAATGCCTTTAAGCAGTATCTCCCGACACTGCTCGCCGGCGGCACAATAGACACCATTATTTCCGATGAGCGCTACGGTTGGCTGCTTACGGCCTATTATCCGGTCAAGGACGAGAATGGGAAGTGCTACTGCTACGCGGCCTGCGATGTGTCGATGGACTGGCTTCTAATCCAGGCGCGGGGTTTCCTGGTCAAACTGTGCATAATCTTTTTTGTCATACTTCTTGTTGTAGTCATTCTTGTTCTCTGGTATTTGAACAAATGCGTTGTTCAACCGATAAACACAATTGCCCGGCTTTCGAGCGAGTTTGCCTACCATTCTAAGGAATCCACTGAAAAAAGTCTAGATAATATTAAAGCGCATGAAATACATACAAAGGACGAAATAGAAAATCTATACAGAGCATTTGTCAAGATGGCAAATGACTGTGTAGAATATATAGAAAAAATTTGGAAAAAGAACCAGGCCATCGAGAAGATGCAGAATGTGATCACATTGACGCTTGCGGACATAGTTGAGAAGCGGGACAAGAACACAGGAGAGCATATTTACAAGACAGCGTCGTATGTGCGGATTATTATCGAGGAATTGAAGCGGGAGGGGGAATACGCGGAGGAGCTGACTGAAGAGTTTTTGAAGAATGTCATCAATTCATCGCCTCTGCACGACATAGGGAAGATCAATGTTCCAGATGCCATTCTCAATAAGCCTGGCAAGCTCACAGACGAGGAGTTCGCGATCATGAAGAGCCATGCCGCTGTCGGCGGGCGCATCATCGGGCAGATTATTAAAAATGCCCCGAAGTCCGGCTTTCTAAAAGAGGCAAAAAATCTTGCCACATACCACCATGAGAAGTGGAACGGGAAGGGCTATCCAAAAGGTCTTGCCGGCTATGATATTCCGCTTTCCGCGCGCATCATGGCTGTTGCCGATGTCTTTGACGCTCTTGTTTCAAACCGCAGTTACAAGAAGGGCTTTCCCTATGAAAAGGCCTTCGCCATCATACGGGAAGAGAGCGGCACCCATTTTGATCCGACGGTAGTGAACGCGTTTTTTGCCGCGCAGGATGAAGTGATAAAAGTGGCTGAGTATTTCAGCAAAAAGGAAAAAGAAGGCTCGACTGACTTCAACGAATTTCCTCTCTAGCAGATTGCCTGCCGGAAATTGCGGAATTCTAGGGGGATGCGGGCCCGCAGGGCAGGGGCGTCTTGGCAGTTTGTTGACAGAGTAGACGAGAAGTTTGCAGAGACAGGCGATGAAGCATACGACAACAATTCCATTTCTTCGGTTTTTAACCACAAAAGTTTTGCTCCCTTGGTTTCCGTTTTCCTATGTCTTGAAGCTGCTCCAGGAGCCCCCCTTACTCTACCAGGACATATTCAGTGGTGCCATCCATTCCTGCCAGCAATGTATCGAAATAGCGGAAGCAGGCGAACAGGATGCCATGCTTCTCTGTGGTGTGCTGTACTGGAAGGGGATTGATGTCGAGGAGGATGCGCAGAAGGCACAGCGCTTGCTTTCAAAACCGGCTGTCATGTTCAGTAACGTGAACGCGCTGTATCTTCTTGCGCAAATCGTGCTTGCGACCGTGGATGATGCGAAGCGGCGCGAAGAAGCTTTAGGCTGGATGAAAACCTGCGCCAAGAAGAAAATCGAGAATGCCATGCGGCTTCTTGCCTTCTACACAGCCTACGGCATTTACTGCGACCGCTCCCTTGCGAGCGCCAAGGAGCAGATGGCTGAGGTCGTGGACTGTTATGAAGACATTAACAAGAGGGCTTTAGCCTACGTCAACGCTCACTTTAACAAAGAGGCCGCAGTTGAAAAAGTTGCGGTGGCCCGCAATCTTGCCGGAAAAGCTAAAGTGTTTGGCGAGGCTTTGAACAAGCTGAAAAATGCTTTGGACGGGGAAGCCGGAGCGAACAATCAGTGTCTCGCGGCGCTTTCTGCCGGTCTTTGGGAGGCCCGATTCCCTCTTGCCACGTATTACCGCGCGCACAGAGAACTCAGCACGCCAAGTGAGATTGCGTCACTCTATGAAAAAGATGCCCATTTAGGCCTGAATCCTTTGGCTGATTTTCGTCTGGGCTGTATGTTTGCGGAAGGGGAGGGAGTTGCGCAAAGTTCCATGATTGCCTATGCTCGCATCCTGAAAGCCGCAAAGCGGGGCATACAGGACGCGCAGGTTTATCTCAACAAGATGGTGCAGCCTGCCCAGGGGAGCGGTCGCCTCTCCTCCTATAGTCTTTCCCTTCAGTATTACGAAAAGCTCAAGAAAGAGGGCGAGGTTGCCGCGACATACTTTTTGGGCCTGGTCAATCTTTTTGGCCTTGAAGGCTTTGACAATGCCGATCGGGCTGTCCATTGCTTTTATGTGAGCGCCAAGAAGGGGTCTGGAGAGGCACTGGTCTATCTTTCCCACATCATAAACGTTGGCTACACAATTTCTAAAGATACGACGCTTGCTGCCGAATATATGGAACAGGCGAATGCAATAGGCTACTCAAGGGAAAATCTCTTTCCTGACTGCATTCTCACGCAGCCAACGAACAACCGAGAGGCGGCGATACGCTCCATGGCGCAAAAAGGCGATGTGGGCGCGCAGTTTGTTTTGGCCATTCTTATCCATCTTCGTCTTGTCTCTGGGACAGCAAACGAGATGGCTGATTGGATTCGTCGGTCTGCGTCGGGCAATCCCTCAGCCCAGTACCGCTTGGCCTGCATGCTTGTGAACACAAAGAAGAATGATGACGAAGTCCGCGCTGATCAGAATATTCAGTCGTTGATAATGAAAGCCTCGTCGGCTGGGCATCTTGGGGCAATCTTTATGCGCTCAATTTACGCCTTTAGAGAAGGTGCGCAGCAGGACGAGAAACTGGGTGTTTCGCTGCTTGTTGAGGCGGCTGAGAAGGGTTTTTCCAAGGCGCAGCATATGCTCGGGTCACTCTATCTTGGAAACCGTTTCTTTGACCGCGATGAAAAAAAGGCTGTGTCGTACATTCAGGCGGCTGCGGATGGGGATTGTCCAGAGGCCATGTATGATTTGGCGTATTTTGTTGAGAAGGACAATAAAGACGAGGCTTTGGCGCTTAAGCTAACCGAACGTTCCGCTGAACTCGGCTACCGCAAGGCCCAGCTTGCTGTGGGTCAGTATTACCTTGAAAACCCTGAGAGCGTGGCCAATAAGAAACACGGCGCCCTCTGGGCCGGCGCCTGGGCTGCCGTTGGACCGAATGAGACAAAATTTCTCCTTGCGAAAGCCTATTACACGGGAAATGGTTTCCCGAAGGATTCTGCGAAAGCGCACCAATGGTTTCAGGAAATCAAGGAAGGGCCGTATTCGGCAATGGCTCTGGCTTATATAGGGGATCTGACCCTCTCAGATACTGGTACAGACGCTGTTTTTCGCAAGGCCCTTGGGGTTCTTTTCTCAGAGTTGAAGGAAAGTGATTCGCTTGATAATGTAAAGAGCGCGGCCGAGCAGAACAGGAATCCGTATGTGCTGATTCAGGGAGTTCTCACCTACCTTGAGACGAAGAAACCGGCGGAATCTATTCCTTGGCTTGAAAAGAGCAAAGAGAGTAAAGTCGCCCGTTACATTTTAGGCGAACTCTATACCCAAAGCGAGGTCAAAGGGCGTGAGATTGAGAAAACTTTTTACGCTCTTGGTGAAGTCGTGGGCAAACAGTTCTCGACAGCACAAAAAATACTGGCTAGGATTTACGAGCGTGATGCCGACCGTGTAGAAAAGTTCGAAACGTTTTGCGCCGATAAAGCTATTCTCAACTACATGAAATGTGATATTAACCTCGTTTCGGCCAAGGCGGTCAAAGGGATCTCTGCGGCAGAATGCGCGCTTGGGATGCGTTACTGCACAGGCTTGGGGGTTCCCGTCAATTTGGCCAAGGCGTATTTTTGGTTTGCGCGCGCTGGAAGAAAGGGGATTGCGGTGGCCGTCTGCTTTGCCAGCATCATGAGCCACTACGGCATAGGCACTTTAATTGATGAGGAGCAATCACTCGCCATTCTTGAACGGTACACACGCACCAACATGAAGTATTCCTGATAGCCTGACAGCATTTGCCCTCAGAAATTCCGCGCTTGCGGCAGAGTGTCTCTCGTAGCTTTTTTTAAGTGAGCAGTAGCCCAGTATCACTCTTCGTGTACATGGACACATCTCCTGAAAGTCCACTGAATGAAATTTTGCTTTTTTCTGCCCTCAAGCCTTGGTTGAGAAAACTGGAAAGTCCTCGTGTGCAGGGCAATACCGACGTTTACCGACCAGAGCGCCATGACTCCGACAAAAAGGCCACATACTTCCTTTGGAGTGGGACGGATGAAGAATGCGTGGCGTCTCCAAGAGCTTGGCCCTTACGCTATGCAGCCGATGAACAAAGCCTACGCCCGTACATGAAGTAGTCTATGCTCGGCTGCATAGTGATTCTTCCTGTGTCGACCAATGACTGCCGTGGGAAACCTTTATGCAGTCGGGTATAAAATACCACTTACTGTCACCTCGTTTGCGGGGACACAATCCTATGACGATCAAGGAATGATGCAGGGTCTTCCCCACGTGCGTGGGGGTGTTTCTGTATAGATCCGAAAGTCTGAGCTGTGGATGACGTCTTCCCACGTGCGTGGGGGTGTTTCCTTGTTTCAAAGCACTCATGAGCTTGTCCCATGGTCTTCTCCACGCCCGTTGGGGTGTTTCTGACTCTCAAGGTATACTCGGCGTCACAATGTTTTTTCCCATGCCGATTTGGCTTGTGTGGAAAAAACATTGTGCGGCCAGGTAATCTCTCGCAGACTAGCTACGCTTTGGCGGTCTCTGCCGTCAATGGCGCGATTTGAAAGGCTATAAAACCCGCCTAGTACCGTTGACCCGTGAACTGATACCATTTTTGTTGTTGAAAAAACTACCAGTTTTAACAGAATGCTAGGATATGTTGTTACAGTTCCTTGCGGTGGATCAATATCATTTTTATATCAATAGAAAAGTATCAAAAATTTTTAAAGTACTTTTTATACTTAGGATTGAAAATCATTCTTTGCTTTAAGTTGTTTCTTTGTAAAAGTGTGCAGTGTCATTTTTTAAAAAGGAAATCTCTTTTTGAATTGGAGTGTGTTTTAAGTTATGTTTTATGGTGTATGGGATAAAAAAGATGGAATATACAACAGATAAAAATCTCCGTATACAGAATTTATCGCAGTGTGTCCGCGACGTGCTGCTGAACAAGTATTCTTTTTCGTACGCGTCACGAATTGTCGTCTATTCAGAGTTGTTTGAGAGAGTTGTCGAAAGTTCGCGGAACAAGACTCTGGCAATGTTTGATCATTACGTGCGGCACGGGTGTACGATAGACGAAAAGATCTTGTTTGGGACGCTATGCTGGGCAGGATACACGCTGGATTTTGATTGCGACTTCGTTTTTCGCCTCTTCGCAGAGGCGGCCCAGCACGGTCATTCTGAAGCTATGTATTTTTTGGCGCAGATGTACGAGGTTGGCGACAGATCAAAAGATCGTTTGGACAGAGCGTTTGATTTGTACACAAGTGCAGCCAAAAGAACTCAGGAGCGCGCCCAGTTAAGTCTTGGCTGGTGTTTCCACAAGGGCTATCTTTGCGACCAGGATGTTAATAACGCCCATGTTTGGTACAAGCGTGTGTTGTCGCAGTGTAAGCAAGGTATAAGTCTCATTAAGTCAGTTCGAGATGACTCGAGTGTACGGAGCCGTCTTTCCCTCAAGCTTTTGGAGAAAGCTGAGACTTTTTGCGGGCAGATGGAGAATTTTTTGCAGGGTTTCTGCAACGAATTCGGTGTTGATGTTCCAGAAAACCACGCTGAAGCCCTGCGTTTATACGCCTTGGCTGCCGAGGCGGGTAACCCTGCAGCGCAATGCGCTCTCGCTCACATGTACGCGACAGGGCGCGGGACGCCCATCGATGTTGAAAAAAGTACCTTCTGGCTTACCCGCGCGTCAAAATTGGGCTTCCCCTATGCTGTGTATACGCTCAATCCCAAGTTAAGCGATAATCGTCTGCAGCAGGAAATCTTTGTCGATCAGATTCTTATAGAAGACGATTTTAAGGCAGATAAACAGCCAGAGCCTCAACCAGTTAGCAGTGTACAGCAAACCACAGCTCAGTCCGTCAAAGCAGAAAATGCTGAAAAGAGTCAGGAAGAGAAAAAAGAGGAAGTACAAGAGACGGTTCGCATCAAGTACACAGCGTCAGATGTTGAGGTGAAGCGAGAGTCCGATAGCAAGGGGAGTGATGCGGAGCAAGCAGCGCAGCGCGAAGGGAAGCAGGAGGAAACTCACGAAAAAACGGTTGAAAAAGAGACAAGCGGTAAAAAGCCGCGCAGCATGCAGGAAGAGTTAAGGATGACCGCGCCGAAAGAGGCGCCAAAAATTCTTCCCACACAGGACTTTCTTGGTCTGCTCGCCTCAGCGAGAAATGGTGATCCCCGCGACCAGTTTTTAGTTGGACGCTGCTATGAGGACGGCTTAGAGGTCAAACGAGATAACTCGAAAGCTTTAGAGTGGCTCCAAAAATCTGCGGACAATAACTTTGCTGTGGCCAATTTTTATCTTGGCATGAAGTTTTTCTTTGGCGTCGGTACTACTGCCAGTCCATATTCTTCCTTTATTTACTTTGCTAAAGCAAAAGCAGAAGGTGATCCACATGCCGAGTACTTGCTCAGTCTCTTCTATGCAAACGGCTATGGTATCAATAAAAACACAGCGAAAGCTGAGGAATTTTCTGCTGCAGCCAATAGTATCTTATTCGACCGCGAGTTTTTGTTTCCCGCTGGTGTTTGTAACAGCAGTGGTATAGAACAGTGCGTTGAAGAACTCAAAGCAAAGGCGGCTGAGGACGATAGTTCAGCGCAGTTTGTACTTTTTATCATGTACGCCTTTGGCCTTTTTTGTGAGTCCGATACAAAGGATGCTTTGAGCTGGCTTTCGCGCGCTGCCGACGCGGGTAACGTCTCGGCCGTTTATCAGCTTGGCTACTGCTACTACAATGGTTGGCTGGTTAACAAATCTATTGATATGGCCTTACGGTTGATAGAAAAAGCGGCGAAAATCGGCCATCCCGAAGCCATGTGCGATTTGGGAATTTTTTATTTAAACGGGTTAGGGAAATTACGGTTCAGCTATAAGAACGCGCTTATATGGTTTAGGAACGCGGCATCGTACGGAATTGCGCGGGCGAGGTTCTGGATTGCCATGCGTTATCTGCGCGGCGACGGAGTTGTGGAGAATAGCCGCACTGCATTTAAGACTTTCCGCGAGGGAGCCAATATGGGGGACCCGTTGTGTCTCTACTGGCTTGGGCGGTGTTACTATGCAGGGTGGGGTACTATACGAGATTTAGATCGGGCCATCGAAAAATATGAGGCCGGTGTGAAGCTTGGGGAATACAACTCCATAGCGGAACTTTCAAAGATTTACTTTGACGAGGATGATGAATACTTCGATGAGAAAAGGGCTATTGAAATTCTGACAGACGGGGCAAAAGGCGGCAATCTTGACCTCCAGTTCAACTTGGCATCCCGCTATTATGAGGGGCGTGGTCTTCAGAAAGATCTCAAGATGGCCTTGTACTGGTTTAACAAGGCAAGCGAATCGGGCAGTCCTCATGCCCTGGGATATGTTATTGCAATCACTTTAGAGGGCTCTGGTTTTGAGCAACATGTGGCGCAACTTATGCCGAATCTGGTTAGCCAGATGGACGTGTCCTGGACATTTGATGATCTGCACGCAAAAGCTAAAGAAGAGGACGCTCTTGCTCAGACTCTTGAAGGTATTTTCACATACTTTCAGACAAAAAATGCCAAAGCAGCGTATGCTCAGCTTGAAGAAGCTGCCAGGAACAAAAGTCCCGAGGCCCAGTATCTCGTCGCAGTGATGAAAAAAGAGGGTGTTGGCTGCCCCAGGGATTTTGATGGAGCCTTGACCACCCTGGAAGCAATGACTGAGAAAAAATATAGGGATTTGCGCAGGGTAATAGATAATGTGTATACGAATCAAAATAAGGAGGATGAAATCCTTGAATCCGTAAAAAGTTCACGGTTATATATGAACGTTTCAGATAAGCTGAAAGCATATAACAGTCTCGTAAACTTTATAGGTAATGCTCAACGTGATGCTTGCTGCCTCGTAGGACTTTTTTATGTCACAGGGTACATGATACCAAGGAATATGGCAAAAGGGCTCAGATACATTGTAAAAGCGTGTGAAACGACGAGCTTATCAATACCTTTCTACATGGCCGGGCTTATGAACAAGCTTGGTATAGGTACGCAGGTCGATGAGGAGGCGGCGTACTCCTATTATGAACGCGCCGCAAAAATAGAACTTAAAGATTATGCAAAGAAATTATGATACCTAGAGCGCGAAAAGTTGCGAACGCTGGGAGCTCTCTATACAATGCGCTGTCCAACCTCGTCCGAAAGGTGAGGTGCGCCGTGCCACGCTGGAGTCAGCAGATTTTCAATGCACGAGAACTCGTAATCGGAGCGCCATGAAGTGCCGTGAATCAGCTTGAGGCTGCAATCGTATCCTGACATTTTAATTGAAGCTTGTAGGTATTTCGACAATAGAAATGAACGCTATTTTTAACTAAACTTCTTCACGCCTTGCTCGTACTTGAAGTTTGGCAGATGCGCGACGGCACGGTCGAAAGGCATAGAATCAGCAATTGTACAGTGTCGTACGCTTGGGGAGAGCCACGCATTTTGCGTGGCAACCAGGACTTCCTTTTTGAACAAACACATTGCGGCCAGGCCACCAACCCGCTTGCGGGTGCAGTGTGGAGTGTGCCTTACGCTGCCCTCTCCAAGCGGCAACATGCGGTCTCGCCTAAGAAACGCCACATGACACGTTAACGAGAGCGGATGCAAAGAAACATTGCGACGCACCAACCTATAAAAAAGACGTCAGTCAAGGACAACCTTGACTGGCGTCTTTTTTTTTCTTGAGTACATACTTCGTGATTCGAGAAGCTAGAAATTCTTTCTCGCTCAAGCTCACAAGCCACAGCAGGCGTTTGGGTCGCTTTACAGTCCTTAGAGGGTACGCTTTCTTCCCGCTTGGAGCTACTGACATAAGCCAAGATGCTCACTATCGCGAGTACTTCAACTTCCACTTGAGGGATTGAACGATATTGTACTCCGTACACGAGAAATTCTTTATCAAGAGGTTTACATTCTCGACTCCGAAGTGTACTTGGCGTCACAATGATTCTTTCCTGCGACACGAAGAACCCAGGGGCGCCGCCCATGCGGCCCAGGTATAGACCAAGCGGGCTTTCCTTGACAACCACCGTGACCGTCTAGCGAGGTAGAAGAAAGCGCGACTATACTCAGCCTCATAAAGATTTTCCCCTGGGTGGGCGATGTCAGAGTGTAGCTCGAAGCGTTCTGCTGAAAATCAATGTGCGGTCGAGTATATTTTCAAGACCCTCATACAAAAAAGGACAGACGTACTTTGGGTAGCGACGTCGACTCTAGAGATGCTTGGCTCAGGACTATCGCAGCAGAGACGTGTAGAGCTCTGATGCAGTAACTAATTAAAGAATTTAATTACACAAAGACAATACGTTTACGGAACTTAATTAAAATTTAAGGAAGCTATATTGCGGTCAGAAAAAAAGTTGCCACTTAAAGTTAAAAAAAACAGACTTGAGTGCTGACTTACGCTCGCAAAAATGTCAGTTTATTTCTGGCTGGAGTATACTTATCAGTCCACATGAACTTCACAAAAGCACCACAGGTACCCACCTTAAGCAGTGAAACAACAGGCAAGACCGAGCAATACGGCCTCTGCAGTTGGTGGAAGGGTGGGTTTGACACTTGCTTCACGAGGATATAAAAAGAAGATAAAATTTTCTTTGCCGCTCGCTGAAAGCAGAGTACTCAAGGACTGCTGGTGGCTCCTCGGCTTGCCTCATAGGAAGATAAAAAGTGCATTCCAGGTCAATGTACACATGTGCTGGACAACGATTTTTCCAGTTTTGACAGAGCAAAGAGTTCCACTTTGTCGACTAAGCGGAAAACGTAGCTGAGCATATGTATGCTGTAAACAACCTTTACAATAGTGTACTAATTTGTCTTGAAAGAGTTCTTACAAACGTGCGGATGAGTCTAAAGAATGTTCTATATACAGTTTCGAAAAAGTCTCAATCTTAAGCTCCATAAGAAGTATCCATAGGGAGATGGAAGATTTTATCCGTCGCAAGTATATTGACACATACCGATACCGTTGACCCGTGCGCGCTCCCCCTCTCACTATTTCTGTAATTTGAGGGTAGACTCGGCGTCAGGATGATACTTCCCTGCGACACGAAAGTATCCCATAGGACGCTGATCAATTGGCTCTCCCTTGTCTTTTGTGGGAAAACAATTGCGTGGCCGGGTATGGATGGACTATCCAGTAGACGTCGCCTAAAACTTTAAAGTTATACTTAAGATAGAAAAAAAGTGACTCTGTCAGATGTACGAACTCCCTGGAACAAGGGACTTCACAGCTAAAGTTGCTGTAACTTTATTTCTGCCCGCAGTATATCGTAAGCCGGTCGCAAGAACCATAGCTTTCGCGCGGTCTGTGTGGCTTTGGCACCGCAATCAGCACGAGAGGCAATCTTGGCGTTGTTCATGCCGCAAAAAAGACGCAAGACACACAAGACCGTACTGGCAAGGGCATAGGAGTTCTTAAGATAGCCAATAACTTCCATTGCAAACCCACGAGTATAGCGATCTTCCAAGGCTGCGCAGATTAGCTTATGCTGCCTTCTTCTTCTCTGCCATGAGCGAAAACATCCAGTTTTTACCAGAATATTCTTTAATCGAAAGCTGACTGCAAGTGCAGATCGCCTCTTGGGGACATTTTGTTGCTGCCGAGAATAACAAAATGCATGGAGGTTATATGCCGTCAATTTATCAAAGAAAGACAAATGGGAAATGGATGGTCGCATTTAAAGATTCTACTGGCAAGAGGCACGACAAAACTTTTGGACGCGGTGCGGAAGGGGAAGAAGCTGCCAGGGATTTTCTGCGAAGAATTATCAATGGAGAAGTTCAATATGAAGAGAGTAATACTTTCATTGAATCTCCTAAGTTAAAGTTTAAAGATTGTAACGACAACGTAAAAAATGAAGAAAAAGATTGTCTAAGTTTTGCTATGCTTGTTGAAGAATATAGAGTTCATCTGGAGAGAAATGGATCAAGTGAGGGCCATGTAAATTCATTTTTATATGTTGTAAATGCATATTTCATACCTTTTTTAGGAGAAGTTGAAGATATAAATAATATTGATTATTATAAATATATACTTCCAATTATAGATAATATCAAAAATGAGCCAAACTGTTTTGGAAAAAAGCGTGAAAATATTACAGTTAATCAATATGTTAATTATTTAAGGGCTTTGTTTAATTATGCATGTCGAAGGGATTATATATGTAAATCACCACTTATCTTGTGGCGGCCACTTAAAGTTAAACGGAAGGATCGGCTTATCACCTTTGAAGATGCCAAAAAGATAATGTCATGTGCTGCCGATCATATCAAGTGGGCTATACAGCTCGTTTGTTACCTGGGCGTAAGGCCAGGAAAAAGTGAGCTTTTCAATCTGAAGTGGTCTGATGTAGATTTTGAAAGAAATCGTATTTTAGTCTATGCTAGCAAAACAAACACACATCGGTATATTTATTTTACCGACGAGTTTAAAGAAATAATGTTGTATAGAAAGAGTGTCGCAAAAACAGAATTTATTGTTGAGTTTAATAACAGAAATGTTAAGACAATTAAGACTGGTTTTTGTAAGGCTGTTTTAAAATCAGGGATTACTTATCCTGTAAAACTATATGACTTCCGACATTTATTTGCCACTGAAATGATAAGTAAAGGAGCAGATATCGCTGCTGTTTCACGTCTTATGGGGCATTCTCGGATTTCAACAACAGTCAATTCGTATTATGAAACTCGGTCCGATGAGATGAAAAGAGCCATCAATCTTCTCCCTGCGATATCATGAAAAAAACACAGTATACTCACAATGGCAAAGATGTTCAGCACTTCTCTTGGCGAGCTAAAGAATGGAGAAAGAAAAATGCCGCAGCCAAAGCTCGAGTTTTTTCTAGCGGCACTATACTAGGCGTCACAAAGATTCTTCCCATGCCGCTCAATTGAGGCCGATATTCTTTGGCTGTCTAGGAAAAAAAAAGAGCGGCCGGGTAAGCAGATAACGATTGGAAGTGTTATGAAGGCCACTCACGTGCCCGTGAAGGTGTCTCTAGGCGACGCTTTGGGAGTCTCTTTAGTTATCGCTTGTCTGTCAGGAGAGTTCACACAGAGACTCCAGTTCGAAATTGGATATGCAAGAGGCCTCTCCAGTGAGAAAATTTCCTTCATGCACGCGACGTTTTGGCCATGTCGTGCTTTGTGCAAAGCGTACGGGGCAAGCCATTGAAGACCCAGGTCTTTTTCAAATCGTCGTCTTTGTCTGCCGGCGAGGTGTGTGGCTTTTTTTGGGTCTTCGGTATTATACTCGGCGTCACAATGATTCTTCCAGCGACACGAAGTGAGTCCTGTGGGCGTCGGCAAAGTGAGCAATATACTGCGGACAAGAAAAAAGTTGCCACCATTGAGCTACTGCCCCTCTTTGTTCTGGAATCGCAGACCACGCATGTGTACATTTTTTTCCAGCTTGAGTGTAGTATTCTAGGCCGTTCGTACGATACTGCATGCTTGGACAAAGAAACAGGATCGTGCAGAGAATAGATTGTCAGAAGGGAGTCTCGATTGTAAAGACTCCCTTTGGTATCAGAGGTTCTATGGTCAGCTGCGCGACTGCAGTGGAAAGCCATTATGCGCTCGAGAATATGGGGGACACAGGTTTACGCAAGATACTGCCGCTAAAAATAAATTTCACCTCAAAAAGTGAAGTAAGAGAGAATTTTTAGAGGTTATTTTTGTTGTGCATGGAATTTTTTTTTCTTGCCGTAGAATAAGCCGCGCAGAATGTGGGTCTTTCCTCAAAAGCCTACGCTCTCCTGAAACGTCTGGGCTTTACTTCTTTGAAATTTCAGGATCTTTTTTCTTTTTCCGATATTCTGAGAAGAATTCTTTGACTGTTTTTGTGAAAGCGGAAAGAGTAAAGGGTTCATTGCGCTCTAGAAGTAGTTTTGTACCCTTGCCGACAGCGTAGGTGCAAGCTGCGGCAACACCGCCCCCGACTACGGATCCAAATCCAGGGACAAATTTTATTATATTCTGAAAGGCTATCGGTCCTGCCAGGGCAGAGAGGGCGGCAAGAACCAAGGATCGGGCGGCATCGGCAGTGAAGGCCTTGCCGTAGAGCGAACAGAGGCTGATAATTAAGGCAACCTGTATGGCGACAATAAAGGGCATATCAGCGATTGGCAGGGGGAGAAGGCCAACAGTGCCTGCAGCAGTAGTTGCGGCGACAATCATCTTTTCCGCTTTAACGCCCGTGTCCTTGTTGGCTTTTTCAAAGGCAATCCATTGCATGCGCATGGCTTGCGGCAGAAGGTTTTCGATTGTGTCTGAAATTTTCGGGAGATTGAATTGACGGCTTATGTCGTTTGGTCCTGTGCCGACAGCGCAGGGGAGAACGGCGTTCGGAAGAGCTTCGGCAAAGTCCTTGGTAAGGTGATCCATCCACTCACACACGGCTTTTTCTGCATCGCTTTTCGGAGAGGCGAGAGAAAATGTCGCGGGATTAAAAAAAGTTGTGGAGCGGTCAATCCCCGTTCCAAGGATGATGATTGGAAGCTCAGGGGCTTTTGCTCTGAGCTTGCGCAGGGTCGCGATGTCTGATTCCAGGGATTTTTTATCGTAGCGTACAAGCCACAGCAGAATTGTTGTCCACGGTAAAAGGGTAGAGAGCGTTGAGAGTGTTTCATCAACGTTTTCTTCATTGGCTGTAACAAGCGTGACCGGTATACCGTCTGGTTTTATATCGATGGTATGGGTAATACCCTCTTCTGGCGAGGGCAGGGGAAGGATTGTTGCCTTCAGGAGAGCTTGCACAAGGCTGCGCTTTCCCGCGCCTTCCGCGCCGCACACAAGAAGTGCCGGTGTTATCTGCTCATTGTGTTCGGTCTGACTCACAGCTCCTCCTCTGTTTTGCTTTCAATCTGTTCCGCTAGGAACTGGCATATGCTGCTAGAAGTACATATTTTCCTTTACGTCGGGAAAAATACGCAATGGGTGCAATCTTCCTTCCCAACCTCGGAGAAAGTGCGAGGTTCCGCTATATACTGCGGTCGGGAAAAAAGTTGCAACCCTTGGGCTACGAACCCGCTTTGTTCTCACATCTCAGACCACGCATGTACACATTTTTTTTCCGGCTTGAGTATTACGATTCTACAGGTTGATTGCAAGATATAGGAGGCGTTTGTGTCTGAAAGCCGGATACTCTCACATGCGCGGGGTAGGACCCATTGCAATCAACTTCACGAATTGTAATATAGCTTGTCAGTAGCCGCCGCTTTCCAGTTTTCGGGCATCCTCGCATCCTTATTTGCTCGCGCTGACTGACAGGCCAGATGCTCTGCATCACGAGGATTTCAGCTTCAACTCGCAGGGCTTGAACGATAGTACTGTACTCCGTACACGAGGAAAAATTCCGCCTGGAACTTGCGAGAGGTCCTCATCGCCAGTGCTTTCCGCTTGTGCCTAGCTGTTGCTTTTGCTCTACCCTTT
>JAFTDR010000119.1 GCA_017454105.1 Desulfovibrionaceae bacterium | reverse complement strand
GCTGCGCCACTTCGCAAGCTCGCGGCTTGCGACTTCACCGCTACGCGACGTACGCAGCCGCAGGGCGTTTGGTACACTTCCGCAAAAGTCAAACTTTGCGAGTCCTCCGGCAAAGCCGGAGGTTTACCTTGATTAAATTATTAGCAGACCTATAATCCACATTAGATTTTAGGTATCCGCTCACAGGTCAACAGTGCTTGCGGGTTTTAAATCTCATCGAAGCGAAACAGCGCCAACAAATTACGCTTTCTCCCCTTTGAGAAATAGCATCAAATCGCCTAAAAATCGCGATTTCATCGTGCCCCCCCGTGAGCGGATACGATTTTACCAATAATTTTATATTTTTTTTACTTCCTTTATAATGATTGGTTTTCCGCTCATTTCAGGGCGATTTTCAAGCCAACGACGAACTTCTCTTTCAGCTTCATAGGATGAATCTGCTTCAACAACTTTGCTTCCAGAAGACGCGCCAACCACTTGATAATTGACAGTAAATCTTGCCATATGCACCTCCTATTTTACGATAAAGGGCAGTCTCGACAATTCTGAGATCTGTCTCTATTATCGATAACTACTAAAAATATAAAAAATTAGTGTAGTATAATTTTAAATAAAGGTTATCACAATCCTTTGGCTTAGCATCATATCACAATCAGAGAAATGACGTGATGTCTTAAACTAGAGCACCATCTGATACACCTGCGACAAACGCTTTCACATTGCTTGTGTCTACCTCATTTGAGGTCATTGGGTCTGTAGAAAAACGTATAAGCGATATACTTTCCATGGATAGTTGCGAAAGAAAAATCTTTTTTGACTCCTTTGTTCCGCATAAGCCGAGAGCATTAAAGGATACTCTCGTCATACCCCAGAGAGAGGTGGGGGCTTTTCATCCCTATGCATTTTTCAAGTGGACGAAACTCCAAGAGCAATGTTGAATATTGCTCTTCCGTGCGCCAGTTCGGTGTATAGCCTCTAGCTCAGTGCAATTCTGAGTCCGGTAAAGCTTAGCAAGCAGCCGGTACATAGCCTTGGAGCCGAAGCCGTGAGGTTAGGTTTAAGCGTAGGCAATGGGGTATGCGAGCCGTCAGCTTCAGCGTGACGTAATTGAGCCTCGTTGTGATATTATGCGGAAGCCGATTCTCTGGATAAAGACACAGGCAGCAATGATGCAGCCGCCATGCGAGTCGAATGCATCAGGTTCCGTCGGGGTCGCAGAGCATGGCGAGCATACAAAAGGAGACTATGCATACCTGGGAGATCTGCTATTCTCTGTGCAATTTTCTATGTCAACCCCATTAGCAATGATTTTGAGAAAAAATTTTCTCTGAAAAAAAGTATGTCAACCCTCTTGACAGAATTTTTTTACATTGCTCATTATCCGAATTGACCTGACTCTATCGACGTCCGAGGCGAGGTATCAAGCGGCAAAGTTGTGAAAGTAAAAACAGGACGCGTTAGGATACTCTTTTCTGTAGTATCCATCAGGTCACCCCTTTTCCACTAATATTCGCTACAGAAATGCTTGAAATCTCAGACTATAGAACGTCTTGCGCACCTGAATCCTTTTGGTACAATTTTTGCGTAGCAACAAACTTGTTTCGTTGATGCTTAGATGCTTAGTTTCCACTATATTCGTGCGTTCGAGCAGCACAGTCTAAGCGTGCATATGTGTTACGGGCGACCTCACGGTTCATGCGAAGGACGAACAGCGTAATGAGTCGCCGTCAGTCTCAAGCATCTGCCAAAACGAACGCGTGAGGGCGAATGCCAACTACCGATCAGGATTTCCCTTGCAGAGGAACTATACTGTGGTCAGAAAAAAAGCTACCACTTGGAGTTGAAAATACCAGGCTTGAGTGCAGACACCCGTTCGTAAAAATGTAAATTTGTTTCTGGCTGAAGTATAATGACGACGAACATAGCAGAGGAACTTTCCATCTTATGGAATCTTCCTTAAAAAAATATTTTTTTCCGCATGTACAGATTAATAGTATATCGGTCAAGCTCAGGAGCCTCAAAGAACCAGGCTTTTTCTGTTGCT
>JAFTDR010000118.1 GCA_017454105.1 Desulfovibrionaceae bacterium | reverse complement strand
ATTGTGTACTCGCCATGCCTAGCTTCGCGTCGCAGACCCCGACGGAACCTGAGTCGGTCTCGCGTAGATATCTCATGATTTATTCGACCGGCCCATTGCTGCCTGCTTCTTATACCACCGAATCGCCTTCCGCATCTTAAACTTACGGGGCGTGGGTCACTTCACGCTTTCGCACTCGCTTTCGCGTCGCGGCTCGTACACTCCACTGCCTACGCTTCGACGGGCGAAGCCCTAGCCTAACCTCGCGGCTTCGGCTCCAAGGCTATGTACTGGCTGCCTGCTAGGCTTTACCAGGCCCGGACTTTCACCAAGCGAGACTCAATGCACCTAACTGGCGCACGGCAACTTTTTTTTCCGACCGCAGTAGACAGAGACGAAAATCCTTTTATGTCGGAAGATCAGAAAGAGTGCGGCTCTCCTCCGCAAAGAGAACTCGACTTTGCGGGAATGTACGATCCTATACTCCCATCGATACAGAGCATCTTGGCTTACGCAAGAAGCGACGTGCAAAATAGGAACTCTCAAGCGAATGGTTCTTTGCGGCTCAAGAGCGTTGAAGTATGCCAATCCGTACGCGCGAAAAAAATGACGACAAGAGTGAAGCGCTCTCTTCCCGTAGACAAAAGACTACACAGGAAAAGGAGGTCTCCGAACAATCACCGTAAAAAGACACATATCCCTGTCGTCAAAAAAATCGACATGGGGCCATAACTGCAAAACACGCTGGATGCCTGTCCCAAGACCATGATAGGGAAGCAGTCCCTTTGCCACAAAGGTTGCAAGGGTAGGGTTCCGCAGCGTTGCCATGCCGTTTCTGATTTTTTCAACAGTAAGTGTATTCGGGAGATGCCCAGGACTTAGAATTTCAATGCGATCATCAAATATGAAGAGACGTATAGGGGCATTGATCAGATAATCTCTGTGAACAAGAGCATTGACAAGAAGTTCCTCGAAGACAGCCGGGGGAACTTCAGGCTGTCCCTGGGCATTCACGCTCTGACCTGCCTGAACCGTATGCAGATTCCGCATGACAAAAGAAAAAGATCCGTAGAAAACTGTTTGCAACGAACCGCAGAAGTCCTCGGTGTCAAGGTAGCAAGTCGCGTGAATGCTATTGCCGGGATAGCGTATGGCTTTGACATCAAACTGAGGGACAATCCATTCGGGATGTTCTGAAAAAAGCAGGACACCGGCAAGGTTCAGGCGGCCGTCGTTTGTGGCCAAATTCAAATTCTCAAGCAGTTTTTGCAACTCCTGGGCTGTTGCCGGAATATCCCGTTGGTAGAATTTCTTTAAAAAATCTCGAAAACGAAGTGTGTCAAGCGCGTCGAGACACACTCTGGTCGGAAGTTCATCAGAAAAGAACTGGCCATTCATCTGAAACAGACGACGCAACTCCTCCTTTGTGTTGACACGACGCTTGTCAGCGCCTGATTTAGAGCCTATCCACGAATAAGAAATTGACCTATGCAGCCTGGCCCTGCACTCCAGATATGAGTTTGCGCTCAGCCGCCTGCTGGAGGAGTGTCTCGCCCAGGGTTGCGTATTTTGAGAGGTCAATATCCCGCGTCCGCTT
>JAFTDR010000117.1 GCA_017454105.1 Desulfovibrionaceae bacterium | reverse complement strand
GGGGAAAGAGGCGTAATTTTCTCCCAAGTACTCGAAGAAAATCTCGGAGAGAAGGACTCTCTCAAACGCGTGTGGTTCGCACTGGAAAGTCGTCGGTGGAGACCTGGGGACCTCCAGAGTGGCTACGCATCGGCTGCGCTCAGATAGTGTAGCAAAAAAGTCCCAGGCGGCCCGACACTTTTTTGACACTTTGTGCAAGTTATTTCTTCGCAATTCCTCACTGTATACTCTGGGCGCCTGCATATGGGCTTCAGTACAAATTGGTCAGCAGGGGAAGAATCATTGCGCAGACAAGGTATACTCGCGATGCATGAAATCTTTCTTCCCAACCACGGAGGGAGTTCGAGGTTCCGTCCTTGACAAATACGAAACGAGTATATCTTTGAACACTCACTCGGCCTTAACTTCTGCAAACCTTGTCCTCAAGGCGCCTCAGGTGATATAGACTCACTTAGGCTAAATTCCAGAGGTTGATTGCAAAGCACCCGCAGGAGTAGCTTTGATAAGGGATTCTATCGTCGTAATAAGTTGCGAATCCATTGCAATCAACTCCTAGAATTGCAAACAGTGCATACACACGTCTTACCAGTTCTTGAGAGGAGGCAGCGATTTCGCGCATACTGCGATATTCACGCTGAAGAAACAATGGAAGAATTAGATATTGCTAACATCGGAGAAATTACTCTTTCCCTGTTAAAATACATAGGCAACAATATGCCTGGTGGCTTTTTTGTCTATAAAGCTGATGAAAGTGATAGGATTCTCTATATTAACGATGTGATGCTCGATATCTTTGGATGCGAAACAGAAAGTGAATTTAAGGAACTCACTGGAAATACTTTTTCCGGCATGGTGTATAGCGAGGATGTAGAGTACGTCAACGCATCCATCTTAAAGCAGATTGCAAAACACTCGCGAAAATTGGATTATGTTGAGTACCGGATACGCCGGAAGGATAATGAGATACGTTGGGTAGATGACTACGGCCGATTGGTTCACACAAAAGATTTCGGCGATGTCTTTTATGTCTTAATACGCGATATTACTGAACACCATAGACTTCGCTGCATACTGACAGAAACGGACCACTTAACGGGTGTATATAACAGAAGATTCTTTGCCAAGGAACTGGACCATCAAATAGGCTATATTTCAGATACAAAAAAACACTTATCGATGATCATGATCGATATCGATTTCTTTAAAAAATACAATGACTCCTACGGACATCTTGCTGGAGATAGGTGTCTTGCAACTATAGCCTCAACTATGAATAAAACTCTTAAAAGCGTGGCGCTCAGTACCCAGGATAAACTTTTTCGCTATGGCGGCGAAGAATTTGCCATTCTTTTGCCAGAGTTTGATAAAATTAGAGCTTCGAAAATCGCAGAACAGATTCGCCAGGCAGTTTTCAACGTCAACATCCCATACACTTTTAGCGAGTACAAGAGGGTGACCATAAGCTTAGGCGTTGCGGAGCTTGATGCGGAAATGGCTCTCCATGTCAAAAATCCAAGCGATTACATTATTCAAATTACAGATATCGCTCTCTATGCGGCCAAAAAATCCGGAAGAAACACTGTTAGGATGTACACATCGAGCAACGATGGATACACAGAGAATGGCAATGTTCAAAAACCTAATGAGTAGCTCATACGCGTGCCCCCCACAGTCGAACGTAGAATCCGCTGCCTTCGATTTACGTACACATGGAGACGAAACCTGCATCGCGCTAACCACTATCGAGTACGGCGCAAGCCTTTAGGCAATTGCAAGGCCAACACAAGCGCCTCGCACTTCCTTCGATGTTGGGAAGAAAGATTGCACCCGTCACGAGTATACATTCTTCCCAAGATGCGCAGTGAGCCTCCCTGCGCGGCGCATTTACGAGCCGACCTTTTGGCTCTCTTGCATTGGGCGTACAGAGACATGCAGCCTGTGCGACCTGCAAAGGAGCCCTCTCTCAGCGCCTGGCAATCAATCTAAGTATGGAAGCCCAGCAGGAGAACCAGCCGTCATACGCTGTATGACGGCTGGTTTTTTGATCGCTTAAGTACGTCAAAGGACTTTTCTTGCACAGCGTTGTTGGCGACACGTGCTGATCTACGCTCGAAAGGACGCTGGGCATTCGATATAGACTGCGGTCAGAAAAAAAGTTGTCACTTGGCGTTGAATATACCAGACTTGAGTGCTGACTTACCTTCGCAAAATGTCAATTTGTTTCTGGCTAAAGTATACGCGGGAGCAGACAGCGGCGTGCCGAGCGAACTCTCTTATACCCAACTGCACAATTATTCTTCCCGTAGCAACCGGAGCGTTGGTCCACCTTGGCTTCTGCGCGGAAAAATACCCTGTGGTCGAGTATAGCTCAGTATTCCGACCGTCTCCGCACAAGGCCTCTCTCTATCTCAATCAATCCTTGCGCAGTACAACGCATACAGCAAGCTTTTCTTCTCATACGCTCACAATGCGAGATTGTGCAATACGGAGGAAACAGGTACCTTTCTCCCCTTAAAAGACCTCCCTCATACACTGACTCCTGCGCACAGACAAAAAAAGGAGCGGCTGATAGACAGGGTCTTGCGGGTCAAATCGCGTAGCAATGCGAGACCGGATTTGCGTTTTCGGCCAAGAGGAGGGACGCACTGTGAGAGAAAAGCAGAGAATCACGTTCGCTGCGCTGTCGTCTTTTGTGCCGGCTTCTTTTTACGCATGAAGACCTCGCAAATGCTGACAAAAAAGAGCGGAATGAAAAAAATACCGATGCTGGTCGCGAGGAATGTTCCGCCAAGAATGCCTGTGCCGATAGCGTGCTGACTGTTCGCACCTGCCCCATGGCTGATTGCAAGGGGCAATACACCCAGCATGAAGGCAAGGGACGTCATAAGAATGGGCCGCAAACGCAGACGTGCGGCCTCAATGGCAGCGTCCGCATAGCTCATCCCCTGACTCACAAGAGTCTTCGCGAATTCAACAATAAGAATGGCATTCTTTGCTGAAAGGCCGATCACAGCAAGGATGCCGACCTGAAAATAGATATCGTTATACAGGCCACGCAGAGAACTGCAGGCAACGGCGCCTAAGACACCGATGGGCACAATCAAGATGACGGCAAAGGGTATGATCCAGCTCTCATACAGAGCCGCAAGGCAAAGAAAGACAGTCACTATGGACAGGGCGTAGAGAATACCTGTTTTTCCCCCAGATTGCTTCTCCTGATAACTGAGCCCGGTCCATTCAAGACCGATGCCCTCAGGCAGCTCCGATACCAGACGCTCAAGCTCATCCATGGCTGTGCCTGAACTCACTCCCACAGCCGGCGAGGTCTCGATAATTGTGGACTGCACACCATTAAAACGCTCAAGTTGGCTTGGACCGTAGGACCAAGAAAGTTTGGCAAAGGCCTCCAGAGGAACCATGCGGCCCAAGGTGTTGCGGAAGTACCAGCGGTTCAGATCATCGGTATTCATGCGAAAAGGCGCATCCCCCTGCACATAGACGCGCTTGATTCTGCCGCGGTCAACGAAATCGTTCACATACAGGCCGCCCAAGGCAGCTGTGAGGTCGCTGTTTACAGAGGCTGGGTTCAGACTAAAGACGCCGATCTTCAGATCATCGATATCGAGCCTGAGTTGTGGCACATCATCAAGGGAGGATGTGCGGATATTTGAGAGGAGGGGGCTCTGCCGCCCTTTGGCAAGCAATTCCTCGCGCGCCGCAACAAGCGCCTCGTAGCCAAGACTTCCCTGATCTTCAAGCTGCAGCGATATGCCCGAAGCCTGGCCAAGTCCCGTCACCTGCGGCGGCATAAAAAAGACAATGCGGGCTTCAGGATGATTGCCGAAGCGTTTTCTTGCCCTCTCAACAAGAGCCCAGGCGCTTTGCGAAGCATGTGGCCGGTCCTCCCAAAGAGCCAATTTCACATATCCTGAAACAACGTTTTGCCCTCTGCTTCCGTAGGGACCAAGACCGAGCGTCGTTGAGACCGCTCGAATCAAGTTGGCCTCCTCCTTCAAAAAAAAGGACTCGACCTCTTGAACAACGCGTGTCGAACTCTCACGGCTTGTCCCGGCAGGCATAAAGATCGTAAAATTGAGCTGGCCTTGATCCTCAACTGGAAGAAAGGACGTTGGCATCGTTAAAAGTGCCCAGACAGTGACAAGAACAAGAAGAGCGTACAAAAAAAAGCCAAAAACTTTGTGCGCGAGCAATTTGCGCTCAAGCAAGAGAAAGGTTTCTGCCCCGCGGACAAAACAGTGGTTAAAGAGTTGAAAAAAACGCAGCTCTGAGTGGTCAGCCTTTTTTTTGCGCAAAAGATTGGCGCACATTGGCGGTGTTATGACAATAGCCACAAAGACTGAGAGCAGCATGGAGGCAATAATTGTGATTGAAAACTCCCGGTAGATTGCGCCCGAAATCCCCGAAAAAAAGGCCATGGGCAGGAAAACTGCGCTTAAGACAGCCGCAACGCCAATTAAGGCACCGGTTATCTGCTCCATTGACTTAACCGTTGCCTCTAAGGGACTTACGGCTTCGCTCTTTAAAATTCGCTCAGTGTTTTCGACAACAACTATGGCGTCATCCACAAGCAGGCCAATCGCCAGCACAAGACCAAACATGCTCAAGGTATTGATGGAGGAGCCTACCGCAAACATACTGCAGAGGGTTCCGAGCAAAACAATGGGCACAGCAAGCGTTGGAATAAGCGTTGCGCGCCAGTTCTGGATGAACAGAGCCATAACACAGGCAACAAGAGCTATTGCCTCACAGAGAGTCCGCACGACATTCTTTATGGACTGCCATATAAAGGGCACTGTGTCGTAGGAGACCTGGTAGGTCAAACCTTTCGGGAAAAAAGCGCTCATGCGCTGCATAAAGGCCTCGACATTTTCCGCCGTTTTTACGGCATTGGCGCCCTCGGCCAATTGAATGCCAACCGATATGGCAGCCTGGCCATTGAAACGGGCGCTCACTATATAGCTTTGCAGGCCCATTTCAACGCGCGCGACATCTTTAACCCGCACAACCGATCCGTCGGCATTGACGTGGACGACAATCTCTTGAAACTGCTCAATTGTCTCGAGCTTAACGCGGGATGTTAAGGTCACGTTCAGATCCTGGCCAGGGAGCGCGGGGAGCCCGCCAATCTGACCGACGGATATCTGATCATTTTGTGCCTCAACGGCATGCACAACATCGCTTGGCGTCAGGGAATAGGAGCGAAGCTTAGTCGGATCAAGCCATATTCTCATGGCATAGGGCGAGCCGAAAAGTGTTGCGTCGCCCACTCCGTCAACGCGGCAGAGAGGATCCAAAATAACTGAGGAAACAAAGTCCCCGATCTCCTCAGAGGTGAGTGTTCCGCTTGTGTCGAGGAATGCGTAGAAATTCAAAAAGGTGTCCGCGATCTTCCTGACACGTATTCCCTGGTTCTTCACAGTCTCTGGAAGGAGGGGCAAGGCGAGCTGCAGGCGGTTTTGCACCTGCATCTGGGCTAAATCGGGATCCGTGCCTGAAGCAAAGGTGAGCCGCATAAGCATGCGGCCCTCAGCGCTACTGTTGGTTGTGATATAGAGCAGATCGTCGAGACCGACCATGCGCTGCTCAATTACCTGGGCAATGGAATCCTGCATCGTCTTAGCCGAGGCGCCACTGTACTCGACAATGAGCGCGATGCTTGGCGGCGTCATATGGGGGAACTGGGAAACCGGCATAAGGGCAAAGGAGAGCGCGCCAAGCATCATGATAAAGATGGCAATAACACTCGCAAAAACCGGTTTTTTGATGAAAAAACGTGACATACGCAAATCCTCGGGCAGCGTGACTCACTTGCCATCCGCAACAGATACAGTATCTCCGTCCCGAAGCCCGCGCCAACCGCTGACAATCACGCGGTCGCCCTCAGCAAGACCCCGCGCGATCACGATATTGCGGCCGGAACGCTCGGCAGTGACTACAGTGCGCCGCCGCACGCGACTTTCCGCATCAACTAGAAAAACGCTCGCCTCCCCTCTCGCCGACCGCTGCACCGCAATCTGCGGCACAAGAAAGACGGACTCCTCAACCCCCTCACTCACAAGCGCCCGCACATAGAGACCGGGAAGGAGAGTTCCGTCAGGGTTGGGAAAAACGGCGCGCAGAAGAACCATACCAGTACTCTCATCAACTGAGATATCGGAAAACTGCAGTTTTCCCTGCAGGGGATAGACATGCGCCTCATCAATCATCAATGTGACCGGCGTCTCGTTGCGGGGAAGACGCGTAAGCCGTCCGCTTCTGTACCGGTCTCTCAGCTTGATAAGTTCAAGACTTGAGCGCGTCATATCGACATAGACAGGATCGACTTGCTGAATGACAGCAAGCGGCTCATCTTGATTGGCAGTCACAAGGGATCCTTGGGTCATATGCGACTTGCCTATTCTCCCTGTGATCGGAGCCAAAACATCCGTGTAGCGCAGCCTGATTCGCGCTGTAGAAAGCTCTGCCTGCGCGACATCGACATCTGCTTTTGCCTGGAGGTAGGAAGCCTCGGCATCCTCAAGATCCTGGCGGCTTACGGCATGGGAGCCCGCAAGAGAACGCCGCCTGCGCAGTCTGAGTTCTGCCTGGGTCAGCGTTGCGCGCGCCCTCGATAAGGCGGCCTCCGCACTGCGGACACTTGCCTCGTACATGTCAGCATCGATTTTGTAGAGGGACTGATTTGCGCTGACAAGCGAGCCCTCGGAAAAAAGCTGTTTTTTGAGAATGCCCCCGACCTGCGGCCGCACCTCAGCCTTCCGAAACGCGCTCACCCGGCCGGACAGTTCGATTTCAAGGGAAATGGACTCTGGGTGGATGTGTTTCACAGAAACAGTTCTGACATTCTTCTCCGGCGAGGCGGCATTCTGTTCACAGGCGGCCAGAATAAGACAGGCTGTCAGAAAAAAAACAAGACGCAGAGAGAAAAGCATGGGCATCACCTGCACAGACGCTTTTTTAGTTGACGAAAGGACACTCTTTCGGCAAAGTTTTTTTTCACAAAGCACAACCGCCAATCAGGAACGAGGTTTTCGCCATGTCATACTTCACGAAACGGGACGAAGAGACAACTCTTCCCTGTCCACACTGCAAAAAACCGCTCCACATAGCCCGGACCTGTCATGAAGTGTTCATGCACTGCCCAGAATGCCAGAAGCGCTACACGCTTCAGACCTTCATCAGCCAGGCCGACAGCGTTATGGAAGAGTTTATGAACAATGTCTACTGTGACAGAGTATAGCCTGCTTGGGTAAACAAATATCATTTGCAATACGCTTCCCTGTTCAAAAGCCCCTGCCAGGTTCTATGTTAGGCAGAAAACATTGTTAGGCTTAGCACAGGCGACACAGGCAAAAAGCCACGGTCGCCGCAATGCATCAATACTGCATCAATTAGGACAACCATGCGCCGTCTATTCTTTATTCTCACCCTGTGTTTCACGTTCATCATCGGCCTAAGACCTTCGCTCTATGCTCTCAATAACGAAATACCGGAAGAACCGCAAGCAAAGATAGCCAAGGAACCATTCAATGTTGTATCCGCCATTCTGTATGATTTAAACACCAATACCGTCCTCTACGAACAAAATGCGGACGAGCGGATCCAGCCGGCCTCCTTAACAAAGATTATGAGCATGTTTCTTGCTCTTGACAGGATATCCTCAGGCAAAATCCACCTGCATACCCCTGTGCATGTGAGCGAAAAAGCGGCGAATGAGGACGGATCGCGCATGGGGATTCGCGCAGGCGAAGAAATCCGCTTAAGTGAACTTCTTCTGGGCATGGCTGTCTCCTCAGGCAACGACGCAAGCTACGCTGTTGCGGAATTCATCGGCGGCACAAACGAGTCCTTTATTCAAGCGATGAATGCAAAAGCAAAGCGCCTGGGCATGAAGGACACCCATTTCGGAACACCGAATGGCCTCCCTGTCGAAGGCCAATACACCACAGCGCGCGACATGCTCACCTTAGCCCGCGCCTATTTGCGGCGCTATCCCTGGGCGCTCACAATGCACAATACCCGCTACTTAAAGCACCAGGACTACGTGAGCTGGAATAAAAACCCCCTCCTCACCCAGTACCCAGGAGCGGACGGCTTAAAAACAGGCTGGGTCAGGGCATCAGGCTTCAATATGATTTTTACAGCTGAGCGCTGGAACCACCGCCTCTTAGCTGTCATCCTCGGTGCCCCAGACGCCTTAAACCGCGGTATTGAGGCCTGCCGCATGCTGGACGCAGGTTTTCTTGTCTGCTGTAAAAAAGAGCCCTCCTTCCTGGCCGCTCTTGCGCGTCTGCCCTACGACAATTACAAGCTCGACCTCTACAAAAGCGCCCACGAAGCACGGGAGCGCTATGGCTATGTGTCCCAAGGCAGAGGAAGACGCATACGCGCATCCAGGCAAGGATTGCAGAGAGCCCAGAAAAGCCGGGTGCAGACCAAAAAACGTTCAGCCCAAAGACGCAGGCACAACGACCGACAAACATAAAGACGAAAAAAGTCCCGAGGTACGGGACTTTTTTCGTCTTTTTTACTTTGCTTTTTGCGCTTTACGCACTTTTCAGATAGAAGCGCAGGCCTGCGTAGCCAACGGTCTGCCGATAATTGCCTGAAGCAAGCGCTGAACTTGTGTGGGCGACAAGATCACTTGAGAATTTCCCAAGTTCGCGCGCGGCATGCAGGACCATTGCGCACGGTGACGCACCGCACATTGTAATATTGTCACGCTCGCAGACTTCGAGCAGTCCGTCGGGATCGCAGGCCGAAATGCGCTCGAGCGCCACGCCATCTTTCTGCATGCAGATCTCGTGGCTTTCATAATGATTCATATCGCTACTGACAATCAGACCGACCTCCCGCCCCAAGGCGCTGAGTTCGCCAAGAAGGGCTGAGAGCGCCTGACCCGCTGCCCGCAGGGCATTGGGATTTCTTGTGCCCACACAGATTGGCACAAGACGTGGCAAGCGGCCAGCAGCATAGTACAAAAAAGGCAGCAAAACTTCTATGGAATGCTCTCCTAAGTGGGAGAGGCGATCCTTTGTGAACAGTCCGCCCGCTGTCAGCCGGTCCACGATATCCTCAGCAATCGGATAGTCACCAAGCGGCATACGCCACACACCCTTTGGCCACACGCCAAAGGGAGCGCCACGGCCTGTGTGGTTGGGACAAAGGATAATGAGCGTATCCGGCAGCTTTTGGCCGGCAAGCGCCGCTGCGATGACATCAGCGCAGTACACGTAGCCTGCATGCGGCAAAACGTACGCCCAAGGCTTCAAAGCGCTCTTTTTTTGCGGCGCACGGGCCAGATAGGCCGGAACGATCTCTTCCAGCTGATCCTTATTCTGTGGATAAAAACGGCCGATGGCGACAGGCAATCGCACTTCTGTCTGTTCAGCCTGCATCGCAACCTCCTTCTGTGCACGACCACTAGAAAAGCATTGTGCCATGAATCCAGTGATGCTTGACGCGCCCACAAAGCTCCTGTCCCATGAAGGGTGTGTTTTTCCCTTTAGAGTAGAGCGTTTCCTCTGACGGTACCCAGACCTCGTGTGGATCGAAGAGCAGAAAATCAGCAGGGTCCCCAGGCGCGAAGCCATTGGTCTGGATACCAAAAATCTCGCCTGGACGTCGACACCACAGACGGTGCAGGGCGTCCTCGGCAAGAGAGTTCTCGCGCACAAGGCCCCATGTGAGTGTCAGGGCCAAATCAAGTCCCGAGAAGCCGCAGCGCGACTGGTCCAAAGTGGTCATCTTTTCATGCAGCGCGTGGGGCGCGTGGTCTGTGACTAGGATGTCAATTGTCCCGTCGCTTAGCGCTGCGATAAGCGCCTCGCGGTCGGCTTTTGTGCGCAGCGGCGGGCTGACCGTGCAGGAGGCATTGTAGCCTTCAAGCGATGTTTCGTCGAGCAGAAGATAGTGGGGACAGGTCTCAGCTGTCACATTGACGCCGCGCGATTTTCCAAAACGGATCACATCCAGGGTGAGCGCGCTCGACACATGGGCAATATGCACGGGGAGCTTTAAGTACTCCGCAAGCATGATGTCCCGGGCTGCCTGCAGGGCTTCTCCGACAACCGGCTGCCCCATGACGCCCAAGCGTCCGCTGACAAGTCCCTCGTTCATGACCCAGTTCTTCGCAAGAGTCGGGTCCTCGCAGTGGTCAATCACCGTGAGACCAAAATCCGCCGCGTATTCCATAACCCGCCGCATAATCTCGGAACTTGCGATGGGTTTTCCGTCATTTGAGACAGCGATGGCCCCTGCCTCCTTCAATTCAGCGAGAGGGGCGATCTCGCGTCCCTCAAGGTTCTTTGTGGCCGCGGCAATGGGGTGGAGGAAGGGCCCTGAAGGGTGGGCAGCCTTTGCTCGCTCAAGCATAAAGCGGGTGACCTGAGCTGTGTCGTTGACAGGAGAGGTGTTTGCCATGCACAGAACATGGCCGAAGCCACCGTGCAAGGCTGCGTTAAGCCCAGTTGCGATTGTCTCTTTGTACTCAAATCCCGGTTCCCGCAAGTGAACATGGGCATCGATTAAGCTCGGCATAAGAATCAGATTGTCAGCAGCGAGGGATGGCATGTCCTTCGGTATATCCGAATGGCCTGCGGGCAGCATGGAGACGACCTTGCCCTCGTCGAAAACGAGGTCAACGGGCACTTCCAGATGTAAGGCATTGCGCACACAAAACATTGTTCAAACTCCTTCACTTACGCGTGCCAAGCAAATAGAGAACAGCCATGCGCACATGCACGCCAGCCGAAACCTGATCGAGAACCAAACTCGCCGGCCCATCGGCCACGGCATCGGAAATCTCAAGACCGCGGTTTAAGGGACCGGGATGGAGAACGCGCACCCCTTCACGCGCACAGGCCAAGTGTTCGGGCCCAAGGCAGAAGCGGCGCGAGTACTCCGAAAGACTCGGCAAGAGCCCAGCCTCCTGCCGCTCAAGCTGAAGCCTAAGACACATGATTGCGTCTGCCCCGCTTGCGGCCTCTCGCAAATCGCTGAACACAGTGACAGGCCATGTTTCAACACCTGGAGGAAGAAGAGTCCTCGGACCACAAAGACGGACTGAGACACCGAGTTTTGTGAAGAGAACGACATTGGAGCGGGCGACACGACTGTGGGCGATATCCCCAAGAATGAGCAATGTCTTTCCCTCGAAGGCGTCGCCCCAAACGTTGCGCAGCGCAAAACAGTCGAGAAGCGCTTGGGTTGGATGAGCATGCCAGCCGTCCCCAGCGTTGACAACGCCACAGGAGAGGTGTTCTGCGAGGAAACGGGCAGCCCCGCTGCTTGAATGCCGAACAACGATCACATCAGGATGCATTGCCTGCAGGGTTAAGGCTGTGTCCAGAAGACTCTCGCCTTTGTTTAGGCTTGAGCCAGCAAGCGATAGCGCGTGGGTGTCTGCAGAAAGCCTTTTTCCCGCGACATCAAAGGACGTTTTTGTTCTCGTGCTGTTTTCAACGAAAAAAAGAATGACAGTGCGGCCTTTGAGTGTTGGAATCTTGCGTACAGGCCGCTTTCTGATATCCTGAAAACTAGCGGCCAAATCAAGGAGATGGAAGACATCCGCTGAACTCAACTGCGTCGTGTCCAACAGATCTTTGTGCTGCCAGAGGTATCGATTATCGCAACTCATGCTTCTACTCCTGATCGTAAACAATGAAGGGAAGCGAACAAAAAAAAACCCGCCGTAAAAGCGGGAATAGAAAAAGACAGAATGCCGTTCTGAAAGAACAAAGTCTTGTCACTCTATGGGGCTTAGCAAAAAACATGACACACTCCAGTTGGATTCAGAACGGATACAGATCTCTAGCTACTTTTTTTCTACCCTACACCTCTAGAAAAGTCAATTGTCCCTGCACGGTTAGCCGCATCTCCCCTCAATGCCACGCTGTATCAAGCGTCGTGCTTAAGCTCGGGAGCCACCTCTTCGATCAGCGTACGGACAAACAGTGTGTTCATCCGCCATCTTTGGTCCAGGAAGCGAAGAGTATCCTCTGTGTAGTAGCCACGATCAAAAAGAAAGCTCACTTTGGTGTACCGGTAGTCCTGCATACGCTCAAGCATGTATTCGCATTCTGTCATGTCGACAATGGAGCCTGGGTAAAGTT
>JAFTDR010000116.1 GCA_017454105.1 Desulfovibrionaceae bacterium | reverse complement strand
TGCTGGCCGCCGCGTCCTGTCTTGGAAAAAAAACCTGTACACTGAAATCTAGACGCTAGCGCTTAGGTCATATACTCGGCGTCACAATGATACGTCCTGCGGTGCCGACCAGAAAACCAGTATGCGGCCGGATCATGGGCTCTCAAGCGATCGGCGTACGCGTGCCCCAAAGCAATGATAGGGATGGTGCTCGCTTGTTCCAGAAAAAAGTACGCAATTCTGACAAAAAAACGCGCTTCTGCGGCGCCGGTCTTAAACGCAGAAAGACAGAAACCACCTTGCACGCTTACTCTTTTTCCGCTATACTTTTCACATTACTGCACACCAGACGGTGTGCCGCTCTCTTTCACCAAGGAAAGAAGTACAAGGAGAACGTAATGCAAAATGCGAGACGACGTTTTCTCAAAGGCGTCGGCGCCGGCGTTCTTTGCCTTACGCTAAGTCAATTGGGCTTTGACATTAGCGAAGCAAAGGCCTACGCCAAAGAACTCAAAATAAAAAGTGCGCGCGCTGTCACAAGCGTGTGCCCTTTCTGTGCAGTCTGCTGTCAGGTCGTAGCCTACGAGCGCAACGGCGAGCTTCTCGCTGTTGAAGGCGATGCCGACTTCCCAGTGAACGAAGGGTCACTGTGCGCCAAGGGAGCCTCCCTGTGGAGCATGTACACAAACAAACACCGTCCCACAAAACCCATGTACCGCGCGCCCTACAGCGACAAATGGGTTGAAAAAGACTGGGATTGGACGCTCGACCGCATAGCCCATTTGGTCAAGGAAGCACGCGACAAAGACCTTATTCTCAAAAATGAGAACGGCCAGGTCGTGAACCGCCTTGATTCCGTTTTCTGGATGGGAACATCGCACGCCTCCAACGAGGAATGCGCGGCCATCCATCAAGCCATGAAAAGCCTGGGGGTCGTCAGTATGGACCACCAGGCCCGTGTCTGACACAGCCCGACTGTTGCGGCTCTGGCAGAGTCGTTCGGACGCGGTGCAATGACCAATCACTGGATCGATATCAAGAACGCCAATTGCGTCCTCATTATGGGCAGCAATTGCGCTGAACACCATCCAGTGTCGATGAAATGGGTTTTACGGGCCAAGGATAATGGCGCAAAACTCATTCACGTTGATCCCAAATTCTCCCGTACATCCGCTCGCTGCGATATGCACGTTCCCCTGCGCTCGGGGTCGGACGTCGCATTCTTGGGCGGCATGATTAATTACATTCTGCAGAATAAGCTCTATCAGGAAGAATACGTCAAGAATTACACCAATGCGAGCGTTGTCGTTGGCAAGGACTATGCCTTCAACGACGGCGTTTTCAGCGGTCTTGACAAGAACACCCGGACCTATGACAAGAAGGCCTGGGCGCGCGCCAAAGGCGCTGACGGAATGCTGGAAACCGATCCGACATGGAAGAATCCGCGTTGCGTCATCAATCTCCTGAAAGACCATTTCTCCCGCTACACGCTGAAAAACGTCTGTGACGTGACAGGCGTGCCCGAAGAGACAATCCTCCAGGTCTACAAGGACTTCTGCGCGACCGGCAAGCCCGATAAGGCCGGCACGATCATGTATGCCCTTGGTTGGACCCAGCACACCAATGGCGTGCAGATTATCCGCACCTCAGCCATTATCCAGCTCCTTCTCGGCAATATCGGTGTGGCCGGCGGCGGCATCAACGCCCTCCGAGGCGAGCCGAACGTCCAGGGTTCAACGGACCACGCCATCCTCTATGACAGCCTTCCCGGCTATCTGCCCATGCTGAGAGCCCAGTGGCAGACCCTTGACAGCTATCTTAAGGCCTGCACACCCAGCAAGGAGCTGAAAAACAGCGTCAACTGGAAGAGCCATAATCCCGAATACATGGTCAGCCTCCTTAAAGGCTGGTTCGGCGACAACGCGACCCCCGAAAATGAATTCGGCTACAAATGGCTGCCCAAACTTGAACCCCGCGGGAACACATCCTACTACTCGGTCATTGACAGAGCCTACAAGGATCAAATGCGCGGCGGCTTTGTCTTCGGTGTCAACCCCTGTCAGAGCTTCCCGAACACCCACAAGGTTCGCGCATGCCTTGATCATCTTGACTGGATGGTCTGCGGCGAAGTCCACAACTCTGAGACATCAGACAACTGGCATCGCCCAGGCGTTGATCCCTCAAAGATCAAGACAGAAGTCTTCCTGCTTCCTTCCGCGCATCGCATTGAAAAGGAAGGCACGATCAGTAACAGCGGCCGCTGGCTGCAGTGGTTTGACAAAGCCGTTGAGCCTGCTGGCCAAGCCCGCGACTTCGGCCATATGATCGTTCCCCTAATCAACAAGATCCGCGACCTCTATGCGAAAGAGAAGGGCGTTCTCCCAGAGCCAATTCTCAATCTGAACTGGCCCAAGGAATTCGTTGCCGAAGAATGGACCAAGCGCATCAACGGTCAGTTCTGGAAAGACGTGACCATCGGCGGCAAGACCTACCACAGAGGCGAGCAGGTGCCGAAGTTCGCTAACCTTGCGAAAGACGGCAGCACCTCGTCGCTCAACTGGATCTACTGCGGCAGCTACACAGAGGAAGGCGGCAACAAGTCCAAGAATCGCGACAAGAGCCAGACTCCAGCTCAAGCGAAACTTGGTTTGTATCCGAACTGGTCCTGGTGTTGGCCGGTCAACAGACGCGTTCTCTACAACCGCGCCTCAGTTGACGCGAACGGCAAGCCCTGGAATCCCAATCTTCCTGTCATCGAATGGGACGGCAAGAAGTGGAAAGAAGGCTTTGACGTCATCGATGGCGGCGGAGCGCCCGTAGGCGACAAGGAAAAGGGACGTCTGCCCTTTATCATGTGCGCTGACGGTCTTGGCCACCTCTTCGGTCCTGGACGTGAGGACGGCCCCTTCCCAGAACACTACGAGCCGGTTGAAACGCCGCTCACCAAGCATCCCTTCTCGAACCAACTGTCAAGTCCGGTCTACTTAAGCTATGAATCGGATCTTGACAAACTGGCTGCCCCTGGGGATCCGCGTTTCCCGATTGTGCTTACGACCTACAGTATGACAGAACACTGGTGTGGCGGCGGCGAAACCCGCAACACACCAAATCTCCTTGAGGCAGAACCCCAGCTCTATGTCGAAATGAGCGAGGAACTGGCCAAGATAAAAGGCATCAAAAACGGCGACGGCGTCATCGTCGAGAGCATCCGCGGCAAGGTTGAAGCCATTGCCATGGTGACTGTGCGTATCCGTCCATTCACCATCATGGGCAAAACAGTCCATCTTATTGGCATGCCCTTTGCCTTTGGCTGGCTGACACCCAAGTGCGGTGATTCGACCAACAGACTGACCACAGGCGTGTACGATCCCAACACAACCATCCAGGAAGACAAGGCCTGTATGGTAAATATCTATAAAGCTGACAAGCTGACAGAAATTGCCTAATACGCAAGGGGCGTGCAGCAATGCACGCCCAACAAGGAGATCACTCATGCCAAAAGCATTCTTGGTTGATACAACACGCTGTACGGCCTGCCGTGGATGTCAAATGGCCTGCAAGGACTGGCATAACCTTCCGGCGATCGAAACGAAGCAGACTGGCACCCACCAGAATCCCCCAGATCTGAATCCCTGCAACTATAAACTTGTCCGTTTCAGAGAACATAAGACAGCCGATGGCCGCGTTGTCTGGAACTTTTTCCCGGATCAATGCCGGCACTGCCTCTTCCCCATCTGCAAAGACGTTGCGGATAAGGTCGTTCCAGGCGCAATCATCAAGGACGAAAAGACCGGAGCTGTTCTTTTCACCGAAAAATGCATGCAGTTAAGCCATGCCGACGCGCAGGCTGTCATTGAGGCCTGCCCCTACAATATTCCCCGCCTTGATGAGAAAACAAAAATGCTCCACAAGTGCGACATGTGCATTGACCGTGTGCAGGAAGGACTTCTTCCCATGTGCGTCAAATCCTGTCCGACCGGCACCATGCTCTTCGGGGAGAGGGAAGAGATGCTCGCTGTTGCGAAAAAACGTCTCGCCTCCTTGAAGAAGACCTTCCCCAAGGCCTATATCGCCGATCCGCGGGATGTGAATGTCCTCTACATTCTCTCTGAAGAAAAAGAATTTTACTACGAATACGCCTCCTTCATGTAAACAAAGGATCTCTCTGCCCCACACTGTGGGGCAGACCATCTTTTTTGCTGCTTCATGAGAGAGGAAACGGAGGATTTGCATGCAGAAGCAGAGTGCTGAACAAACATTTCAGGATATAAGCCGACGTCGTCCGGCACTTTCAGGCCTTCTTACGGCATTTTCTCCTATCCTTCAGAAGCAGGAGGAACTGTGTGAACGCTATGCCGGGGAATTTGCATCCTGTACCCTGACAACAGACACCGGGCGGATGCAGCAAGGCGTTCCGATCCTTACGGATAACGACATCCCCGACTGTTCATCGCTCTTTGCAAACTGCGCAAAGGTACTTGTCAAGCCCCTAAGTGGTATTCCGCTCTTACAAGACAAAGCGGAAAACCTTGCTGCGCTCTTTGCAAACCTATCTCACGAAGACATAAAGCACATTGTTGAAGCGGTTTCCTCAAACAATCCAACACTCATCGATTATTTTGCCAAGGAAAAGAACGCCGATCCTCTTGAAACGACGCTCTACGGTACGTTTGTCGTTCAGGTCATTCTCCGCAGCCTTGTTCAAAAATGCTTTGGCGGGCAAAGCGAAATGCCCTGGGACACAAACAATATCTGGCAACAGGGCTACTGCCCTGTGTGTGGTAGCTATCCGACCATCGCATGGTTTGACAGAGCAAAAGTCGACGAACGCAACACCTATTTGCTTCCCGGTGGATCACGGAAACATCTGCATTGCGGGGTTTGTGGAGCAGACTGGCGTTTTCTGCGTCTGTCCTGCCCACTGTGCGGCATATCACAAAGCAAACAGATAGAAATCCTGGCTGAGGAAGACAACAAGTTTGGCGAGGCGCTTGACTGGTGTACCCAATGTCACAGTTATTGCCCAACTATCGACATACGGGATCGGATTGCCATGCCGAATCTTGAAGCGCAGGCAATCGGTATGCTCCATCTGGAACTTGTTGCCTCTGAAAAAAAGCTGCACCCCTTGAGAAATTCCTTCTGGAACACCTTTATTTGAGAAACTGCTTGGCCTATAGTCTTCACCTCTTTTTGTTAGCAATGGAAAGGAGTCTTCCATGAAATGGGTCTCACTTTTTGTCCTCTGCTGCGCATTCCTCTTCACGGCTGAGGCACAAGCAGGCCGGATACAGGAGATGGCGGAGACCATCAAAAAACCAATCACTGTGGAAGCCAAAAAATCGCCACTTCTGAATGTTGTTTTCAATCATACATCCCACCGCGGCATAAACTGCTTTACCTGCCACCACGTTGCGAGTGAAAAAAAAGGACGCTACATTCCCTGTAGCGAATGCCACGCGAATGTCGGCCGCACCGGCACACATTTGACCATGTTCTCCGCTGCGCACAATAAGTCATCAGCCCATTCCTGCTATGCCTGCCATAACAGGATTGCGCAGACATCGAACAAATACGAGGCAATCTTTTACAATTGCCGTCCGTGCCATACAGGACAGAACGCCAATACAGGAAAGCAGATGTCGCTTAAGTAAAACGCGCTTTTTCATGGCACATCTCCGCACTAAGACAAAGGATCCTTTATGAAATATCTCTATTTCATCGTGCTTGCCTTGGCGCTGCTCTTTGTGCAGGAAGCAAATGCAAAGTCCATAAAGGATATGTCCGAGGCCATAAAGAATTCGATCACGCTGGATGCTAAAAACTCAAAGCTCCTCTCCGTCACCTTCAACCACAGTTCGCATCGCGGCATCAGCTGTTTCACCTGTCATCACATGAAGACAGACAAAAACGACCGCTATGTTCCCTGTTCGACCTGTCATAATCAGTTGGGAAGAAGTACGGAAAAACTGAGTCTGTTCACGGCATTCCATACAAAAGACTCCAAGCATTCCTGCTATGCCTGCCACACGAGTCTCCGCACGAAGTCTCCTGGCAAATATGGTGTTACTTTTGCCAACTGCCGGCCCTGCCATTCGCTCAACGATGTGATTAAAGCCCCGATAACCATGGAAGCTAAGAAATCCAAGCTTCTCAATGTCACCTTTAACCACTCCTCGCATAAGGGCATCAGCTGTTTTGCCTGCCACCATATGGTGAGCAAGAAGAACGGCCGCTACGTGCCCTGCAGCGAATGCCACGTGCAAAAAGGCCGCAGTATGGATCCGAAGAGCATGTTCACAGCGGCCCACAGTAAGAATGTCGACCATTCCTGTTACGCCTGCCATGACAACCTGGCACAATCAGCGCCCAACCGCTACGCAAAGACATTCTACAATTGCCGTCCATGTCACACAGGCTCAACCGCTATGAAGTAAAAAGAGTCCGCGTTCATCAGGCCCACTGATAAACGCGGATTTTTTTACAGAAAAAAAGGAGGCAGTGCCTTCGTACGCACTGAAAGACCATGAAACGCTTCTTGCTTATTGCCCTCTTTCTTGGTGTTCTCTGTACAGCCAAAACCACCTATGCCGCAGACAATGTCTTTGTCTACAGAGCGGGTGATGTCACAATATACCGTATAGCCGACCGCATGGGAGGGATGCCGGAATCCCTGCTTCTTGGCGGGGACAGACAAGCAATCGCCCAACTTCTTACTGAAAAAACTATCTGCCCAAACATGTTTGTCTCCTTTCTCCTTGTCCGAGGAAATGAGAAAATTCTCATCGACAGCGGCTACGGAGAGAAAAACCAGGGACAAACCGTGGCCATTCTGAAGAATTTAGGAATCGATCCCAAAGAGATTACCGAGGTCCTCTTGACCCACATGCACAGAGACCACATTCTGGGACTTTTTTCCTCTGTGAACGGCAAAACTGTCCCAACCTATCCCAAGGCCACAATCTCTATTGATGAGGCCGAATACCGTTTCTGGACAGACCGCAAAAATGCGACGAAGGCACCGGCCAATCAGGCCTCCTGCTTTGAGAGTGCCGAACTTCTAACCAAGCTCTACGCAAACAAAATCCATCTTCTGAAAAAAGACGCCATGCCCGTGCCCTGGCTTCGCGCAATCTCCCTTCCTGGCCACACAGAAGGACACAGTGGCTTTGCGCTTGTGGCAAAAGACGGCAAGAACTATCTCTTTGGCGGCGATTTTCTCCACTGCCTGGCTGTGCAGTCACGCTATCCTGACGTCACTGTCCCTTGGGATACAGATCAGGATTTGGCAAAAATGACGCGCAAGTCCTTGCTTAAGAAAATTGCAGGCACAGGGACAATTGTCTTAGGCGGCCATTTCCCAAATCCTGGAGCAGCCACATTTCACACACATCCTGACGGCGGATATTCCTACACCTTTGTGCAGCCAGCTGCCACACACTAAACAGCACGCCTCTGCTCTTGATAACATCACTCATACAAAAGAGGAGTCAACGAGAGATGATAAAAATCCTACTTTCACTCGCGCTTCTCCTGCTCCTCTCCTGCAGCGGACAGGAACGCGGCCTCTCGGGCAATGCCTATTATTCGTCAAGCAAACCGGCAATCGCACTTTTTGCGCGCGATCTGCCCGTGCAGGGTTGCGAACAGAAAACCATCAAACTGATGGATGCCGGCGTTCTCGGGGGGCTCCCCCTTTCAGCCTGGTTTACTGTATACGGCACAAATCCCATGGCAATTATCGGCCACACAGATCTCCCTCTCGGCTGGTACTGGAATCCCACAATGCGCCAAAGCTTTGCTGTGCAGGAGGGCTGGCTTGATATTGGCGGCAAACGCTACTACGCGCAGACCTACCTTGAGACACCCGGCAAAAACGCCTTTGTGCCGAAAGAGGATACGGCGCAGGCCGAAACATGGCTTATCAGAAGCTTCAGCGCCTGCTATAACAATAACCATTCAAAGATCGTCCTGCAGTACAGAGAGAAATCCCCAATCCCGCTCACAAGCCTCTCGTCCCTCCCCTTTGGCTATGCGACACTGCTGGACGACTTTAAAAAACGCGCAGAAACAGTCTTTGCTCTGCAAAAGACAAGCGCAAATACCCAGCCTTCGCGCCCAATTCCAGTTCTGAACACACAGTTTATTCATGAAAATTTCTTCGGCCCGGCAACAGCCATGGGCTCCTGGCATCTTTTGTAACACTTCGAGGATGCGCATGCACCTGCCAAACATACAGACTCGTGAAGAGGCCTTGGCCCTCCTCTCTCTCCCATATGAAGAACTCATTGAAAACGCTTGGCGCATCCGCAAAGAGGTTTTCGGAAATACAATAGAACTGTGCGCGATCATCAATGCGAAAAGCGGCAACTGCTCCATGAATTGCGCGTTCTGCTCCCAGTCTGCCGTCTCCAATACGGATGCGCCCAAGCATCCTCTGCTCTCAAAAAACGCGCTCCTTGACCGCATCCACGCGCTTTCCGCCCTGCCCCTTGCCCATATCGGCATTGTGACAAGCGGGGGCGCCCTTCCTGATAGAGATGTTGACACAATCTGCCAGGTCCTCTCAGAACTCTCCCCAGATATACGAAGACGCCTCTGCGCATCCTTGGGCAGGCTCTCAGAAGAGAATTTGACAAAACTCGTCTGGGCGGGGCTACGCCAATTTCACCACAATCTGGAAAGCTCAGCATCCTTTTACCCCTCTGTCTGCACAAGCCAGACATGGCAGGACAGGCTCAAAACAGTCCTTTGTGCCGGAAAAGCAGGCCTTATCAACTGCACAGGCGGCCTCTTCGGCATGGGCGAAAGTTGGGCTGACCGCATTGATCTTGCGCTCACATTGAAAGCGCATAATATACGCCACATTCCAATAAACTTTCTCCACCCACACAAAAATACCCCTCTCGCGCAGATGAGCATACCCAATGCGCGGACCGCCCACACAATTATTGCTCTCTTTCGCCATATCCTGCCCATGGCGACACTGCGCCTGTGTGGCGGAAGACCGACAAGTTTCGCAGGCCATGAGCATGAGGTCCTCTGTTCCGGAGCAAACGCCCTCATGACAGGCGATTACCTGACAACGCACGGGATGCAGGCCGAGCAGGATCTGGCCCTCTTAAGCCATCTTGGTCTCACCCCAGCTATGGACACAACGAAGTAAGCCAAAAATGGACAACACACGCTCTTTTTGTATCACTGGAACCGGCACCAATGTGGGAAAAACCCTTGTCACGGCCTCTCTCCTACGCAGCCTTCTCCTCCTAAAGCGATCTGCCCTGGCGGTTAAAATCATTCAGACAGGCGCAAGCGCCAACTCTCCGCTTGCAGACAGAAGCCACTATCGCCTGGCAGTCGGCGATCTGACAGACAAACAAACCTCCGACTGCCTGCACACCTACCCTCTGCCCGCATCCCCGCATCTTGCTACGCAGGACTGCGGAGTCAGAGTACGTGTGCGTGACCTTGCAAGCGAAATACGAGAATACTCAAAAAAGAGCCAGGCAGAGTATCTCCTCTTTGAGACAGCAGGCGGTGTGCGCGTTCCGCTAAACGACACAGAGGACATGCTGGATCTTCTCGCAGATCTCGCCTTCCCCATCCTTCTTGTCGCCCAAAACACCCTTGGCGCCATAAACCACACACTCCTAACACTCGAGGCCTTAGAACAGGCCTCTTGTCCCATATATGCCCTCATCCTCAATCAGACACATGCCCAAGCAGACAAAACAGAAGAACGCATCCTAAGCGACAATGGCGCAATCCTCCAAAAGCGCCTTGCGCACTTTGCAAAGCCCCCCCTCTTTGTCTCCCTGCCCTTCGGTGGCCTACGCGAGACCGAGGCTGTCGCGCAATTAGCGGAAATACTTATGCCCCTTGCGCGCGCACTCACAGAGGAGAAAAAAGAGGACAGCCTGGCCACTCTTGTTCAGAGGGACCGCAGACATATCTGGCATCCCTATAGCCGTGTGCCAAAAGAAGGAGAAGAGCCGGACCCGCTCTACCCTGTGGTCAATACCTACAAAAACCGCATTCAGCTTGCAGACGGGCGCTCGCTCATTGACGGGATGAGTTCCTGGTGGTCTGCGATCCACGGCTACAGACACCCGCACATCGTGCAGGCCCTCAAAGCACAGGCCACGACCTTTCCCCATGTTATGTTTGGAGGGCTGACCCACGCTCCATCTGTGCGCCTTGCCGAACGGCTTGTCAGCCTCCTTCCGCCCACACTCTCTCGGGTTTTTTTCGCCGATTCCGGCTCAGTGGCCGTTGAGGTCGCCATGAAAATGGCCCTGCAATACCAAAACGCAACAGGATCGCCTGAAAAAACACGCTTTCTTACGCCTCTTGGCGGATACCACGGCGACACCATGGGGGCCATGTCCGTCTGCGATCCAGTAAACGGCATGCACCAACTCTTTAGCGATAGACTCGCAAAACAATATTTTGTGCCTCGTCCCGCCTGCCGTTTTGATCAGCCAATGCGCAAAGAAACCCTGGACCCGGTCACAGAGGCCTTTGCCAAACACGGACACGAAATCTGCGCCGTTATCCTAGAACCCATTGTCCAGGGGGCAGGGGGCATGTGGTTCTACCATCCAGAGTACCTTAAAGGCATAGCCGATCTCTGCAAGGCCTATGACTGCCTGCTCATCTTTGATGAAATCGCAACAGGCTTCGGCCACACAGGCAAACTCTTCGCCCTTGAATGGGCGAACGTTACCCCCGACATCCTCTGCCTGGGCAAGGCCTTAACCGGAGGCACAATGACGCTTGCTGCGACCATCTCAACAGACAAGGTCGCCTGGGGCATCTGCCAAAAAAACAATGTCTTTATGCATGGCCCAACCTTTATGGCCAATCCCCTCGCCTGCGCTGTTGCCAACGCCTCCCTTGACCTTCTTCTCGACGGGACGTGGCAGAAAAAAGTCAAAACAATCGAAACAATCCTCTCCCGCGCTCTCGCACCTTGCGCGCACCTCCCAAATGTCAGCGATGTCCGCGTCCTTGGCGATATCGGCGTTGTGCAGACAAAGGACAAGGTGAATGCGGCCTCTCTCACACGCTTTTTCACGGATCACGGCGTGTGGATTCGGCCCTTTAGTGACCTTGTCTACATTATGCCCCCCTACTGCACACCAGAAGAGGACCTTGAGTATCTCGCAAAAGTCATCTATGAAGCCTTAGCAGAGTGTGCAGAAAAAAAGAAACAAGCCATCAATTGACAGAAAAGCACGCCTGACATATCTTTTTTTCCCGTGCAAAACCTTAAAACAAAAAACAGGTCGCAAGAGCGACTCGCTATAGGAGTTTGTATGCTTGAACTCTCAGACAGCGCCCGCAAGGAACTCGACGCTTTCTTTATCTCCAAGCCCGAGGAACAAAAAAGCATTCGCATCTACTCTGTCAACGCCTGCCATGGCCCAATGCTGCAAATTGCCCTGGACAATGCGGCGGAAAACGATGTTGTTGAAAAAAACGGAGACTATTCTTTCTGCATTGACAAAGATCTGCTCGCGCAAGTGAAAAGTGTGAAAATCGATCTCACCTATATGGGCTTTGTCGTGGATCCAGAACAACCGCTGCCTGTCACTGAAGGTGGTGGTTGTGGAAGCTGCTGCGGCGGCTGCCACTAGATGTACCGTCCAGACCAAGGCTTTTTGCATACGAAAGCAACGCCTACCGCGTTGCTTTTCAACTTTCATAGAGAGCGCACAGGCAAAGTCAGTTTTCCCAGATGACTTGGAAGCAAAACAGGACAGCGTTTCCCCCAGGGTTTTTACGCTGACGATGTGATGAACGAAACAGTAGAACATTTTCTTACACAGACAGGACCTGTTTTCTGTCTGGATATAGGCAGCGGCACTCAAGACGCTCTTCTTGCCCTACCAAACGAGAGTTTGTACAACTGGCCCCGCTGGGTTTTTCCCTCTCCCGCACGACGCATCGCCCACCTCATCCATGAGGCCACAGAGAAAAAGCGCGACATCTTTCTCTTTGGTTCAACGATGGGTGGGGGAATAGGAGAGGCCGTAACAAGGCATATTGCTTTGGGCCTCAAGGTCTACGCAACAGAAGCCGCCGCAGCAACACTTCATGACGATCAAAAGCGCGTGCAGGCTATGGGCATTGAGTTGAGAGAGTGCTGTCCGCAAAGAGCCTATCCCATCCATTTGGCGGACTTTTCCCAGGAATTCTGGTTCAACCTCTTGACCATGCTCAACCTCCCCCTCCCCTCGCTCACAATCGCCTCAGCGCAAGATCACGGCTTCTCACCTGCCGGCAACCGGACATTCCGCATGCAGACCTGGAAAACACTCCTTTGCGAGTCAAAGGAGATTTCCTCCTGGATCTACCACACAGTTCCCAAGCCCCTGACGCGTCTTGCAGCGCTTGCACAGTCCACGGCAGGGCCGGTCGCGGACACAGGCACAAGCGCTCTTCTCGGCTTTCTCTGCGAACAGAGCCTCGTTGACCGATCCTTCCGCGAAGGAATCACGCTTGTCAATGCCGGCAATACACATATCCTCGCAGCCCTTCTCTACCAAGGCCGGGTCTTCGGCCTCTATGAGCAGCACACAGGACTTGTGGACAAAGATCACCTATCCCGCGATCTCCATGACTTCCGCTTAGGCTGGCTCCCCATTGAACAGGTACAAGAGGAACGGGGTCACGGAACAGCGTACGCTGAACGTCCACAAGAAGCCGGCAGTTTCGATGCGACCTTTATTACAGGTCCCGCCAGGGAAAAGTATGCGGGCCTAGGACGCTTCACAAATCCTTGCGGCGATATGATGCAGGCTGGCTGCTTCGGCCTCATCCACGGTCTTGCCTCGCAGCACCAAAAAAACTCACGGGAAAACACGCTATGATGGATGTCTACGATCTGGCAGAAACATGGACACGCGATCATATAGAACAGACGCAGATCACGCGCTTTAAAACAACAATCGAACGGGCAAGCACCTGTGAATTCTACCGCAAGCGCTTAGCGGACGCCGGTGTCACGCCGGAAAACTTCAAATCGCTCGATGATGTGCGCCGCATCCCCTTCACAACCAAGCAGGATCTGCGCGACACCTATCCCACAGGCCTGCTCACAGTCCCGAAATCCGAAATCGTCCGCATGCACTGCTCAAGCGGCACAACGGGCACTCCTGTCGCCATCTGCCACACAGCCAATGACATCAACTGGTGGAGCGATCTCATGGCCCGGTGCATGTATATGATCGGCGTGCGCAAGGAAGATGTCTTCCAGAATATGTCCGGCTACGGCCTGTTCACCGGAGGTCTCGGCATCCATTACGGAGCCGAGCGTCTCGGCTGCCTGACCATTCCGGCTGGAGCTGGGAACACCAAACGCCAGATCAAACTCGCCTTAGACTTCCACACAACTGTCGCCCACATCCTCCCCTCCTACGCTCTGATCGTAGGCGAGAAACTCCGCGAAATGGGCAAGGATCCGAAAGACTTCCCGCTGCGTATCGCTTTAGTTGGTGCTGAGCCCTATACTGAAGAGTTCCGCAAACGTCTTGAAAGTCTCTTTGCCATGAAGGTCTACAATTCGTACGGCCTCTCGGAAATGAACGGCCCAGGTGTCGGCTTCGAATGTCTTGAGCAAAATGGCCTGCACATCTGGGAGGACGCCTACTATCCAGAGATAGTTGATCCGAAAACTGGAGAACCTGTTCCAGACGGCACAATCGGCGAGCTTGTCATGACAACCCTCTGCCGGCAGGGCATGCCGATTCTCCGCTACAGAACGCGGGATCTGACCCGCTTCCTTCCAGGCGACTGCCCCTGCGGCCGCAAACACCGCCGCATGGACAGAATTCTTGGCCGCGCCGATGACATGATGATTGTCAAGGGCGTGAATATCTACCCCATGCAGATTGAACAGGTTATCATGACCTTTGAGGAAGTCGGTAAGAACTACCTCATCGTTCTTGAGAACGACGGCTATGGCGATGTGCTTAGGGTCAAGGTCGAAATACGCGACGAATTCTTTATCGAGGATGTGCGCATTCTCCGCAAACTGCAGCAGAAAATCGCCCATGCCCTGAAGGATGAAATCCTTGTCACCCCGCAAGTCGAGCTTGTCGAAAGCAACAGCATCCCGCTCGCGGAAGGCAAGGCGGTCCGCGTTCAGGATCTCCGCAAGAAAAAATAGGAAGAGCTATGCTCGATGGCCTTCGCATTGTGCTTGTGCGCACGCGCTTCCCAGAAAATGTTGGCATGGCCGCGAGGGCCTGTGCCAACATGGGCGTGCGGGAACTGCATCTTGTTGCCCCAGAGCTATGGGATCCTGCGAAAGCGGCCCCGCTCGCAACGCCTAAGGGACTTCCCATCTTAGAATCCCTCACAATCGATGCGAGCATAGAGGATGCGGTCGCAGACACAAGCTATGTTGTCGGCACAACAGCAAGACGAGGAGGATGGCGCACGGCGCTTAAGAGTCCAAAACAGATCGCAGAGGAAATTACCACCCGCATCAAGGGAAAGATCCCTGTCAGCATTCTCTTTGGCTCAGAGGATCGCGGCCTTGAAAATGCGGAAATCACGCATTGCCACGATCTTGTCACAATACCAACCGAGGGGGCCCATTCCCTAAACCTCGCCCAGGCTGTTCTCATCCTCCTCTACGAGTGCGCAACACACATGCGCGACGCGCACCCTGCGCAAGCGCAATACATCACCCACAAGCAGTTAAGCTTTCTCCTTGCAACCTTCAAGGAAACGCTTCTCCTCCTTGACTCACTCCATGGCGACAACAGCGATTATTTCTTTCTCCCCTGGCAGAGGCTCCTCTCTCGCTTGCGCTTAAGCGAAAAGGAGTACAACGCCCTCCTTGGCCTCTGCCGCCAGATCCGCAACAGAATCGGCGAATCAGCGTGCAAACCCTCTACACAATAGGCTATTCTGGCTTTGTGACGCCTTTGCAGACGCTTGCGCAGAGGATCTCGGCCCACTATTCCAAACATTTTTCAGAAGACAAACAGGACGGCCTTAAAAAAAGAGTTCACAACGCAATCCCCTAGCCAAACCTCTCCTTTGCGCGCGGCAGGAAAACCAAAGCCTGCTGGGAGCTCGAGCGCACATTGATTTGTACGCAGAACGCTAAGAGTTGCACTCTGACATCGTCCGCCTAGGGGAAAATCTTTATGAAGCTGAGTATTTCTTGATTTTGCAAAACTGAGACATCCGACCGCTTTCTTTTTCGGATGCAGACGACAAGCCTAACCTGTCACAGAGCGATTCTGATAACGAGCTGCGGCTACACAATCCTGCACATCCAGATTGCATGCGAACCAAAAGACCTTTTTTCCCAAATGAATTGCCTACACAAACGGCCACAGACTGCTCCCTGCGCTCGCACAATATGCCAGGCAGGGATTAGTCCTCGCTATCAAAAGCAAAATGCAGCCCGCAAAGCCAGAAAAAAGCGTCCAGGCCGCGCTCCTGATTCCCTCTCCCTTCTCAAGAACAAAGAAGTGCCAGAGCAAATTGACCAGACAAGCGGGCTTTTGGGCAAGTGTACTGCAAGCACTCGCGCGCCATAACGAAAACCCACGTACTCGCACCGCCACAGGCTTAGTACCTTCCAGCTATGTCATTGTCGACAAAGTCCGCATTCTCCCATAGGTGTGGTACAATTCGAGAAGTTGATTGCAATGAGTGGCGCCCCCTCACTGTGAGAGTATCTGGCCTCTGTGCCATAAGCTCCCCCAAGTCTATTGCAATCAATCAGTAGAACCGTAATACTATACTGTAAACGGATCTTTGTGTATCCGCAAAATGTTCAAGTTAGCTTTTTACATATACTAGGATCCTATATGGAAAACACAAATTTTTATACCCTAGAATTTAACGAATATCCGGATTTTAAAATTTGCCTTGATATCATTAAATTACATACACTTTTCATGCGGATAAAAATATAAGAAAAACATACATCATACAATGCAAGGAGACCTGCTATGAACAGAGCGTATATCAGGACAGAAGGAACTGACGTTTCAAATCAATTAGAAACGGTACATTTTGATATATATTATCACGATGTCTGTACATTGGAAGAGAATTGCCCGAAATTGCGTCAGCTGTTTAATGATGTTGTAATGGGAGATGTCATTCACATTCAAAATGTACGGCGTATTGCTGATAACGGAAAAAAACTGACATGCTTTCTCAAAAAAATGAGGGTAAAAGAGGTTACAGTCATCTTTTATGATGAAGGAATAACTCTATCCGGCAGTATACCCAAAGAAGAATATGCCAAACAGGTTGCGGCGTTACGTAGCAAAATCAATAAGCAATGCCTAGTCAAAAAACCAAGAGAACACAATGCAAATGGTCGAGCGATATTTGTAACAGAAGAAAAGAAAGAACTTGTCAGAAAACTTATTCGCGAAAATCCTGAGAGACGAATGGTTGATATTGCAGAGGAAACCGGAGTTTCTCGATCCTATTGCTATACAATCCGCAATCAAATGCCGGAATTTCAAAAATCTAAGTAAGACTTCTTTTAGTTTAACGACCTAAGGGGGGGATATCACACCATCAAAAATATTCCGCGTGTACGGATTAATATTGTATCGGTCAAGCTCGTGAGCCACAAAGAACCAGACTCTTCAGTTGCTCATGGCATTCTTGCTTCCTTTTTGCAGTCACTGACTACAGAGGCAGATGAAGGTCCGCGTCACGAGCAGTGTCCACTGTTGAACGATATTACTGTAATCCGTACACGCGGAAGACGCGGTAGGGACGCCCATTACTGAACGCCCCCCGCACAGAACCGTGCGTGCAGTTTTCCCGCACACGGCTCTTCATTTAGGTTAATCACCACTGGGTATTACACCCTCAGTGATTCAGTTTCGTCTCTTACACC
>JAFTDR010000115.1 GCA_017454105.1 Desulfovibrionaceae bacterium | reverse complement strand
GCTTCAGGCCCAACCTTACGATCTGACCTGCAAAAGGCTAGTTTTTAATTGAACGGCTCATCCAATTAAGTGGCTGTTCCATCCACATGAGGTATAGCCCTCGTGTCGCACCCTTCTTTTTACAATCTACTGATAAGATTACGAAGCCCTCTTGTTGGAATTTCTCTATTTTTAGAGAAATATTTATCATTTGGGCGTCTGCATCAGGATGTTTTTTACCAATCTGCTCCATTTTTTTGTTTTTCTTACTCGAGTACCCCGACTCCCGCAGGAGTTTTCCGATGGTGGTGTGTGAAATAAAAACTCCGAGACTTCTGAGAGCGCATTTAATTTTTCTTAGACTTTTTGAAGTCCAGAGAAGAGGACTTTGTGGATCTCCATAAGTACTTCTTCGCAAAATATAAGAAAGAATTATAGCAATGAATGGGTACTCATCCTTAACCTTGTAATAAGTACTTTCTTCTCTTTTGCGCACGACTACACATTTGCCGTTTCTCCATTTTTTTCTCTTTCTTGTTCTGTTATTTATCTTCGGTTCAAATAAATTTATAAGTATTTCAAGGTAGGATTACTCTTCCTCGTCAGTTCTGCAAAACAGTCAAAAGAAAGAAAATAGTCAACTTTATCATCAAAAGGTGCAAAATTTAATTCTGGAAAATGAAGAAAAATACTGTAAAATCGATCCACAGTTGTTTCAAAATGAGTATCTATCTTCAGATTATTAGGAAAAAATTCAACGTAAAAACTTATTATTATCTTCAGAAACATCAAAGTTACTTGAGGATAATATGAATTTATATCTCGATGATCATCTGGATTGTCTTTTGTAATTTCAACAATAGATTTATTTTCTTCTGAAGTGACTTCAACACTTGACTCCACATAACTCGTAGGTTCTGCCGAAGAAGTTGATGTGTAATCTTCTCTCTTATCACCGGAAGCCAATATAGAAGAATTTTTAAAACTACTCTCAGGTATATCTAAAAAAGTATCTATTGGATCAAATTTTGTATATGCTTTTTTACTTCTGAATGTTTTGATATTTATTTCCTTCAATTTTCTTGTAATCGTTGAACGATGAATATCTATGCCTTTATCTAATAATTTTTCCTGTATTTCACTCAGGCTAAGGCATGAACAAATGTTGCCATTTATATCAAAAAATAAGAAGCCATTAACGATATCTTCTAATTCATCATAAAAATTAGAATACCTATATTCGCATGAGTAACCGTTCAGTTTTTTCTTCGGAATTTTATTTTCTACATTATATAGACATTTGGTTACTGTTGAATTTTTATTCTCTAAATTCCATCCAGATTGTTTAACTTCTTCAATACCTCTACCAATAGTATTTCGGGAAAAACCAGTCTCTCGATTTAGGAGAGAGATTGCCCCACGAGTATTAGCAGCAATAGCAATTGCTCCTAAGAGTTGTCGGGCCTGTCATTCGTTTAACTGCAAATTTTTAATGGCAGAATTTGCAAAAGACACTGCTGTATTTAAGTCCATAGTTAATTCCCGATAAGATAAAATTTAAGATATTTTATTGATTCCTGAGAAATGACGCAACATCAGAAAAAAAATTAAAAATATAGAGTTTTAAAGGTGCCACTGACCAAAAGCCTTTCCCATGTCTCCATGAATCGACGTCAATGAAAGGATGCTTTTTTTTAACAATGTGAGGCTTTATTAACATATTTCTTGACTGTCTGCTATGGAAAGTATGAAAGGCTTGCGGCGGCTCTTTGTTGACCTCAGTGGCACGAGGACATTCCCAACTATGAAAGATTAACCCAGGGATTTTGAGGGCAGTTACAAAGCTCTGGTTTATTAAAAATGACGTTCAATTCTGCTGTAGAAACTGTCTAGCAGTTTCGACAAAAATCTCAAGATACTCTTTTACAGTTCCTTATCAACAACAATCCTTCTTTTCAGACTAGAGCCATTTTATTATTGTCAAGTGGAAGTGAAGTGGCCCACGGTAAACGCGAAATCATGTGGATTTATCGCCAGTACTTGACGACTCCCAGCATATAATCATGGCAGTTAATAATAGTCCAGATAAACATCTCCATGCTCTTTGAAAAACTCCCTATTTCTTCCCCGTCTCCACTTGAATCCCCGCCATAGGCCGCATCTATTTCTCGGTGTCCTTTGAAATACTGGTTCAAGCGCTCGATGCAAGAGACCGGCTTTCTTGCTAATCTGCGCAATGAGACAACCCCTTTGTGCCTTCTGTGAGTTCAGTCTAGACAGTCTCTTGCCCTGAAATCTGTATCGTCACCTTGCCATCCGTCCCAATCCAGTTCGGCACGCCCTTATAAGTGAACTACCACAGCCCATAAAGGGGTGGGCTTCCTTCAAATAGTTCACCAAACTGGAGTAGTAAGAAATTACTGCTACGATGATTACGTCATGACACCTACGGTTGACGCAAAGACTGTTGCTCGTCACGTCTGTCTTTACGTTGGGTAGGAGTAAAAAAAGCCCTGTGAGACAGATGTAAAAAGCTTGATTATCATTGCCCCTAGTTTACGACTAAAAATGTATTTGGTAACAGAATACAAAGAGTACCAATAACCCGCCAAAAGACGGAGTTGATCATTGTTTTTTGCAGGTACTATTTATGGTATAGGTCATATTACATAGCGGCAATCCTTTAATGCCTTTCGAAAATGTCATTGCAAGACTTCTGTTGAATGGTATCCGCTCACGGGTGTGCGGTGGAATGCGCGATTTATGCAAGCTTTTCTGGAATCTCTAATGGTAGAATGCGGACTTTGTTACCTCTGATACGATTTGAAGAACTATAAACGCCGCGTAGCACCGTTGACCCGCGATAGGATCCTATGTGAAACAGAATAGAGAGCCTCTTATCGAAGCTCTTTTTTTTATATTAAATTTCAAGCATTAGCATTTTCTGTCTTTAGTGCCAAGATGTCTTGTCTTGAAAGTCCTGTAAATTGCATAATCTTCTCTATTGCCTCGTTACCTTCCAGCATCTTTTTAGCAATTTCACGATCACGTTCATTTCTTGCTTTTTTTTCTACTCTCGCTTCCCAATCAGGTAACACATTCTCTAACATAGTACCGAACTCCTCCAGTTCGTGAATAGCCTCGAACTCTTTAGCATCTATCGTCAGTCGTTTAAGGGCAATTCTTTTGACCCACCCACACAAAATCCACGCCAATTCGTGATGTCCTCCTTCTCCCCGAAAGCGAGCTGCGCTATCTTTTTCATCTTTCACTCGTTCCAGTCTGAACAACCTTCCTGGCAAACTATCCTGTTCAAGTAGCTTAGGGTCAAGCCGACCTACGTCTACGACAAAATAGTCAAAGAGTGCCTGTGCCTGGAAGCCGTTATCTGAATCCTGTTCTCTTGGGTCGTGAATCTCTCTCATTGAACGGATAGCAGACCAAGATCACCATAGTAGATACCAATCGGAAAAAGCAATGTTGAGCCATTGGTCATCTTCAGAGCTTTTTCGTCAAACAGTGCGCGGTAGACGATAAAGGTAATTGACCGAAGCGAAAAATCATTTTCCGGCATGAAATGTAGCTTCAGAGACGATAAGCCTCATAGACTCTTTGTAGCTCAACAGATCCGTTTCGCTGACTTTTTTGGGGTTGGAAGCTCAGAAGGACTGTGGTTCTCCTCCGTGTAGATGTACTGCAGTCAGAAAAAAAAATTACCACTTGGAATTAAAAATACCAGAATTGAGTGCTGATCCCGTTCGCAAAACTGTCAGTTTGTTTCTAGCTTAAGTATAACTCGCTGTGCGGGGAATTTACAATGCATCTTTCGCTAGCCCTCATGAGCAGATCGGCCGATCACAGGAAGCGTTGTATGCTGGGATGAGAAAAAAAAAGTTACCACTTGAATTTGAAAATACCAGACTTGACGTGCTGACTCCCGTTCACAAATGTCATTTTGTTTCTGGCTTAAAGCCCGCGTGGCAAAGCCAAGAACAGCAGCAATATCGAGTTCACTGGCCAAGTGCGTACACTCTTGGCAAAGGGTGCGTCACGTGGTTCTGTGTGGGCTTTTCTGTCAAGACCAAGGGGCTGGACACAGGCTTCTGGAGGAAGAACTCAATCCGCGCAAAGAGAGGCTCCATGGATGAACGCATCGCCTATGCCTTCTTGTTTTCCTCAACCGAGGGACCCGTTGAGCTTTGTTCGAGAACAATGCGCATTTGTTTGACTTTCCACAGGCTTTTTGCTGAAATCTGCCGATTCTTCAAAAAGATGGGCGCCCGCGCTTGGTTCATGTCATTCCCAAAAGACAAGGCACGCAAGGGACGCCTTCTCACCAGTGTTTTTTACACGGCTGAGCGGTGAACACGTGCAGAAAAAACGCTGCTGCTGTTCTGGGCCTCAAATATCCTGGTGATGACACAGTGCTTTCGTCTGCCTTCTTGCTTTTTTAAGAAGAAAGCGCAAGACAGACAAAAAGAGGCGTTATGTCCCGCCGGTCAATGTTTTCGCAGAAGGAGGAACGAACGGAGGCTTTTGGCTCGCGCCTCCAGTGAGACTGTTGTTTTGCGTTGAGTGGCCTATTCTCTTTGTCTGAAAAAAAAGGATTTGTATGCCCTGGTACAATATCGCGCTGGATGAACGTTTTCAGAAATTCATTTTTGTTGTCATCATTATCAATTCGATCACGCTTGGCCTCGAAACCGATGACAGAATCGTCGCGGCAACCGGTCCCCTGCTCCACATTGTCGATGAGGTCGCGCTGTGGATCTTTGTGGTTGAGCTTGTCATGAAGATGCTCGCGCTGCGCATGCGTTTTGTGCGGGATCCCTGGAATCTTTTCGACTTTGCAATAGTCGCGATTTCCTTTATCCCCAATGTCGGCTGGCTCAGCGTCTTCCGCTCGATGCGGGTTTTGCGGGTACTGCGCCTTATCTCGGGTATGCCAAGACTTCGCATGATTGTCCAGTCTCTACTGCTCTCGCTTCCAAGCATTGGCTGGATCACCTTGCTCATGCTGATTCTTTTTTATACCTTTGCCGTCATGGCCACAAAACTTTTCGGCCCGGCTTTTCCCGAATGGTTCGGCTCGCTTGGGTCAACGTTTTTCACCCTTTTCCAGGTCATGACTCTTGAGAGCTGGTCAATGGGCATAGCCCGTCCAGTCATGGAAACCTACCCGCACGCCTATCTTTTCTTCGTGCCCTTTGTGCTGTTAAGCGCCTTTATTGTTCTGAACGTTTTCATCGCGATTTTAATCGGGGGTATGGATGACGCGCGCAAGGAACTGAGTTGCGAAGGCGAAGGCGACATAAAGCAGCGCCTGCATAAGGAACTGCAGGAACTGAAGACGCATATGGAAACAGTAGAAACTCTGCTTGCCCGCTACGAAGCCGAAGAGAAGAAACAGTCTTGAGGCGGGGTAGAAGCATGCCGTGGTATCACTGGATTTTAAGTGAACGCGCTCAGCGCTTCATCTTTGTTGTCATCGTAGTCAACACAATCACCTTGGGTCTTGAAACGTTTCCAACTCTTGTCAGCTCTGCCGGGCCTCTTCTCGCACTCCTTGATCATGTCGCTCTGGCCATCTTTGTGGTGGAACTTCTGCTCAAGATTCTCGCCCTGCGGCTCCGTTTCTTCACGGATGCCTGGAACATCTTTGATTTTCTCGTTGTGGCCATATCCTTTGTGCCGGCTGTCGGCTGGCTGAGCGTTCTGCGCGCAATGCGCGTTTTGCGGGTTTTGCGTCTTGTCTCAGGCATCCCAAGACTACGCATTATTGTGCAGTCGCTCCTGCTCTCGCTTCCCAGCATTGGCTGGATCAGTCTTCTCATGCTGGTTCTCTTCTACACCTTCGCCGTCATAGCCACAAAACTTTTCGGCCCCACCTTTCCCGAATGGTTTGGCTCCCTTGGCGCGTCCTTCTTTACACTCTTTCAGGTGATGACCCTTGAGAGCTGGGCCATGGGAATAGCCCGGCCGGTCATGGACGCTTTTCCGTACGCCTACCTCTTTTTCATTCCCTATGTCCTTTTGAGCGCATTTGTCGTCCTCAATGTCTTTATCGCGATTGTTGTTGGCGGCATGGCGGATGCCCGCGCGCAGGCAGACAAGGAAAAGAGTGCATCATCCGAACTCAAAAAGGAATTGGCGGCACTTAGGGCGCAGATTGAAAAGGTAGAATCGTTGATTGCTAAGGAATAGTCAAAAAAATCACGGTGTACAAAGAGACTTTCGCAGCCTTCTCTTACTCCGACACATACTGCGGCGAGAAATACATGCTCCCCGCAGAAAGCAAGTGTTGCGCGAGGATTTTTTTTGACTCTTCCTGCAGGAAGAATAGCTGCCAATGCGAGAGCGCTCTTGGCACAAAGAGACGCGCGCTCTTCAACTCAAGCTTTTTCCGACAAAGAGCGCGCGTATACAGTCCGATTTTTTTCTGCCCAGTGGTCACGCAGAGACTTTTTTTGCATGAGACCACCGAAAATGGCCGGTTTGCGAAGTTCTCCCAAGAACCTCCATCCTCTTATATACTGCGGACAGAAATACAGTTGCAGCCACTTTGGCTACGAAGTCCCTTGTTCCAGAAATATCATATATCTGGCACAGTCACTTTTTTTCTGGCTTCATTACCTCCGTGGCTTAGAGGCCAATACTTCAGGAACCTCAGCCATGGCGCCAAGTTTTTTTTCTGGCTTATATCTCTCGAATGGAGACGGGAGACTGTTACGTGTGCAAAGCGCCCAAGAACCGCCTCCCTCTTTCCTTGCCCCGAGCGGGCCGGATTATTGGTGTGACTCCATTGGAGCGATAGACATGCCAAGCACACAAAAGGGGAGCCGCTTACCACAGCTCCCCTTTTATAT
>JAFTDR010000114.1 GCA_017454105.1 Desulfovibrionaceae bacterium | reverse complement strand
GACGCCGCTGCAAGGTCGAAAAAGGCGTTAGATGCGGCGCAGGGAAGCTTCCTTGGTGAAGCAGAGCGCGTTTTTCTGCTGAAGCACCGAAGCGCAACAAAGGTGAGATGCCCAAGAGCGAGCGGAGCCGACGGGGAATGTCGCTGCCTGCCCGTACCTTGCTTACCCACGAAACCTATCGAAGATCCCTTTTTTGTAGTGGTACGAATAACCGTCTGCTCTGTTAAGAAGACGGCAATATTTCCACGATCCCATTTTTTGCCTTTCGTTCCATGGGTTGTACCCTGGAACCCGCTTTGCTCAGATCCATTCTTGCCCGGCGTATGCGAACCTTCGTCCTATGGCCACTTACGGGTGCGTGGTGACCCGTGACTTGATGAACCTCACATCCATTGTTTTTGTATCTTTTTCACTGGCAAGCCAAGTCTTTCAAATTCCTTAAAAAGGGCATGGTCTTCTCCGTTTGTCTCAGACGAATCTGGTACGCTGCGCCTTTTCTTCCTGTATCGAAGCCGAACACGAGTGTGCGCGCACTTTTCTTGCAGGACGCTGTCTGGTACGAGTCAGCCGCAGGAAGAGAGTGTATCGGGGCATGATAGACCCACAGTTGCATTTGCGCAATTTTTTCCGCGTGCGCGGATTGGCATACTAGCGTGTACGCTCCTAAGCCACAAAGAACGAGTCGCTGTACAGTTTCGCACGTCTGTGACTGAATCGCATTGTATCCGTACAGGCGGCATTTTTTTAGCGTTCGGCGTAAGCCGTACAGGGAAGACTGTGGGATGTCTTGCGGATCTGCTAAAAATTCGGCAAAAAGGTGAAGCGTTACCTTTATCGGTGATTGCAAAAAAGTGCAAGCATGCCACGTTTAACATCACTGGGACTCTTCATGCAGTCATTTACTCAGCTCATTCCGCAGTTTTCTGCGGAACTTCTTTCGTATTTTTCTTGGCTTGGCGAGCGCTTTGAGCAGGTTGCCTGGTATCTCCCCTTTCTTCTTCTCCTGGCAATCTCCGGCACATGCGCTTTTCTTGTCTCTGGACGCAGCCTTGCCGTCACAAGCCGGCGCACCTCATACGACAAGGGGGCCCGTCAAATAGCGCTTCTTGCGGTTGTTTCCGGCTGGATAGCGCTCTTCGGTGCGGGGGGCTGGTTTTTCTGGAGAAACGGCTATGAGCTGCCGCCAGATTGGGACATTATCCTTGTCCTCTCAGCTCTTCTGCCTGCCGTTCTTGTTCTGCTGCTCACCCTGGCTCTTCTGTTTTGGAAGTTCACAGGAAAACACCGCGTGTTCTGGTGGTTGAACGGTCTTCTGCTTGTTGTTGCGGGGACTGCCACGCTTCTGTGGTCTTGGTGTCTTTTGCGGGGGCTTTCGCAGGGCATTTCATTTGCTGGGACAGGGGATATTGTGGGGGATGCACTTGCGCTCGGCAGAGATTTTCTGTCGGGCTTTGGCATACAGAGTGGGACACAAGGAAGTCTGGGAGAGATACGCCTTTGGGACCTCGAAGCCTTTCTTGTTTCGCCGCACCTAGCCATGACCTGTTCTCTTCTGCCTCTTTTTTTCGCAATCCCCGCTGTGTTCGCCTCTTTTGGTTTTCTCGCCCTGCGCTCTGTACACGATTACGGCAGAGATCATTACGCAATTGTTCTTACCTTCAGTCTCAGGTATGCGGCTCGCTTTGGTTTCCTGCTCTGTTGTATACTGGCCGCTTTTCTTGGGGTGCAGGGGTATCTCCAGTGGGAGCGCGGTTGGCTGACACTGCTTCCGCTCTGCTCAGAACTGCTGCTTTTTTTGGTGTGGCTTTTTGTCTCCCTGCTCTTCTCAGTGCTCAGCAGAAGCCAGTATCCTTTGCGGCACAAGGTCTGGGTCGTGCTTGCCGACTGCGTGGCCCTTATGACGGTTGTGCCGCTTGTCGGCGAGTGGCTTCGCTAGGCGTCTGGAAAATATTGTTTGTGCCATTCGTCGAGAAAAAGAAGGCTCACTTCGGTTTCGGTGAGTTTTCCGCTTTGTTTTCGCAGACGAGCTATAACATCCTTGAAGGTCGCGTTTGGGCCCGCATGCAGCGATGCGAGAAGATTCTGAAGGTCTTTCTCGTAGGGTTTGTCTGCCTGCGGGCTCTGATCTTTTGCGAAGCTTGGCCAGCCTAGATCCTTTTCAATGGCTGCGAGAAGAGTCTTCATGCGGTGGGCGTAGGTGTGCTTTTGGATGACTGTCGCTTGAGCTTTCGCGCAGAAGGATGCGCGCTCTTCTGGGTGGTGCAGGAAGAATTCGATTTTCTCGTAGAATTCCTCCATTGTGTCGAAAGAGGCTATTGTGTCTTGCGCAAAGAGTTCCGGCATAAGGGAGCGTGTGTCAACGAGCTGGAAAGCGCCCATGCAAGCGAGTTCAAAGGTCCGCGGATTGACGAAATCCCCGTGACTTATGAGTGTGTCGACATGCACGCTTGAGTGGAGATTGAGGTTGACGGTTGTTGCCTGGTATATCTTGATGCTTTCCTCAAGCTCTATGCGCTGGCCGTTTTTCTGGATATTTTTTGCGAGGATCTGCTCATTGTCCCAGTCCGAGCCCCAGATTTTGAAATTTTTGCCTGCCAGAGGACGGAAGGCCAGTCTGCGGTTTGGGTAGCCTGCGCCGAGAAAGCCGATATCGGCTCCGTAGTACTGTTTTTCCTGGGGGCTTAGTGAGACTTTTTTGTGGATTCCAGGATCAGCGGCAAGAGGGAGATAGAGTGCGTGTTTCTGTCCGATCGCTGCGAGTTCTGTGAGAAAGGGCTCTTTTTGAATGACGCAGAAGACGTCGTATAGGGGGGCGTAGTATTTCCAGTAGGTGAAGAGCGCGTAGTCCTCGACAAACCACATGGCAGTGCGTATGCCGAGCCGTTGCAAACGGTTGAGAATTTGTTTTGAGAGCGGGGCCTGCGCCATGGCAAGCACAAGGTGCGGCTCATAGGTCTGGACGTGAGCAAAGATCGCCTGACCCACAACCTGGAGGAAGGAGCGTTCGAGCGATGTGATATGCTCGGGTGCGAGGTCAAGGGAGCGCAGTCCCGTGAAGGTGGGATAGAAGACTGGCGCCTCAAAGACACGCACACCCGCGCCAATTGATTCCAGCGCCTGTGCGCAAAAGCGGCCTATGGGAAGAGAGCCGCCGTACATGGGAAGAACGAGAAGGACACGCAGATTTTGTTTCATGGCGAATTCCATTACAGGTACCGGTCGGGCGGGAGCATCCAGTCGCTGTCCTGAGCGAAAATCTCTCTTAGGAGTTCGTCCTCCTCGCGAGACAGACGCGCTGTGTCAGCGCGAAGGGCTTTGTGCAGGATAGCTGATGAGAGGAAAGCACGCTCTGCATTGCGGAAATCTGCTTTGGGATCTGTGCCGGCCGTTGCGCGGTAGACTAAACCGAGTTCGTCGAAGTCGCTTGTCAGACACAATACGTTTTTTGGCGGTTCGGCTTTGTCGCCTAGCGCCACGGCGCGCAAAAAAAAGCGATCATTCAGGGATGCTATGCAGAGTGTGTTGTTGGGGCAGGGGGCGGCTTCAAGGCAGGGAGCGCAGGGTGGACAAGCCTGCCAAACAGTGTGTCCTGCGCCGTAAGGGCCTGTCTCGTGACACGAGGCTGAGGAGAAGAAGAAGGCCCTGACAGGAACGCCGAGGTGGGCGGCCAAATGCATCGTACCTGTGTCTGGGCTGAGTACGCAGTCAAGATCCGTCACGGCTTCGATAAGTCTGGGCCAGTCCGTTTTGCCTGTGAGATCGAGGACGAGTTTTTGCAGAGAAGGCGCAAGTGAGCGGCATATAGCCTGGGCGCTTTTCTTTTCACTCTGTGTTCCGAGAAGGACGATGCGCCTGCAGTCTGCCTGGTTCGCATAGATTGTGAGGAGAGCGCATATGGTCTCCGGTGGCAGGGAGCGTCTGTTTTCCCTTCCCGCCACAACAACGCCTATCCCTCTTCCTCCAGCGCGGGGCACAGGATTTACGGCTGCCGGAGGAACTGGGTCTTCAACATAATGGGCCCATACATCTTCGATGTTACAGCATGAGGATTTTCTGTGCGCCGTCATGCGGGAGATACGTCGTAGAAGAGGGGAGCGCTCAATGAACGCAGAGCGCGGGCGGTTGCCGATGACAAGAGCAGGCTCAAAGAGTCTGCAGACAGCGGCCGTAAGACCTGAGTAATTGCAGTTGTAGACTTGGGTAAAGGGAATGTCCCGCAGTCCCGCGAGAGTTTGCCTGTTTAAGGAAAGTGTTTCCTCGTTCATGACACCATGAAAATGGAACGTGTGGACTGTTGTTTTCGGATAGAGCAGTTTCGCAAGTGGCGCGAGGGCCGCGTCAACCAGAAGATGGACTGAGCCCCGCGTAAGAACCGAGAGAATAAGCCGTTTTGTCTGTATGAGATCGCCAAAACGGGCTGCCTGTACAATAAGATACATGCGCAAACTCCAGAATGCGCTCATTTGTGTCGCAGGGTGTATGCTGTGTGCTTGAATCCGCGCAAAGCTACGGTAATCGTATCAAATAAAGAGAGTATACTCGCACAATGATTCTTTTCTGCCGACCAATTGCTGTCCAGGGAAAACCAGTATGCGCTCGGGTAAAGCAGCAAGGGCCTGCGTCGTTTGCAAGAATTTCATACAGCCAAGGCAAGGCGCGTGTAGTACGTTGCGAGAAAAAAAAAGACAATCGTAAGCGGCAAAACTAGGTACTTGAAACGCTGTGATGTACGGTGATAGCCTGTGGATACGCAAGAGTGCGGTGAAACCGGATTTGATGACGCAGGAAGCGATCAGCAAGCCTGCTTCGATTTCTCCTTAAGATTAGTAACGGGAGAGTTCTGTGTCGGCCGGGTTCGTATACATCCTTTGGCTGCTGATTGCCAACGAGATGAGGACTTGAACAGTCCAGTTTTCCTCCTGCGAATCGTAAAAAAACTCCTGAGAGGATGACAATACTATCGTTCAATCCCTGCGTGCGAACTGGACAACTAAAAAGGCCTCTGATTCTTAGAGGCTCAAGAGCTTGAGCGAGAGTCTGCCAATCCTTAAGAGTATAAAAACATACACTCTCTGGCATGCGGCACAAAGAGGCAGTGACTGTAGGGAGCGTAAAAATGCTCTCAATTTCCCGGCATGTCATTTGAGCTTCTGAGACAAAAGCGTACTGTATGCGGGTTTTCCATCTTGCATAGAGCCCTTGTAGCTATACTCCAGCCAGAAACAAACTGACATTTTTGCGAATGGGTGTCAGCCCTTGAGTCTGGTATTTTCAACTCAAAGTGGCATTTTTTTTCCGACCAGAGTATAAACAGAGCCGTTTAGCTATGCCAGATGTATGAGTTTCGCGGAACAAGGGGCTTCGTAGCCAAATTGTTTGCAAATGTATTTCCGCCCGCAGTATAACGTTCTGGGTGGGAATTTCATTTCCTGAGCCTAAGAGTATCGTAAGCAGGATAAAAAAACGTTTTTCATCTGCTGTGTGTACTGCGTAGCGAACAGAAGTCCCTGTGTACTACACTGTGTGTGACGTCGCCAAGAAAGTTCTGTGTAAAAAATACACACGAACTTGGGTAAAGCAGGAGTACACTCAATTTGCCTCGTACAAGAGGCTTTTTTCTTTTGCATTCAACCCGAAAAGGCTTGACGTGAAGACGAGGTAACGGTACAAAAAAAGGGTCCGGTTGGGCCCGGACCCTTCGGGAAAGCAGTGTGGCGCGGTTACACAATCCCTGCCATAGCGTCCCAGCTAAAGTTTTCTAGCCTTGGGCCTTTTTTGAAAGCTGCGGCCCAAGGCTACTTTATTCCCACATGTCGGAACCCTTACCAGGCGTTTGCAGGTAACAGCAGTACAAAGGCCAAGATGACCCCAAGATGGCCAGCAGAGCTATAATCTGAGCATACTTGTCCCCCTTCGTGTGTTCGCGCCGACACCATTTTTTGGAAACAAGGGGACACTGTGGTTTCGGAACAATATACGATTACGTGAAAATATGCAATGCCAGGACGATTGCGGCAGAAAGAGTGAGTGACCATAGGGAGTACAAAATGCTACCCTCCGCAATTTCCTGCTTCTAAGAGTCTTTGTTGCGGTTGCGGTCACCTAACTACATAGGATAAAAACTTTTTTCATCTGCTGTGCTTATGCCTATTGAGCGGTGTCATAGACCCACTTTGCCTCGTACAAGAGGCTTTTTTTTCTGCGTTCAACCCGAAAAGGCTTGACGCGAAGACGAGATAACGGTATAAAAAAAGGTCCGGCGGCAACCTGACCCTCGGGAAAGCAGTGTGGCGCGGTTACACAATCCCTGCCATAGCGTCCCAGCTAGAGGTTTTTAGCCTTGGGTCTCTTTTGAAACACAGGGCGCAAAGCTACTTTATTCCCACTCGTCCCTGATGTAGGTTCCTTTCGGAACCCTTATACTGCGGTCAGGAAAAAATTGACATTTTTTGCATCAAAGAGACCCAATAGGATTGCCTAATCTTTGCCGGAGTACACGTATTAAAAAGTGAAACTTTTTTGCCCAGAGTATACCAGGCGTTTGTAGGTACCAGTAGCACAAAAGCCAAGATAGTCAACAGAGCTATAATCACTCTGAGCAAACTCGTCCCCCTTCGCGTGTTCGCGCCTACACCATTTGTAGGAAGCAAGGGGGATTTTTTTTGACATCTGCCCTTAGGTGAAAACACCAATGCCAGGACGATTGCGAGGGAGCGTACAATGCTACACTCCGCAATTTCCTGCTCCTAAGAGCCTTTGTTAAGGCTCGGGCCACCTAACTCCATCGGATAAAAAATTTCCTCGTGTACGGGATTACAATAATATTGGTCAATCCCTGCGATTTCAAGCTGAAATCATCGCGATACAGAGCTTCTTGGCTTATGTCAGATGAGTGACGTACAAAAAGGATGCGAGAAGTCCAGAAGAACTGTAAAGAGACAGAAAAGCCTGGTTCTTTGTGGTTCGAGAGCTTGAGCGATATTATGCCAATCCGTACACGCGGAAAAATTTTTTTTAATCTGCTGTGCTTAATGCCTATTGAGCGGTGTCATAGACCCACTTTGCCTCGTACAAGAGGCTTTTTTTTCTCTCTCTTTCTCCTGCGTTCAACCCGAAAAGGCTTGACGCGAAGACGAGGT